>JAITQN010000059.1 GCA_031288865.1 Prevotellaceae bacterium
GCTTTTTTATTCGTTCGGGAACCCGATGCGGTCGAGCATCGGGAACAGGTTCGTGGTGAAGTTCTCCGTGTAGGTGAGGAGCTCATGGTCTCCTCCCGGAAGATAGTCTTTTGGATTTGTACTCATAATAACTATTTTTTAGTTAAACATTTTATTCATTCCGGCTTCCCGGGAAGGTCTCACGGGCTCCCGGGAAAGTCTCACGGGCTCCCGGGAAAGTCTCACGGGCTCCCGGGAAGGTCTCACGGGCTCCCGGGAAGGTCTCACGGGCTCCCGGGAAAGTCTCACGGGCTCCCGGGTGCAACCTCGTCCCAACAGTTTCGATTTGACTATATAGGTCAAGAGCGAAACGGAAGAAACCACACAAGGCGCGGGTTTCAGAATAAGATAAAATGGCAGAGGGGAAGAATAAGGGGAAGAACAGGAGGAAGAATAAAAACAAACTTGAGAGACAACTAAAAAATAATACCAATAACCAACCTTACGTACATATAAAGGTATAAAGAAACCGGATGATGATTGTTAATCCAAAAAATAGAAAGGTCAATTTGTTCTATATAGCCAAATCAGCCGCAAAGGTAGTAAGAACTTCTGAATCAGCAAAAATTTAAGAAAAATTAACTAATTTAATACTTTTATATTTGTTTTTCCAAAAAATGTATTTACATTTGCGCTGGAATTTTCAATCCAAAATTTTTCAATCCAGCGTTTATTGTTAAAGGCCGCGTGAACGTGGCGTGCTTAACTTGCATGGTTACGTAAGTAGTCTGCCTGTGCTTGTTGTATCGCAATACGGTTGCGGTGCCATACTATTGTACAATGAAAATTAATAAAGATTGATAAAAATGGATAAAAAAAATATGAAAACAAATGCAATCCGCCTGCTAACGCTGGTGTTGTTCAGCTTGCCGGCTTGTGGCCTCTCTGCACAAAATACTGGTGGCATCACCCTGTCGAATTACAAGGCGCAGGCGGGGCCGGACGGGCGGTCGTCGACGCTGACGATCGACATCCGCTGGACGCCGCCCGCAGACTCTAAAAAGGTGTGGAGCGACACGGTGTGGGTGTTCGTCGATTACAACAACAAGGGCAAGATGGATCGCTTGCCGCTGAGCACGAGCGCGGCCAAGCTGACCAACCCCTCCTGGAGCGGGGCAAGCGTGATTGAGGAGCCGGGCAACCGCAACGGCGTGTGGGTGGCGGGCAACGCCCGTAGCAACGGCTCCTTCTCTGCCACACTGCAACTGCCTGCCACTTGTAAGGATGCACGGCCGTGCGTCGCTACAGGGGTGTGCGTGTATGCTATTAACTACCCGCCGGTGGGGCGCTACACGGCTTATAACCAGATTCACTTCACCGGGACGCCGCCGTTTTATGTCACCTACAAAGAGGGTGGCGATACTGTTGTACAAGACAACCTTGCCAAACCCTTTACCGTTCCCGCGGGTAAAGCCGTAGTGTCATTCTATGATGCGTCGCTGGCGCCGGGCATGATTACCTGCAAGCCGCCCGTGGTGCAGACGTTAAGCGCATCGGCAGATAATTATTGTGTGGGCTCTCCGGACGTTACGCTGGCCTTGAGCAGCACCGAACACGGCGCCGTGTACCGGCTATATAAAGACAACGCGGCGCATTCGGTCTTAACGGGCACCGGGAATCCGATGCCGTTTCCCGGATCTTTTGGGAAGGGCGCCTATAGTGCGCGCGTGGTGGCCGGCGCGTTCTGCGAAAAGCCGATGAACGGCGCGCCTGTAGTCAAAGACGAGCGAAAACACCCTGCGGGTTCAACGACAGACTTTCCGGACTTTGATCCTTGTACGGGCGGTGTCGTCCCCGGCGCGTTCGCCTCTTCGTGGACGCTGCGGGATACACGCGAGAACGGCAATGAGCAGTCGTATAAGGTGCGGTTGATGCACGACGGCCATTATTGGATGGTACAGGATTTAAGGTTTGGGAACCAGTGTGACAAGGAAACCTTTAAAGGGTCGACGTTCGACCAGACCGGGAGTAAGCTCACCTCGATTTCCGGGTATATTTATGGTGATTGTCGGAATAACCCTCAATCCGGTGCGGGGCACCTGTATGATTGGGCAGCTGCGATACAGAAGCCCGATGCGTGTTATGGCGGTTCGCGTGTGGGTTGTTCGGGTACCGGTTCGGGCAGCTCCGGTACGAATCCCGGCGCGTGTCAAGGAATATGTCCTGAGGGTTGGCATATCCCCACCTTGGAAGAGTTCAATGCGCTGCACAATATTCCGGATCGTGCTTGTTTCGACAATGATGATAATTGTTGGAATGCTGCGTCGCCGTGGGAAGGCACGAAAGGTGGCCTGTGTAGCAATAGCGGAGCGCTCAGCTATCAGAATGCCCGCGCCATCTATTTGAGTAGTACGTACTGCACCGGCGACTACGCATACGGCCTGTACTTCCACATTAGCTACGTGAGCTACGGTATATACAGACTCAGCAAGCTCAACGGCTATTCCGTGCGTTGCGTCAGAAACTACTAAAATCATTATTTAATCGAGCGGCAGGCCGAAATAGGGTATGGCGGTGGCGGCAGGGGTCGCGGCGGGGGTCAGGCACTTGAGCATGGCGAAGGACTCTGCCTCGCCGCAGCCGGCTGTCCAGTCGCCGGGCGGCGTGTGCAGCGACTGGTAAAAAGTCACACGCCGGCTGTGCCCGAAATATTGCTTTATAATATGTAGCGCGTAAGGCAACAGTTGTCCGGTGAGCATGCTCTCCTTCACCACCACGCCGCCGTATTTGGGGTAAGCCACAAAAAAGCCTTCGCCGGCGCCGTCGCGGAGCAGGCGCATGATGCCGCCGGAAGCCTCACATTCGAGCAGAACGTAGTCGAGCGCTGCCTCGTCCCATTGCACAAAATAGCCGCCTCCGGCGTAAGCCGCGCTGCGCAGGCGCAGCAAGTCGGCGGCATACAGGGGGGCGGTTTCTATCCGGCGGGTCGGGCAGTCGTAAGGGGCCACGTCGGGCATTATTTCTTTCCGGTAGAAGCACGTGCGGTAGCCGAAGCGGGCGTAGTAATCATACAAGCCTTCGGAAGCCGGCGCCAGCAACAGCGCCTCCACGCCACGCGCGTGCATCACCGTTTCGGCATGTTGCAGCAGCGCGCCGGCCATACCGCGCCGGCGGAAGCCGGGCAACGTGGACACGGCATACACATAAGCGGCCGGGAAGCTCCGGGCGGGGGTTACAACAGTTACCGGAAGCAGCGTCAGCGAGGCCACTACCCTCCCCTGTTCCACGTACACCAGCGGGTTGTCGGGCGTGACGCGCCGGGAGAGGAAAAAGCGGGACTCCTCCTCGTATTCGTCGAAACACACGCGCCGGAGTTCCGCCACGCCGTCGCACATTGCGTAATCGGCAAAGGTAATCATTGCGGTGTGCCGTTGCTTAAGCGGTCAACGGCGATAAATTTTTCCTGCATGAAGGCCGGATAGTACGACAGCTTGGCCTTGCGCAAACCCGCGTCGCCGGCGTCGTCTTCGCGGTTCACATAGCGGAAGCCGGCCGCATGATGCAGCAAAAACTGTTGGTTAATCATCTGGTAGGCGCCCTGAAATTCGGTAAACGCCTTTTCGATATGCACGATGAACGTGTCGCTGCACAAGGGCTCGCCTACGGTGTAGGCAACCACTTCGCCCTGTACGCGCAGGAGGCCGCCGCGCAAGTCCAGCGCACAAAACTGCGCCAGCATAGCGGCCGCCGCCTCAGCCTCCAGCCGCAAACTCCCCTGATCATTGCAGCCGTTCCGCCGGCACCATTCCTCGTTCATGGCCATGCACTCGGCAATGTTCTCACGGCTGATGTCTTCGTACGTCCATTCGTTGTTATTCTTGAATCGCGAAATGAGGTTGCGCTTGGGCTGGTATTTGCGCCCTGCGAGTTCCAGCAGGTCGTTCACCTCATAAATATAGTCGTCCCAGTTGCGCACTGCGATATATTCGAAGCGGTCCGGGAGAAGCGTTTCCAGCTTTTCTTTGGTCGAAGCGCTGAGCGCCCGCAGCCGGAAAGGGTAGCCGCGCGCAGCTGCATCATCGGCCATACGTTGTATAACGGCTTTCACGTCGCCCTCGCCGCACGGGAAGTTATAATGGGGGTCGTCGGCGCCGGCACGGCTCACGAAGAAGCCGTCTACGCACGCCACCTGCTGATGATAGACGCTTCCCCATACCAAACTGTTTGCAAAGGAATATTCCGCGCCCCGCTCGTCCATGGCCTTGAGTTTAGGCTTCACCCAAGTCATATCGTCCAAGCATAATTTTCTGAAATCAATCATGCCAACTACATTCCAAAACTAAAGAGGTTGATTTTTTCGTATACCACACTCAAAATACCCAGCAGCACCACGCCGGCGCTGCACAGCACAAGGCTCAGGCGGGTGTAGCCGTCGGAACGGAAACGTTCCACAGGCGCGTCGCTCTTGTTGATGAACATGGCGCGCACCACCCTTAAATAGTAGTACAGCGAAATGATGGTATTCAACAGCGCAATAAACACCAGCACGTGAAATCCTTTTTCGAAGGCGGCGGCGAAGATAAAGAATTTGCTGAAGAAGCCGGCAAAGGGCGGTATGCCCGCCAACGAGAAGAGCGCAATCATCATCACCACGCTCAGGCGCGGGTTGG
>JAITQN010000111.1 GCA_031288865.1 Prevotellaceae bacterium
TCCTTAAATTCCCGGGCACGGGCCTTGCTCACGTAGATTTTCTCGGGAACGGGCACGGTGAGGTTTACCGCCAGCTTGTTGCCGAACCATATACTGACGTCCTTCACGGCAGCGCGCGCCACGATGCATTGCCGGTTGGCGCGGTAAAAAGCCTTCGGGTTTAATTGCTCCATCAGCTCCTCCAGCGTCGGGGTAAGGTGGTGACGGCACTTGTCGTGCGTCAGGGCTACGACCATCTTCGCGTCGATGCAAATGCAGGCAATGTCTTTCACGGCTAACGGGGTCAGCTTGTCCCTGTCGGGAACCAGCAAGTAGGACTTGTACACCGCCTTCTCCCGGCGGAGGCTCTCCAAGAGCGAAGAGAGCGCACGGCTGTCGATGCCCTTCGCGCCCGACAGGTTCCGGAACTTCTCGATGGCGCGCCGCAAATTGTCCTGATGAATGGGCTTTAGCAAATAGTCGATGCTGTTGACCTCAAACGCCCGCAAGGCATACTTGTCGTAGGCGGTGGTGAAAATCACCGGACAGGTTACGGGCACCTTGTCGAAGATGGCAAACGACGAATCGTCGGAGAGGTGGATGTCCATAAACAGCAGGTCGGGCGTGGCGTGCGTCTGCAGCCATTCCACGCTGTCTTCCACCGATTGCAGCGTGGCCAGCACGGTGATGTCGGGATACAGTTCTTCGAGCAGCAACGCCAGCGCCTGCGCCGCTACTTCCTCGTCTTCTATGATTACCGCTTTCATCATTTATTCAGGGGGATGGTTACGCTAAAGGTGTCGGTTGTACGGCAAATCGTGATTTCCTGGTGCCACTTCAGCCGGTAGCGTTCGGCGAGGTTGGCCAGCCCGATGCCCTCGCCTTCCTCCGGCGTTTTCCGTCGTTGCAGCAGGTTCAGCACCGTGATGGCGGGGCGGTCGGGCTCCGTGAAAATCCGCACCGGCAGCGGCTGCCTGTAACTGATAATATTGTGCTTGATGGCGTTTTCCACCAGCGTTTGCAGGCTAAGCGGAATGATGCTGCAGGAGTAATAGTCAGGGTTAATGGTTATGTCGAAGTGCAGGCTATTGCCGTAGCGTATCTGCATCAGCGAGGCGTAGGTTTCCGTAAACTTCAGTTCCTCGCCGAGCGTGATGACGTCTTCGTTTTGCAGCGTGTAGCGGAAGATGTAGGACAGTTCCTGCACGTATTGCTGCGCCTTGCCGGGGTCGGTTTTGATGATTGCGCTCAGCGTGTTGAGCGAGTTGAACAGGAAGTGCGGATTGACCTGCTGCTTCAACGCCTCGTAGCGCGTTTTTTCGTTTTCCGCCTTCAGTGCTTCGTTCTCCACGGCTATCAGGTTGCGCCTGACGTTGGCATACACGATTTGCGAAGAGAAAAACACGATGGAGGCCGTAAAGAGGTCGCGCACCAGTCCGCCGCGGAACGCCCGTTCGGGATGGTCGCCGAAGTCGAACAGCAGGATTTGGATATACGTGAGCGTCCAGCTCAGCACAAACGCGGCAAGCACCGTGCAGCCCACCACCAGCAGCATCTTCGACAGCTTCGACCTGTTCGGCTTCAGCAGGGCGAAGTTGAGGACGTAGAGCAGAAACGTAAACATAAACGTAGTGGCCACTGACGCCAGCAGGCGCACGACGTCGAATTCGGTCGCCCTCGACTTGGCCGCCATCACCGCTTCCCGTCCGTAGAAGAACATCAGGCCAATCAGCACGTGCATGATAAGGCTGATGGAAAGCGCGAACAGCGCCGCCGAGCGGTAGTTCATGGCCGAGTCGTATGTCTTGTTGGGGTTCATCACGCATTATTATACTGCCGCAAAGATAGTTGTTTTACAGAATACATACAAATATGATTTTGTTATCGTGCGTCGCTACTCGTAGCGCAGCGCGTTGATGGGGTCGAGCGAGGCGGCCTTGCGGGCGGGGTACCACCCGAAGAAGATGCCGGTGGCCGCACACACCAGAAACGATATGCTGATAGACATGCCGCTCACCATAAACGGCCAGTTCAGAAACGACGACACGCCATACGACAGCAACAGTCCGCAACATATCCCAATCACCCCGCCGATAAGGCTGAGGATGGTGCTCTCGAACAGGAACTGCCGGAGAATATCGCTGTTTCTGGCGCCGATCGACATGCGCAGCCCGATTTCGCGCGTGCGCTCGGTGACGGTCACATACATGATGTTCATGATGCCGATGCCCCCCACCACTAACGAAATAGACGCAATCGCCGCCAGCAGCACGGTGAGGAAGCCGGTCACGGAGTTCATCATGTTCAGCATTTCCTGTTGCGTCCGCACCTGAAAGTCGTCGGTAGCGCCCTGCCGCCGGTGGTGGATGCGCATGGCGCTTTCAATCTCGGCGGTGGCCTCCGCAGCCACCTGCTCCGACGCCGCCGACGCCATAATCATGTGCAGGTAGTTGATGGCGAGGATGCGCTTCTGCACCGTCGTGTAGGGCGCTATCACCACGTCGTCCTGGTCTTGCCCCATCTGGTTTTGCCCTTTGCTTTTCAGCACCCCGATGATTTTAAAGGGTATTTTCCCGAAGCGTATGATTTTCCCGATGGGGCTCTCGCCCTGCGGAAATACGTTCTCCACCACCGTTGTGCCCACGAGGCACACCTTGGCGGAATTGCGCACGTCGTCGTCGGAAAAGTTCGTGCCCGAGGTTACCTCAAATTTGTTAATCGAGAGGTACTCGGCGTTGCCGCCGCGGATGCTGCCCGGCCAGTTGTTGGCGCCGTACACAATCTGCCCCGACGCGTTCACCACCGGCGACACCATGCTGATGTGCCTGCAATTTGCGCGTATCGCGGCCACGTCGCGTTCCGTCATGGATTGCACGTTGCCCGAGCCGACATTCACGCCGCCCTGCCGCTGCCACGCCCGCATGACCATAATGAGGTTGGTGCCCATCGACGAAATCTGGTCGTTGATGCTCTTCGAGGAGCTCTGCCCGATGCTCACCATCGCGATAACCGACGCAATGCCGATGATGATGCCGAGCATGGTGAGCAGCGCCCTGGTTTTGTTGCGCAGCAGGGCGCGATAGGCTATTTTAAGGAGATTAAAGAAGTTCATAATGACAGGGGTTTCAGGATTTCGTCTTTCAGGATGTGCCCGTCGCGCAGGCAGATGGTGCGCGAGGTGAAATGGGCGATGTCGGGCTCGTGCGTGACGAACGCAATGGTTTTCCCTCTGCCGTTGAGTTCCTGAAAGAGGTTCATAATCTCGTAGGACGTGTGCGTGTCGAGGTTGCCGGTGGCTTCGTCGGCCAGCAGGATGACCGGGTCGTTGACCAATGCGCGGGCGATGGCCACGCGCTGTTGCTGTCCGCCGGAGAGCTGGTTGGGCATGTGCGTCCTGCGGTTTTGCAGGCCTACCTGCTCCAGCGCATACTCGGCGCGCTCGCGGCGTTCCCGTCCCGACACCGTGTGGTTATACAGCAGGGGCAGCTCCACGTTTTCCAGCGCCGAGGTGCGCGCCAGCAGGTTGTAGGACTGAAACACGAACCCTATCTTGCGGTTGCGGATAACCGACAGTTCGTTCTTCGACAGCGTGCGCACCGCGATGCCGTCGATGTAGTACTCGCCCGACGTGGGGACGTCGAGGCATCCGAGGATGTTCAGCAGCGTGGACTTGCCGCTTCCGCTGGCGCCCATGATGCTTGTAAACTCGCCCTCGGCGATGTCGAACGAGATGCCTTTGAGCGCGTGCACCACCTCGCTGCCCACCTCGAAATCACGTCGCAATTGTATTACCTGAATAATTGGCTTCATAATTCAAAATTCATACTTCATAATTCAAAATTATCGTCGTCCCGGTGGGCGCGGCATGAGGGGGTTGGCGGCAGCGGTGCCGTTCGGTTTCGCGCCCTTCGCGCCCACAGCAGCCGACAGGATAATCCGGTCGCCCGCCTGCAGGCCGGTTTCCACAATGACGTTCACCCCGTCCGAAAGGCCTGTCTTCACGGGCACGGACCTCACGCCGGCGTCGGTTTGCACCCACACCGATTTGGTAGGGGCAGGGTTGGGTTCTGTCTGGGCAGGTTTCAAACCCGCCCCTATACGTTTCATCACCTCGGGCGAGAGGCTGCACAACAGCGCCTCCATCGGAATCACAACGCCCTCCTCGCTTTGCGTCACGATAATGACGTTGGCGGTCATGCCCGGAAACAGCTTCTCGTCGGGGTTCGGCGCCTCGATGATGACGGTGTAGGTTACCACGTTGTTGGTCACCGTGGGTTGCAGCCGCACTTGGCTCACCGTTCCGCCGAACGCGTTGTGCGCATAGGCGTCGACCGTGAACGACACGCGCTGCCCCGGCTTCACCTTGCCGATGTCCGCCTCGTCTACGTCGGCCTCCACCTGCATTCGCTTCAGGTCGTTGGCGATGGTGAACAGCGTAGGCGTGCTGAACGACGCCGCCACCGTTTGCCCCTGCTCTACCGCGCGGTTCAGCACCACGCCGTCGATAGGCGACGTGATGTCGGCATAGCCGAGGTTTACCCGCGACTGGTGCAGGTTTGCCCGCGCCTTGGTCACCGTCATTTTCGCCTGGCTTAGCCGGTTCACGGCTTCCTCGTAGGCCACGTCGGTGGCCGCTTTGGCCGCATACAGCTGTTTCGTGCGGTCGTAGGACTGTTGCGCGTAGGTCTGGTCGGCCAGCGTGCTCGACAGCGTGGCCTCGGCCTGACTCACGTTTTCGCGCAGCGTCATCTTGTCCAGCTCGGCCAGCAACTGCCCTTTGGACACGTGCGAATTGAAGTCCACGTAGATTTTCTCTATCACGCCCGACACCTGCGTGCCGACGTCTACCTTATCGACGGGCTGCACGTATCCGGTGGCCATCACCGTGACCTCTACCGTGCCCACGGCGGCTTCCTGCGTGTTCAGCAGCAGTTCCTGCGGCTTCGCGCCCACAATGAAGGCGCCGACCAGCGCGGCCGCCACGCCACCGGCTACAACCACGCCTGTTATTTTCCTGTTCTTTTTCATGACGAATGTGATTTGTGTGTTTTACATTTTTATGGCGACGCCCATGTACACGTCGAGAATCTTGCGCTTGAGCATGAAGCCGTACTTGCTTTGCACGTAGTCGTTCAGTGCGCTGATATAATTATTCTGCTGCTGCAGGAGCTCCACGGCGGTAATCGCGCCGGCATGGAACTGCGCGCGGTAGGCGTCGAACGTCTTGCGATACGCGTTCTCCTTCACCCCGGCGGTTTCGTACTTTGCCAGCGCAGCGCTCACGTTCAGGTATTCCTGTAGCACCGACTGCGTGAGGGTGAGCTCGCCCTGCTGCTGGTCGAGCTTGGCCTGTTGCAGGCTCAGCTTGCTTTGCAGCACCTTGGTTTGCGTTTGTCCTTTGGAGAAAATGGGGATGCTGAGCCGCAGTCCCGCCTGCTGGTTGAAGCGGTCGGAGAGCTGCGTGCCGAACGCCGAATAATCCTGATGCCCCGTGCCGATGCCGGCCGAGAGGCTCAGCGTGGGACGATAGCCCGCCTTCGACAGCTTGAGGTTGGTTTCGGCGATGCGCACGCCATAGCGCAGCACGTCCAAATCGGGCAGCACCGCCATAGCCCTTTCCAGCGCCTCGTCGCGCTCCGGTATGACGTGCATCACGGCCAGCGCCAGCGTGTCGGGATATACGATGTGCAGCTCCGCGTTCATGTCCATCGACAGGAGGCCTTTCAACGCCAGCAGGCTGTTATCCCTGTTCGTGCGGGTGTCGGTCATGTTGTTTTTGTCGCCGGCCAGCTGCGCCTCGAGCATCAGGAAATCGCTCTCCAGTATCTTGCCGGCGGCATACTGCTCCCGTCCCTGTTTCAGTTGCTCCTCGCTGGCCGTCACCACGGCCTCCTGATACTTCAACAGCTCCTCGTAGCCCAGCACGCTCAGGAAGCTTTGCAGGATTTGAATGGTCAGCTCGTTGTCGTATTTCGACGTTTGATAGGCCGCCCTTTCCATTTGCAGCCTGTTCTGCTCGATCGTGTGCCGGATGCTCCCGCCCTGATAGAGCGCCACGCCGGCGTCGACGCCGTAATTGCCGCTCCATGCCGCGGGCGCGCCGGTGGTGTGTCCCACGTTCTCGCCCAGCGACGCGCTGATCTCGGGCAGCCGCTCCCGCTTCGACTGCTTGTAGCCGGCCTCATACGACTGCTCCGCGAGCAGCAGCTGTTGCCGCGCGAAGTTGTTTCCCATGGCGTAGTCCAGACACTCCTCCAAGCTCAGGCGCAGCGGACGCGCCGCCGATGCGGCGAACTGTGCCACGGCGGGACACGCCCACGCGACGGCACACCATATTATAAGTATTCGTTTCATACTCCGTATTGGTTTTACCCTGCAAAGGTAGCTACGTGCCCGCCGTCGCAGGCAAAAAACTAACCGAACCGGAAAAAAAGCAGGCTGAAGCGGAAAACAGAACAATGAATTGTCGTCCCGTTAGGGACGATATGTCGGTAGAATAATTGTCGTCCCGTTAGGGACGATATGTCGGTAGCAGGTTCCACCGTCCCGTATGGGACGGAATGTGATGTCTATTCGACCCGTTTGAAAACATATTTTTCGTTATATTCGACGTCGAAATGTTTTAGAAATTCCACGTATTCCGTAACCATATCCCTCTTTTTATGATGTTCGGGCTGGTTAGCAATGTATCGTACCACATCACCCAATTGTGATTTGGAATATGAAAATGCGCCATAACCTTCTTGCCACGAGAAACGCCCCATCACAAAACGCTGTTTGTTTATCCACTCGGACGATTCACCCTTGATGACCTTCATCAAATCAGACAGCGATTCCATAGGACGCATTCCGAACAGAATATGTATATGATCGGGCATTCCTCCGATCTGGAGCATTTTATGTCCGTGATTTTGCACAATACCGGTAATATATTTATACAATTTTTCCCGCCACGATTCCGTGATTAATGATAAGCGGTTTTGTACGGCAAAAACGCCGTGTATGTGAATTTGTGTGTAGGTGTTTGCCATATATTACCTGTTTTTTTACATTCCGTCCCATACGGGACGGTGGTGGGGTGAATGGATTTCGTTTTCTACCGACATATTGTCCCTAACGGGACAACATGCCTCTTATTTTCCCGCAAATATAAGCAAAATATTCCATTCGGGCGGGCTGTCCCCCGCTCGCGGGGGTGGCCGGAGGCCGGGGGAGGGCATATCCCCCTCTCCGAGGGGGTGCCCGAAGGGCGGGGGAGGATAGATAAACGTGTTGTCGGGTTGCACCCGCCAACACGATAAAGAATAGATAAAGGTGGATAAAGGTTGTGAAAACAAATGCAGTTCGCCCGGAGGGCGGTTGTCCCCCTCTCCGAGGGGGTGCCCGAAGGGCGGGGGAGGGCAGGATAAAGATAGATAAACGTGTTGTCGGGTTGCACCCGCCAACACGATAAAGACTTGATAAAAATGATTAGTGATGAATGATTAATGACACGCTTGCGGGACGCCAATCAATATACTCGTTCCGTGTCTCGCAGCTTGCGGGACGCCAATCCATATACTCGTTTCGTGTTTCGCAGCTTGCGGGACACCAATCAATATACTCGTTTCGTGTCTCGCAGCTTGCGGGACACCAATCAATATACTCGTTTCGTGTCTCGCAGCTTGCGGGACGCCAATCAATATACTCGTTCCGTGTCTCGCAGCTTGCGGGAAGCCAAACCAAGGTTGGTTTCGTGTCTCACGACGCGTGGGAAGCAAAACGCCGCGGAGATGGGCTGGGGGTGAGGAAAAAAAGAGCCGATAAACGGGTTGTCGGGTTGCACCCGCCAACCCGATAAAGAATTGATAAAGGTGGATAAAGGTTGATAAAAGCCCTCGCCGAGGGGGTTAATAACACAATTTAACACTTCTGCGCTTGCATTTCCAGAAATTGTACTTACATTTGCGCCGTTAAGTTTTTGTTCTTTGCAATTTCTCTAAGTGTTAGCTTTAGCACTCTGTAACAAAAATCAGCAAATTTTTATACAGAATAGAGTCTTCAGTTAGCGTTCGCGCCAAGGCACGAACTCGATTTATCTATTCTGTAGGTTTTGCTGAACCTTTGTTACGGATTTTTTGAGTTCGTGCTTTTTTAGTTAATACAATTGGCATTTCGTCTATGATCTAAAATCTAAAATCTGACGTCTTGTATTAAAAGTATACGTTGCAATAGTTTTGCGACGCGGGATTGTATTGTTCTTTGATAAAGGGCCGCTGTGAATCAGTTCTTCTTCTTTTATCACCTACTTGCGTACGGCGGCCTTTTCTTTTTAATTATGAATTTTGAGTTATGAATTTTGAATTAATTAAA
>JAITQN010000113.1 GCA_031288865.1 Prevotellaceae bacterium
TAAGAACGTAACTCGGCAACCCTTCCACAATTAACAATGAAAAAAGGGAGGCTGCAGCACGACAGGCGTGAAACATAGTAAGAATAAGAAGAAGAACCAACCGGCAGCAACGACCCTTACATCAATGAACAATTAACAATTAACAATGAACAATTGACAATTAACAATGGACAATTGACAATTAACAATGGACAATTAACAACTTTTATCAACCTTTATCGTGTTGGCGTAAGCCAACACGTTTATCAACCTTTATCCTGCCCTCCCCCGGCCTCCGGCCACCCCCTCGGAGAGGGGGACAGTCCCGTTCCCCGTTCTCCGTTCCCCGTTCTCCGTTCCCCGTTGACCGCTTAGGGGATGATGGCGCTCAGGATGGGGCTCCACGGGCCTTGCTCGCCGCGGGTGTTCTCCCAGCTGAGCGCGAAGTAGAACACCAGGCCGCTCTCCGCGCCCTCAAACCGGAACAGGTAGGGCGAGTGCGTGTCGAACACCGAGTTCACGAGTTCCGAGATGTTCACCGGCACCGGATCGCCAACATGGCGCTTCACATAGCGGATCACCGCCCCGCGCTGCCCATCCGGCTTCGCCCGTGCCGAATCTTCCGCATGCTGGTCGGCGAAATAAAGCGTTATTTGCCGCAGCATACTCGTGTCGGCCCGGCCTACCGGATAGCTCGTCGCCACCTTCGACGGCGAGCGCGTGGTCTTGTGGATGGGCAAACCCATGCCGTCGCGGTCTACGTCGGACACCAGCGAGTTGTTCACCAGGAACTCTCGCACAAAGGCGCGCGTGTCCTTCTCCGCCAGCTTCCGGGCGATGGTTTTCGCTTCCACGGTGAGCTTGGTGCGCGTGGTGGGCGCCTCGGCCAGCTTGAACTTGGCCTCAAAGTCGGCCGCTTCCTCCTTCAGCTTATTGAAGGGCGCGTCGGGAAGTCCGAAGCGCGCAAGCCCGCCCGCGATAATGTAGTTCAACAAATTTAATAACCACTCCAGAAAGGTCTGGTCTTTGCTTGGAATAAAATCTTTTCCGCTCATAATTTTATGTATTTTAAGATTAATAATTCATTTGGCGCGTTCCGGAAAGCTCTTGGCGCGTTTCCGAAAACCCTTGGCGCGTTCCGGAAAGCTCTTGGCGCGCTTCCGAAAACCCTTGGCGCGCTTCCGAAAACCCTTGGCGCGCTTCCGAAAACTCTTGGCGCGTTTCCGAAAACCCTTGGCGCGTTTCCGAAAACCCTTGGCGCGTTTCCGAAAACCCTTGGCGCGTTCCGGAAAGCTCTTGGCGCGTTTCCGAAAACCCTTGGCGCGTTTCCGGAAACCCTTGGCGCGTTTCCGAAAACTCTTGGCGCGTTCCGGAAAGCTCTTGGCGCGTCCCAGAAGGCTTTTGGCGCGTTCCGGAAAGCTTTGACTATCACAGTCAATTCGAAAATGGAAAAAATTGGCGCAGGGCGCGGGGTTCAGGAAAAACAGTAATGGAAAAGAGGAAGAATAAGGGGAAGAATAAAAAAATGAAAAAAGTTAAAAATTGATAAAAATAATAAAATTATCAGTAGGTTATAAAAAATAATGAGGGTAAGAATAAGGGTAAGAATAATTGGAAAAACATATAGAACTAAAATATAAAAAATAACAATGTAACAATATTTTAAGTAAAATCAAAAACCAACCTTACTTATATTATATTAAAGTCCAAAGAAACCGATAATGATTGTTAATCTTAGAGATACAAGCCTCGAATTGACTGTGATAGACAATTCGAACGCAAAGGTAAATATAATTTTCGAAGTTCCAAAATTTTAACACAAATTAACGGAATAATTTTGAATTTTGAATTATGGATTTTGAATTGATAAAGGCAAATAATCATTAATCACTAATCTGCATTAACTATTAAAAATAAGTTGTATATTTGCAAAAGAAAATATCAAAAATAACCGCCATGAAAAACGAACGAGTACTTATATCTTTTGACTACGCCTTAAAGCGCTTGTTGCGCAATAAAGCCAACTACGCGGTATTGGAGGGCTTTTTGAGCGAATTACTTATGCGTGACATCGTGGTAAAAAGCATCGGGGAAAGCGAGAGCAACAAAGAACATGCAAGGGACAAATACAACCGGGTGGATGTGCTGGTAGAAGACGCCTCCGGTGAAATACTGCTCATTGAGCTACAATTCTCCATTGAAATGGATTTTTTGCACCGGATGCTATATGGCGTGAGTAAATCGCTTACCGAACGAATAACACAAGGCGAGGAATACCTGGAGGTGAAGAAAATCTATTCGATAAATATCGTGTATTTTGACTTGGGACAGGGCGAAGATTATGTGTATCACGGCAAGACACATTTCAAAGGCCTACACCGGCATGACGAACTCCGTCTTTCCAAAGCGCAACGCGAGACCTTTGGCAAAGATGTGGCAGGGGATATTTACCCCGAATACTACATTTTGAAAATTAATAATTTCGACGATGTGGCAAAAGACACACTGGACGAATGGATTTATTTTTTTAAGCACAATATCATTAAAGACGAATTCAAGGCCAAAGGCCTGAATAAGGCGCGTGAGGCGTTGGATCGCGATAAACTCACGCCGGAAGAACGGAGAACTTACGATTATTTGCAAACGCAACGCAGTCACGATTTGAGCATGATAGCCTCCTCAAAACTCGAAGGCAGAATAGAAGGCAGGGAAGAAGGCCGAAAAGAAGGAAGAGAAGAGCGTGAAAAACTTGCCAAAGACCTTGAGGCTGCACTTGCCGAACTTGCCCGATTAAAAAAGTAAAAAACCTCAATCAATTCAAAATTTCTAAACTACGCCGGCTAAAGCTGTGCAATAATCTCCCGGAAGAGGAACGACATGGTGCCGGCGGCCCGGTTGGCCGCGTCAACCACGTCGGCGTGGCGGTTCACAAAGTCGTCGGAAAAGCCGTGCGCCTCATTGGTGATAACCGACATGCCGAACACCGGAATGCCGCTGTGCCGCGCTACAATCACTTCGGGCGTGGTGGACATGCCCACGGCGTCGGCGCCGGTTTTCCCGAAGTAGGCATACTCGGCAGGGGTTTCATACGTGGGGCCGGTGCCGGCCAGATACACGCCCTGATGCAGTTTGATTTGCTGCGCGGCGGCTATCTTTTCGGCCAGTTGGATGAGGTTCGGGTCGTAGGGGCGCGTCATGTCGGGGAAGCGGGGTCCCAGTTCGTCGATATTTTGTCCGATAAGCGGATTGGGCTGCAGGTTGATGTGGTCGCGGATAATCATCAGGTCGCCCACCCGGAACGCCGGGTTGACGCCGCCCGCCGCATTCGACACAAACAGCGCTTTGATGCCGAGCATCGCCATCACGCGAATGGGAAACGTGACCTGCTCCATCGTATAGCCCTCGTAATAATGAAACCGTCCCTGCATGGCCAGCACGCGCTTCCCGCCCAGCATGCCGGAAATAAGGTTCCCCTTGTGCCCGATGGCCGTAGACCGGACAAAGTGCGGCACACCGGCATACGGAATAACCACGGGCTGCTCAATGCTGTCGGCCAGCATGTCGAGGCCGCTGCCCAGCACAATGCCGATTTCCGGCGGCGTTACGATGCGTTGCATGATGAACCCGGCCGCTTCTTTGAATTTTACTACTCTTTCGTCCATGATAATGATTAATGATTAGTGATTACTGCCTACTGCTACCGCCTACTGGCGACTGGTTAGTTGGTATGCGGCGTCGGCGGCGCGGTCGAGGATTTCCCGTTCGCCGGCCACCTGCCGGTGTTGCATCAGGATGCGTCCGTCGCAAATCACGGTGTCCACGTAGTTGCCGTTGGCGGCATACACGAGGTTCGACACAAAATCGAAATTGGGCGTGAACGCCGTAGTGTCGAGGTCGATCAAACAGAGGTCGGCTAAGCGTCCCGGCTCGATTTTGCCGGTGTGCAGCCGGAGCATCTTCGCCCCGTTGACGGTGGCGCAGTCCAGCGCCTCCTGTGCGGGAAACAGGGTGGGGTCGTACCGCCAGGCCTTTTGCAGCAGCGAGGCGGTCTTCATGGTTTCGATCATGTCTAAGTTGTTGGACGACGCGCACCCGTCGGTGCCCAGTCCGATGGTAATGCCGGCCTGTTTCATCTCCCGGTATTTGAAGCGGTATCCCGAGGCCAGCTTCAGGTTGGAGTTGGGGTTGTGCACGACGCTTACCTCGTGGTCGGCGAGCATTTTTATTTCGTCGTCGTCGAGCCACACGCAGTGCGCCAGAATGAGGCGGGGCGAGAGAAGACCCAGTTTGTGCAGGTAGCGCACCGGCGAGAGACCGAACTGCTGCACCGCGTTATCGTGTTCGGTGCGGCTTTCGGCAAGGTGGAGGTGTATCAATAAGTCGTTGTCATTGGCAAAGTCGTGCGACCATTGCAGCAGCTTGGCCGAAACGGTGTAGATGGCGTGCGGTGCGGCGGCGAACGTAATGCGGCTGCCGTATTTCTGCGCGTCGCGGAAATGTTGCAGGGTTTGTTTTTTGCTGGCCTCCGCGTTGTCCTCGTTGAAGAAGTCCCAAATTGTGGGCGCTGCCACCATGCGCAGTCCCATGTCGGCGACGGCCTGTGCGGTGGCGTTAAACACGGCATACATGTCGTTGGCGCAGGTGGTGCCTGTTTTTATCATTTCGAGACACGCGAGTTTCACGCCCCAGTACACGTCATCTTCGGTCATTTTGGCTTCGCGGGGCCATATCCGGTCGTAGAGCCACTGTTCGAGCGGCAGGTCGTCGCCCCAGCCGCGATACAGCGTCATGGCCGCGTGTCCGTGTCCGTTGACCAACCCCGGGATGGCGGCTTTCCGGCTGCCGTCGATGGTTTGTTGCGCCTGCACGTCGAGGTTTTTCCCGATTTTCCCGATGGTGTTTCCCTCAATGAAAATATCGGTGGTATCGCGCTCCAGCCACACGTTTTTTATCAGGATGCTTGTCATGCCGTTTCAAACGCTTTTACCCAGTCCAGTTCAAGATGCACCGGCAGCTTGGAGGCCGGCGCTTTTCCCACCACGCCCGACGTGATGTTGAGGAACAGCGGCAAGTCGATGGAGTTAGCTTTCCGTGCGATTTTTTTGCCGTTGATACGCCATGTGATATGGTTTTCGTCCCATTCGAGCTGGACGATGTAAAACTTGTTACGGTTTAGCCGGACGGGGCGGCGCAGCTTGTCGTCGTATTCGTCCTGGTAGATGCCGATTTCATACTTGCCGTTGCAAAAGTTGAACAGGCTGACGGCCGGCGTCTTTTTGGCACAGTTAAGCCAGCAGGCATGGTACACGTTTTTCGCCGCCGGAACCCGCAGTTTGACTTCGATTTTCCCCTGTTTCGGTTGCGTCTGAAAGTGCCCTGCGGTGTTGACTGTCCCCGACGCGTAGTTGAAATGACCGGGGATAAAACCGTATTTTTCGTCCCATGCCAGGCTGGCGGTGGCCGTTTTTGTGGTGGCAATGGTCAGCACGCCGCCTTGTATATACACATTTTGCGCATCGAAACCGTGCGCTTCAAAATTTTGCACATAACTTTCCGACAGTTGGCGGGTGCTCCAGAAAGGCTTCGTATTCCAGTGTTCCGCCAGTTTCTCGTCGCGGAAATGATCTTCAAAAACGATCTTCCAGCGTTCCAGTTCGGCAAATACGGCCGCATATTTTTTTTGCAGGCGGAAGTATTTTTTTACCATCGTAGAACGCTTGCGCTGCCGGTATTCCTGCCGGCATTTGTAGGGGTCGCTCTGCTTGTGCTTTTTCCTGTTTTTGAGATACACCACCCGCTGCTTGAAGGCCGACGAGCGCACTTCATCGTGCAAGTCGATAAACTCCCTGAGCAGGGGAGAATCGTTGTCTTCGCCTTTTTTGGTGTAGGCTTTAATTTCCTTGTGTTTTCTCAGTTCCCGGTAGCGTTTTACCATAAGGCGCTCCTTGCTGTTCCGGTAGGTGAGCCGTTTGATCCGGTCGTAGTCCGTGATGTATTCCGGCGACTCCACGTATGTTTTCAGCGACATGTAGCGCTTGAAATCTTCAGACGACTGAATGTCGTGGAAGCGGGCGTGCAGCTCGTCCAGCGTAAGCCGTTTGCGCTCGTAGCGGCGGGTGGAGGGCAAAAATCCTGCCCCTGAGATGAAAGTGTAAAGACCGAACATAAGTTAAGTAATTAGTTTAAATCCTTTGCCTCTGACGTTGATAATCTGAACCGTGGGGTCTTCGCTGAAATATTTGCGCAGTTTCGTAATATATACGTCCATACTGCGGGCGTTGAAGTAGCTGTCGTCGCTCCAGATCGAAAAGAGGGCGGAGTTGCGGTCGAGCATCTGGTTGCGGTTCAGGCACAGCAGGCGCAGGAGGTCGGACTCTTTCGCGGTGAGTTTTATTTCCTCGTTTTCGAAAGTCAACATTTGTTTGGTGTAATGAAACTTGTACCTGTTCAAGTCGAATACGTCCTGTTCGGGGTCGATTTGTGTGTTTCGGGAGCGGCGCATCACCGCATCTATCCGCATTTGCAGCTCCTCGATGCTGAACGGCTTGGTCATGTAGTCGTCGGCGCCGGAAGAGAACCCCTCCAGGATGTCTTCCTTCATGGCCTTTGCGGTGAGGAATATGATCGGCACAGTAGCGTCAATCTGGCGTATGTCGTGCGCCAGCGTCAATCCGTCTTTCTTCGGCATCATGACATCCAGGATACAGATGTCGTACTTTTTGTTGCAAAAACCCCTGAGCGCCTGTTCCCCGTCGGGGTACAAATCCGTATGATAGCCGCGCGCATTCAAGTAGTCGCAGAGCAGAGAACCCATGTTCTCCTCATCTTCGGCCAACAGAATAGTTGCTTTTGTGTCTTCCATAATATTTTCGATTTAATTAGTTTACTTATTTACTTTCATAACCGGTAGAACCACGACAAACTCGCTTCCTTTGCCCGGTTCACTGCTCACTTCTATCCGCCCATGATGCATCTCTACAATTTTTTTGGCATAACTCAAACCCAACCCGAATCCCTTTATGGCACGAACATTGCCCGTCGACACCCGGTAAAACTTGTCGAATATTTTCTTTAAATTCTCATGACTGATGCCTTCTCCATTGTCTTTTATCTTGACCTTTACATATCCCTTTTCGTTTTCGGCTATTACCTGTATACAAGGATCCTTTTTGCTTTGGTATTTTATCGCGTTGTCGAACAAATTGGTGAACACATTGGTAAGATGCAGTTCATCGGCCCACACCGTGATGTCTTTCAGGGGGGCAAACTCGGTTTCCAGTGCTATTTTTTTCTTTTCTATTTGTATGGCAAATTGCTGAATTACATTTGTTAATAATATCGAAAGGTCCGTTTCTTTGGGTTTTAGCCGCAAATTTCCACGCTCAAAGATAGCAATTTGCAGCACTTGTTCAACTAAAAACTGCAATCTTTTGCTCTCGGAAAGTATCGTGGCCGACAAATAAGGCACTTTTTCCTCCTTGTTGGGGATATTCGTGTCCGACAGCATTTGTGCAGCAAGGGAGATGGTGGTGATGGGCGTTTTAAGTTCATGGGTGATGTTGTTCGCAAAGTCGGTTTTCATTTCGGAAAACCGTTTTTGCCGGAAGATGATAAACAGGTTTGCCGCGAACGTTATGGTTATGATCAGCGACAGCACAATGGAAACCACGATGAGCAGCCGTGTTTTCTGGAGGATGAAGCTGGCCCTGTAGGGGATATATAGATTCAAAAAATACCGCGAAGCATATTCCGGATCTTTTGGGAAAAACATGATGATATAAGTATAATCCGGCTCCACGCCCCGAAACCCGTCGGTGCGGAACAGGAGTTCCCCCAACTGGTTGGTTACGCCGAACTCGTAGGGGATATCAAAGCCTTCACTTTTGAATTCTTTTTCGAGCAGCGACTTCACTTTTTCTATCGAAATCCGCTCTTCGATGGGAAGGTTGGCGTTCATGATACGCGTGAGGATACCCTGCAGGAGCGCTTCCCGCGCAAACGACGTCTGCACTTCCCACTCGTCGGCGAATGACGTCTGCTGTATGGTAGAGAGTATTTCGGCAGCCTGCTTTTTGCTCAAAAGGCCAATGCTGTCGGTTAAGTTCGACCGGCTATACGACTGCGCCTCCTGCACAATATAAGAGTAGGCCTCTTCTTCCTCGATATCGGTAATGACATTGGTGAGAATCGTGTTTATTCTCTTCGCAAAACCCCCTTCCTCCGCTTGTCTAACAGAAACAATCCAGGTAAATTGTACATAAATCAGCAACAATGTACATATAGCTATTATACCCGCCAATGCCCATATTAATCGTTTATTCACGCTTTGCTGTTGATAATAAATTTTCCACCTTAATACACAAAGGTATTAAAATTTACGCAAACGCCGATAATTTTTTTAAATTTTCTTTAACAGAATGGATGAATTGTGCCCGCCAAAACCGAACGTGTTGCTCAATGCTATGTTCACCTCGCGTTTTTGCGCTTTGTTAAGGGTAAGATTGAGCTTGTAGTCGATTTCGGGATCTTCGTGTTCAAAATTGATGGTGGGCGGTATTACGGAGCGCTGCATAGCGCAGATGCATGCGAGGACTTCCACCGCGCCGGCAGCGCCGAGAAGGTGGCCGGTCATGGATTTGGTAGAACTGATACTCAGTTTGTAGGCATGGTCGCCGAAGACCGCCTTGATGGCCTTGAGTTCGGCAATGTCGCCTATTGGGGTGGATGTGCCGTGCACATTCACGTAATCCACCTCTTCGGGTTTCACGCCGGCTTCTTCGAGCGCCAGACGCATGACATTGGTGACGCTTATTCCCTCAGGATGCGGCGCTGTAATATGATAAGCATCGGCGGTTAGGCCTGTGCCTACTACTTCGGCATAAATTTTCGCGCCGCGCGCCACGGCATGTTCATATTCCTCTAACATCAGGCCGGCGCCGCCTTCCCCCATGACGAACCCGTCACGCGTCTTGTCGAACGGCCGCGAAGCCGTGAGCGCCTGTTCGTTGTTGGTTGAAAGGGCCTGTGCCGCGTTAAACCCGCCGATGCTGGGTTCGCAAATCCCGGCTTCGGAGCCTCCGGTCACCAGAAGGTCGGCTTTCCCGAGGCGGATGAGGTTAAATGCATCGCATATAGCGTTGGTCGACGAGGCGCACGCCGATACGGTGGCGTAGTTCGGACCGCGAAAACCATACTTCATGGAAATTTGCCCGGCGGCAATGTCGGCAATCATTTTGGGCACCAGGAACGGGCTGAAACGCGGTATACATCCGCCTTGCACATAGGCTTTCACCTCCTGCGCAAGGGTGTCGATGCCGCCGATGCCCGACGCCCAGACCACACCGATGCGGTCGAGGTTCTCCTTTTCCAGGTCGATCCCGCTATGGCTCACAACCTGATCGGCAGCGACCATGGCAAATTGCGCGTAACGGTCGAGTTTACGCGCTTCTTTGCGGTCGATGCCGAACTGGGCCGGATCAAAATTTTTTACTTCACAAGCGAATTTTGTTTTAAAATGCGTGACGTCAAAAAGAGTAATGGGGCCCGCACCGCTCGTGCCTTTTTCCAAGTTGTCGAAATATTCCTCAATAGAATGGCCGAGCGGGTTTATGGTTCCTAAACCGGTTATTACTACGCGTTTTAACTGCATAACATGTTCAAATTAAGTACGGGTTCGCTTGTAAAATTCAATTACTTTGCGTGTTGTTCGATGTAAGAGATTACATCGCCAACGGTGGCGATTTTTCCGGTATCGCCATCAGGGATCGAGACACCAAATTCTTTTTCAAATTCCATAATCAACTCCACAGTATCCAACGAATCTGCGCCAAGGTCGTTTGTAAAACTGGCCGTGGGTGTAATTTCATTTTCATCCACACCTAATTTGTCAACGATGATGGCTTTTACTTTCGATGCTACATCTGCCATAATTAAAAAGTTTTAGTTAATATTAATTTAGTTTTTTTCTTAAAAATTTCACAAAACCGACTGCAAAGGAAATACTTTTCTTTAAAATATGAAAATTTTTTTGCAAAATCCGATTTTTTCTTCTAATTTCGCTTTGTTAAAAAAAGGAGATATGGCGCTTGCTCACAAAAGGATACTGTTAAAACTCAGCGGCGAGAGTTTAATGACGGCCGGCGGATATGGCATCGAGCCGGCTATTTTGTCGCAATATGCTGCGGATATTAAACATGCAGTGGACGAGGGCGCGCAAGTGGGCGTCGTTATTGGGGGCGGGAATATTTTCCGCGGCTTGTCGGGTGTAAATAAGGGGTTTGACCGGGTGAAGGGCGACCAAATGGGCATGCTGGCCACGGTAATCAACAGCCTGGCCCTGCAAAGCGCCTTGTCGGCCGTGCAGGTAAATGCCGCGGTGCTCACTTCGGTAACGATAGAATCGGTGGGCGAGCGCTGCTCCAAAGACGCCGCATTGCACTATTTACAAGAAGGCAGGGTGTGTATTTTCTCGGGCGGCACGGGAAACCCGTTTTTCACCACCGACACGGCGGCGGCGCTGCGGGCGGCCGAAATAGAGGCCGACGTACTATTAAAAGGTACGCGGGTGGACGGGGTATACACCGCCGACCCCGAAAAAGACCCAAAAGCCGTGAAATACGACCGGCTGACGTTCGACGAAGCCTATCGCAATAATTTGAAGATTATGGATCTCACCGCCTTCACCCTGTGTAAGGAAAACAATATCCCGATTATCGTGTTCGACATGAACGGCGCCGGGAACCTGAAGCGGGTCGTGCGGGGCGAGCGGATCGGGACAATAATATGTTAAACCAGTGCTAAAACTTAATACTATGGACATTTCAAAAGCAAAAGAAGTACAGGATGCTGTAAAGGGAAAAATGCAGAAGGCCTTGGAACACCTGGAGGCCGCCATGCTCACCGTGCGTGCCGGAAAAGCGAACCCCGCTGTTTTCAATAACGTGGTGATTGATTATTATGGTGCGCCGACGCCGTTGCCGCAGGTGTCGAGCATCACGTCGCCCGACGCGAAGACCATCCTCATCCAGCCGTGGGACAAGAACATGATCGCCCCCATTGAGAAGGCGATTATGGCGGCCAATCTCGGGTTCACGCCGCAGAACAACGGCGAGCATGTGCGCATCAACGTGCCCCCGCTGACGGAGGAACGGCGCAAGGATCTGGTAAAGCAGATCAAGGCGGAAAGCGAAACGGCGCGTATCAGCATCCGCAATGCCCGCCACGAGGGGGTCGACCTGATTAAGAAATACCAAAAGGACGGCCTGCCCGAAGACGTGGCGAAAGACTCGGAGAGCGAAATCCAAAAGTTGACCGACCAGTTCAACAAAAAAGCCGATGAGATATTCGCACGAAAAGAAAAAGAAATCATGACGGTGTAGTAGGGGAGGGGATGCCCCCTTTCAGTACCTACTGGAAGCAGGCCGAAGCCCTTGCCGGAGCTTGCGACTCGTGCCGGAACGGCGTAAATAACACTTCAGCCGGGATTAATAACATAATTTAACACTTCAGCGTTTGCATTTCCAAAAATTGTACTTACATTTGCGCCGTTAAGTTTTTGTTCTTTGTAAACTTTTTAAATGTTAGCTTTAATACTCTTCCATTAAAATCGACAAATTTTTAGATAGACAGAGTCTTTAAGTTAGCGTCCGTGCAAAGCACGGGCCTAATTTATCTGTTTATCGGGTTTTGTCGAACCTTAATGGAAGATAATTTAGGTTCGTGCTTTTTAACTTAATGTCTTCGGCATTTTGTCTAAGCTCTAAAATCTAACATCTGACGTCATGTATTAAAAGTATACGTTGCATTTTAAATGCGATGCGGGATTGTATTGTTCATTGATAGAAGGCCGCTGCAGATTAGTTCTTCTTCTTACATTATCACCTGTTGCATGCGGCGGCCTTTTTTTTTAATTATGAATTTTGAGTTATGAATTTTGAATTAATTAAAAACCTGTATTATGAAAAAAATGTTTTTACTACTATTATGCTGCCCGGTGGTGCTGGCAGCGCAAAGCGGCATCACCATTTCCGGCTTTTCGGTGAAAACCGGAACGCCCGCTACAGTGACTTTCACGGTGAACTGGAACAAAACCTCAGTAGACAGCGCGTGGGTGTTCGTGGACTATAACGACAGCGGCACGATGACCCGGCTGCCGCTGTTGGATATTACCGCCTCGGCGGGCAGGGCCTACATGGTTGATGGCAATGACCGGGGCGCATGGGTGGTGGCCGGCGCTGCAGGCGCTTTTTCGGCCACAGTCCAACTGGTTCCCACCTGTAGGGACGCACGGCCGTGCGTCCCTACAGGTGCGTGCGTATATGCTATCGACTATCCGCCGGTGGGGAAATATACGGCTGCCTACATCATTGAATTTACTGGAACGCCGCCGTTTTACCTCCAATTTGGCGAAGATGATAGCCGCGACACGCTGGAATGGACAGCACAGCCTCCTTATACATACACCATACCCTCAGGCAAAACTTTGGCTTCATTCACCGATGCTTCGGGAGCGTCAGGTTTCATTGACGAGAAGGATAGGCACACCTGTGCTACGGCCGCTGACTGCAATGGCGACTATTGCGTGTGCGGAACGTGCATGAACGTAGATGCTAATTGTTACAAAGATGAATATGCATACATTGCCAAACCTGATTGGATGAGCTGCCCAACCGATTGGTCGTACACGCGGTCATGCCCGAACCCGTACAGCGATGATTGGCCTATCTACTCCCCTAGCCCGGCCAATCGGCAATGGATAACAGACTACTGCGTCGCCGGCACCATCCAGCGCCGCTACTCTCCGTGTGAAGCTTGGCAAAGTTGCCAGTACACACCTTACTACTGGAACCTGTGCTATCTTGACGTTCGAAATCATTAGACCGAGTCTAACCGCGCCATACCGAACTACTCCGACCACCAGCCACGTGGCTGCGGCATGGGGAAAGCAAACGAGTAGTTGTTTGGCGTCCGCGACGCTCCGGGAGAACAAACGAGTAGTTGTTTGGGTTCCGCGACGGTCCGGGAAAGCAAACGAGTAGTTGTTTGGGTTCCGCGACGCTCCGGGAGAACAAACGAGTAGTTGTGTGGGTTGCGCGACGCTCCGGGAGACCAAACCAGTCGTTGGTTGGGGTCGGCGACCCCCGGGAGCCGATAAAACGTGTTGTCGTGTGGCCACGCCAACACGATAAAGAATAGATAAAAATGATTAGTGATTAATGATTAATGACACGCTTGCGGGACGCCAATCAATATACTCGTTCCGTGTCTCGCAG
>JAITQN010000144.1 GCA_031288865.1 Prevotellaceae bacterium
CGAACTGCGGATAAACTCTATAATCTGTGTTGCAGTGTCAATATTCATTGTGCTTGTTTTTTTACTCTTAGTTTTCTAGCACATCTGTCATTCCGTAAAGGCCGGGCGACTGATGTACCACGAAGCGGGCAGCTCGCAACGCGCCCACTGCGAATATCTTTTTCGATAAGGCCGTATGTTTGATTTCGATAATCTCGTCGTCGCCTGCAAACAGCACGGTGTGCACGCCGGCTATGGTGCCTCCGCGCACCGCAAGAACGGCAATATCGTTCTTTTCACGCTTCCTGTGCCCTTCACGGCCATAAACCACCGTCTTGTCCTCAATGTGGTTGATGGCGGAGAGGAGCATCTTTGCCGTGCCGCTGGGCGCATCTTCTTTCAAATTGTGATGCGCTTCTATGAGTTCTACGTCGAAAGCATTGCCTAATGCCGCGCTTATATTCCGTACGGCGTTCATCATCACGTTAACGCCTACCGACATGTTTTGCGCATATACCACAGGAAGCTTTTCCGCCGCTGTCCTGATTTGCGCTTCCTGTGCAGCATTAAATCCGGTAGTGCAAATCACGAGAGGCTTTTGATGAGGCAAGGCATACCGCAATATTTTTTCGATATTGCTGTGGTGCGAAAAATCGACGAGGCAGTCGAACGGTGCATCAATGGCCGAAAGTTCGGCATACACATCGGCGCCGGGCGTTTTGCCCACAATGGCCGTCATCTCCAAACCAGAAGTCTCTGCAAGGGTTTGCGCCACCACTTGCCCCATTTTTCCATATCCAACGAGTACGATTTTCATGCCCTGCCTTTTATTCCCATGTTGTTCAGTTCTGTTATCAGTATTGTTCTTGCGTTTCCGCTCATGGCGTAGAGCGGTGCACGGAAACCGCCAACGCCCCACCCTAAATAATTTAACGCTTCCTTTACAGGAATGGGGTTCACTTCGATGAAAAGGCTCTCGATAAGCCGGGCGTATTTTATTTGCAGTTTCGTGGATTCGGCCACCCTGCCCTCGCGGTAATGCGTGCACATGGCCGCAAAGTCTTTTGGCGCGACATTCGCCGCTACCGAAATCACGCCCACGCCGCCCAATGAAAGGATGGGCAACACTTGGCTGTCGTTTCCGGAGAAAATCGCCAAGCCGGGACATTCCGCGGCTACTTTCAGCACGTAGTCAAGGTTTCCGCTGGCTTCTTTTATGGCTACAATGCGCTCATGCTGCGACAGCCGCTTGAGCACGTTTATGGGGATGTTCATTCCCGTGCGTCCCGGCACGTTGTAGAGGATACTGGGGATGCGCACCTTGTCGGCCACCGTGGTGAAATGACGGTAGAGGCCTTCGTCGTTGGCTTTGTTGTAGTAGGGTGTGATGAGCAGCAGGCCGTCGGCGCCCCGCTTTTCGGCTTCCTGCGACAGGTAAAGACTGTGCGGCGTTTCGTTCGATCCCGCTCCGGCAATCACCGGGATCCGTTTGTTCACGACCTTCACCACGTGCTCGATTACCGCCAGTTGTTCATCGTCTTTGAGGGTCGACGCCTCGCCGGTGGTGCCGCAGGCCACGATGCCGTCGGTGCCTTCGGCAATGTGCCACTCGACGAGTTCGGTGATTTTGTCGAAGTTTACACTGAGGTTGTCGTTGAAAGGCGTTACGAGCGCCACGTAAGAACCGGATAGCGTTTTCATATTATAAGATATTTTGTTACATTGTTATTAAATCCATGGAAAGGTTACCGTCGTAAACCCGCACGGCCGGGCCGGTCATGTATACCTGCTCGCCGGTTTCGACCTGCAATGCGCCATACGCCAGTTCCACCTTCACGCTGTTGCTTGTGTGTCCCAGCTTCCCGCTGATTACGGCGGCTGCGCAACATCCGCTACCGCATGCTAATGTAAGCCCTACGCCGCGTTCATACGTGCGCACCCGCAGTGTTTCGCGGTCGATAACCTGCACGAAGTTCACGTTGGTGCGGTTCGGGAACATCGGATGATGACAAATGGAGTCGCCCGTTTTCTCCATATTTACTTTTTCCAAATCGTCTACAAAGACCACGGTGTGTACCGTGCCCATAAATACCGACGACAGCGTTATGGTTTCGCCGAGTATCTCCACGTCCTGATTGATAAATTCCATCCGATAGGTATCTACCGGGATATTTGCGGGGGTGAAGTCGGGTTTCCCCATGTTGATTTTTACTAAAAACGGCTCTTCGCTCACTATTTCCACGGGCATGTCGCCGGCGCCGGTTTTCACCACATATTTGTCGGCCGACAGCCCCGAAGTGTACAGGTAGTGCGCCAGACAGCGGATGCCGTTACCGCACATGGGGGCGGTGCTGCCGTCGCTGTTATAGAACAGCATTTCGAGACGCGGCTTTTGCTTAAGCACAATCAGTCCGTCGGCGCCTATGCCGGTGTGCCGGTTGCACAGTGCCACGGCGAGTTTCCCCACGTCGAAAGTTTGGACTTCATCCTCTTCCACAAGGATGAAATCGTTGCCTAAGCCATGATATTTGGCAAAAAAAAGTTCCATATACTATAGATTAAATTCAGCGGCCAGCACCGGAACGGCGTCGCCCAGCTTGGCCGCATCGATGGTTACGGAGATGGTGATTTCCGACGTAGTGATGTGGTAAAAATGTACATTTACTTTATCCAATACATTAAACACGCGCGCCGCCACGCCGAAGTGCGACGCCATGCCGACGCCCACCAGACTTAGCTTTACCAAATCATTCTGTTTGTCGATGGTTAAGGGGGCGAACACGGCGGAGTTTTCCGCCACCATTTTGTCGACTAAGTGCACGTCGTCCTTGTTGCAGCTGAACGACAGCACAAGGTTATTGTTTATGCCGATACTCTGGTTAATCATGTCCACATTAATCTCGTATTGATTGATGAGGTTGAAAATCCTGCATGTGGTGTCGCTGCCCGAGGGGATGTTGCGTACGGTAATCATACTCACATTTTCGTTGACGGAGATGCCGGATATGACTTTGTCTTCAAGCGCCAGTTGGTTGTCCATAACTATTGTTCCGTATTTGGGTTTAGGGTGTAAACTTTGTCCGATATAGAGGTGTACGTTATATTTTTTTGCGATTTCCACCGAGCGCGGCTCCATCACTTTGCTGCCCTGGTTAGCCATTTCCATGACTAAGTCGTAGGAGGCCGTGTCGAGTTTTTTGGCGGCGGGGTATTTGCGCGGGTCTACGCCGTAGAGGCCGTCGACGTCGGTATAAATCTCGCAGGGGCATTGCAGGATGGCGGCCAGCGCCACGGCGCTGGTGTCGCTTCCGCCGCGTCCCAGTGTCACGATATCGCCTTCGTCGTTAGTGCCCTGAAAACCGGCCACGACAACCACTTTCCCTTCGGCCAGGTGCCGCTTGATGCGTGTAGCGTCGATGTGTTTGATTTGTGCGCGCTGGTGACGGCTGGTGGCCTTCAGCCCTATCTGGATGCCGGAAAGACTGATGGCGTCTACGCCCAGGTCTTGCACCGCCATGGCCAGCAGCGGCACGGTTTTCCCCTCGCCGAGCGCCAGCAGCGCGTCTAATTCGCGCGGATGCACCTTTCCGGATACCTGTTTCGACTCTTCGATTAACTGGTTGGTGGTTTTTCCCATGGCGCTAGCCACTACTACGATTTGGTCGCCTTGCCTTTTCCGTTCCGCCAGATGGGCGGCTATGTTTTTAATTTTCTCGATGGTGGCCACGCTCGACCCGCCATATTTCTCTACTACCAGCATGCTTTTACGATAAAACGTATAAAAATGTGATGCAAATATACGAAAGTCAAAATGATTTTTGTCATTTTTTTAATAAATAGATGTTATAAATCTCTTAAAGAACGGGTCGGCGATGAAATACTCATCGTTTGCTTTTTCAATAATACCCTCTTTAAAAAGTTCTTTTACAGCACGTTGAAGTGTGGAGGCGCTGGGCAGGCGGTGCGTGCGGATATAAGCAGTTGAAAATATATTTTTTCCTTCCATTGCAAGCGCTTGCAACAATTGCTTTTGGCTTTGCGATTGCCTGTCGAACAGTTCCATATAATAATCGTTTTTGAAAGCAATCATGCGTGCAGCGCAGTCGTCTATAATTTTTTTTGTGACCAGCTTGCGACTGTTCACCATGTATTGCCACGTCTCGGCAGCCAGCAATTGAATGTAATGCGGTATATCGGATGCCACGGAAATTATATATTTTGCCATGATGGCGTTAAGTGTGATGCCCGATTCGGCAAATTTTTTTCGAAGGTATTTGATCGTATCCTGCTGCGGAAGCGGGCCTATGGTCATTTGCGATGCAGCATTATAAAATGCGCGCTTTTTGTCGTTAAACAGTTCTTTTAAAAGATGTGTTTTGCTTCCTAAAAACAGGTAATTGGTGTTGCGTTGTTGTTGGACTTTGCTTCGCAGCAAGCCTTCAAAGTTGACGCTGTTTAATCTTTCGACCTCTTGAAATTCGTCAAAAAATACGATTACTCGCTTGCCGGCGTCAGCTAAAGTTTCCGGCATGTCCAACAATTGTGAAATTACGGTTTCATTTATTGTAGCATTGGCAAAGTCGATGGAAAGTTCAGGGGTGCCATCCATGCCGAAACTTAATACCGGCCGTATGGATTTGATTGCAGCCGCAAAGATTTGTGCAAACTTTTTCAAGTTGCTTTGCTTAGTCGACAGCGTTTTGGTGTATAATCGCACGAATGACTCGGGGGAAAACACCATCATGAAATCAAAGTAAACACAAAGAAATCCTTGTTTTTCGAGCTGTTCGATAACTTTGAAAACCAAAGAGGTTTTTCCGAACCGCCGGGGCGCATAAAGCACTACGTTATTACCGCCCGAAAGGGTTTTGACAAGATGCGCACATTCTTCTTTCCGGTCGTAGAAATGGCCTCCTCTCACTATTGCTCCGTAACTAAATGGATTCATCGTTTATTTTTTTGACACAAAGGTAAGGCTTTTTCCTTATTATGCAAAAAAGCATTATGCATTTTTGCATAATGCTTTTTTGCATAATTGCAACTCGCTATATATCAATATTATTTGAATAATAAGCAGGCGGGAGATCGCGAAGATTGTACTGCATGGCCATGGTTTGGCCGTAAGCGCCGGCGGAGCGAATGGCAATTATGTCGCCGCGCTGCGTTTGCGGCAGGCTGATGTTCTTACCGAAGCAATCGCCCGACTCGCAAATGGGGCCTACCACGTCGTAGCGCCCGGGCGACGCCTGCGAGCTAAGCTGCTGAATGGCGTGCTGCGCCTGATACAGCGCCGGGCGCAACAGATCGGTCATGCCGGCGTCGACCACCACGAAATTCTTTTTTTGTCCGTTCTTCACATACAGCACGCGGGTAATCACGCTGCCGCACTGCGCCACCAGCGAGCGACCGGGCTCTACGTGCACCGTTTGTCTGGAGCGCACTTTCAGGTATCGGTGAATGAGGTCGAAATAACCCTTAAAATCGACTACCGGATGGCCGTCCGGGTCGGCATAATCCACGCCCAGGCCGCCGCCCAGGTTCAGGTGTTCGACTTGTATATCGTAGTTCCGCAGCAGGTCTTGCAGGTCGTTCAGGCGTTCGCACAAATGCCGGAACACCGGCAGGTCGGTGATTTGCGACCCCACATGAACGTGCAGCGCCACCAAACGCAGGTGAGCAGCCGCTTTTAGCTTCTCGGCCAACCGGCCGAACTCCCAGGGGCTAACTCCAAATTTGTTCTCTTCAAGGCCTGTGGTGATGTACTCGTGGGTGTGCGGATCGATGTCGGGGTTCAGACGCACCGAGACATCGACGGTTGTTCCCGCCGCTGCTGCCAAGCCGTTCACCACGTCAATTTCCTGCGTGGATTCGCAGTTGATGCAAAAAATGCGGTGCGCAATGGCATGGTTAATCTCCACGTCGGTTTTGCCGACACCCGAATACACTATCTTTTCCGGCGGGAAGCCGTTTTCGATAGCCCAAAGCACTTCGTTGCCGCTCACGCAGTCGGCGCCGAAGCCCGCTTCGCGCATCACTTTCAAAACAGGTTCGTTGGCATTTGCTTTCAGCGCATAGTGCGCCTGATAGCCATAGCGGTTCATCGCGTCTTTGCAGGCCGCCGCCGTGCGGCGCAGCAAGTCCATATCATAAAAGTAGAACGGTGTTTTCAGGGTCTCAAAAGCCGGGACAAAATGGGTAAGCACATTCATGCAACAAGGTTTTACAAACAAAGCGACAAAGGTAGTGAATTTTTTTTTGATGCTAATCGGAACCACAAGTTTTAAAAAACAGCACTTACAATTTTAAAAATTAGATTCATAACATAATTTAACACTTCTGCGCTTGTTTTTCCAAAAATTGTACTTACATTTGCGCCGAAATCTTTTTGTTCTTTGGATGTTTTTTAAGTGTTAGCTTTAAGCACTCTTACATAGAGACAATCGAAGTTTATTTGTGATAATAGAGTATTAAAGTTAGTGCGCACGAAAAAGTGTGCGTCTAATTTTCTATTATTACAGGTTTCGATTGACCTCTATGTAAGATATTAGACGCGCGCTTTTTTATTTGATGTCTCAAGACATTTAGCCTATGATCTAAAATCTAATATCTGATGTCATGTATTAAAAGTATACGTCGCAATAGTTTTGCGATGCGGGATTGTATTGTTCTTTGATAAAAGGCTGCTGCAGATTAGTTCTTCTTCTTACTGTCTCCTGTTGTACCATGCAGCAGCCTTTTTTTTAATGTGCTAATGTGACTAATTGTTTAATGTGATTAATTATTAATTAAAAACCTGTATTATGAAAAAAATGTTTTTACTACTATTATGCTGCCCGGTGGTGCTGGCAGCGCAAAGCGGCATCACCATCTCCGGCTTTTCGGTGAAAACCGGAACGCTCGCTACAGTGACCTTCACGGTGAACTGGAACAAACCCTCAGTAGACAGCGCGTGGGTGTTCGTGGACTATAACGACAGCGGCACGATGACTCGCCTGCCATTGTCGGATATTACCGCCTCGGCGGGCAGGGCCTACATGGTTGATGGCAATGACCGGGGCGCATGGGTGGTGGCCGATGCCCCGGTTTTTTCGGCCACAGTCCAACTGGTTACCACCTGTAGGGACGCACGGCCGTGCGTCCCTACAGGT
>JAITQN010000151.1 GCA_031288865.1 Prevotellaceae bacterium
AGGGCAGCGCGATACGTCAGGCCGTTGCCGCATCGATGGCCGCGGGCGTCGTAACCGAAGACATTGCGGAGCAAGACGCCGCCTGTCGCACTTCGGAAGTGGGCGACTGGGTGGCAAATGAAATAATTTGATTATATTTGCGGAAAATAATAAAATAAGCCCTATGGTAATAGAACGAACAGCCGACGAATTTGTTATTCGTTTCCCATTTATCACCAATACGGAACAAATACAAGACGTGATAGATTACCTGCGCTACAAGGAGCTAACGGCTAACTACAGCGTTGCTCAATCCGAAGTAGACAATTTGTCACGCGAAATCAACCGCAACTGGTGGAAACAAAATGCCCCCAAATTTGAAAAATAGCCCAACGATGAAGATTATCGTTGACACTAACATCGTATTCAGCGCCCTGCTCAATACTAACAGCCATATCGGCAGATTGCTGTTGGATACACGCGACAAACTCGAATTTTACAGTTGCAAATATTTGCAAAAGGAAATTCATCGCCATACAGATAAAATCCGCCAATACTCAGGGCTGAATAACGACGATTTATTTGAACTGATAAGCCTTGTCGAAAGCCGTATTTTCTTTATTGACGAAGAACTATTACCTACATCGATTATCACCGAAGCTCAAAGATGGGTGGCGGGCATTGATTTCGACGATTTTGCTTTTGTCGCTATTGCGGCACACTTGAATGCTTCGCTGTGGACAGGCGACAAGAAATTAATCAACGGATTGCGTCGAAAAGGCTATGACCGCATTGTTACAACAACCGATTTGTGGCATATTGTAGAAGAAGCATAAGTTATGTATAATTGTCCCCCTCGGCGGACAACGTTGTTTACCTCGGTTTTTGCGGAATTACTTTTTTTTCTTACCTTTGAAACATTAAAAACGTTTTGCCCATGAAAGGAATTATACTCGCCGGAGGAAGCGCCACCCGCCTCTTCCCCGCCTCGAAAGCCATCTCCAAACAAATTATGCCGGTTTACGATAAGCCGATGATCTACTACCCCCTGTCGACCCTGATGCTGGCGGGCATCCGCGAGGTGCTCATCATCTCCACGCCCCGCGACCTGCCGATGTTCCGCGACCTGCTGGGCGACGGACGACAACTCGGCATGACCTTCGACTATATCATTCAGGAAAAGCCCAACGGCCTCGCCGAGGCGTTTATCTTGGGCGAAGAATTCCTTAACGGCGAAGGCGGCGCTCTGGTGCTGGGCGATAATATCTTCTACGGACAGGGCTTCTCGGGTATGCTGCACCGCGCGGCCAAGAGCGTGGTTGCGAAAGGAGCATGCGTGTTCGGCTACTACGTGAAAGACCCGAGCGCCTATGGCGTGGTGGAGTTCGACACGGCCGGCAAAGTGGTCTCCCTGCAGGAAAAGCCGGAACATCCGAAATCGAACTACGCGGTGCCCGGCCTCTACTTCTACGACCACACGGTGTCGCAGAAAGCCCGCAGCCTCCGCCCGTCGCCGCGCGGCGAACTGGAAATTACCGACCTCAACCGCCTCTACCTCGAAGAGCAAACGCTCACCGTGGAACTCTTCGGACGCGGCTTCGCATGGCTCGACACCGGCAACGCCGACAGCATGCTAGAAGCATCGAATTTCGTGGAAACCATTCAAAAGCGGCAGGGTTTTTATATCTCATGCATCGAAGAAATAGCCTGGCGCAACGGCTGGATAACCCGGCAACAGTTGCACAACCTCGGCGAAACCCTCAGCAAAACCGCCTACGGCGCCTACATCCTTGATTTGGTAAAATAATATGACGTTTACGGAAACATCCCTGCAAGGCGTTTGGATTATCGAACCCAAAGTATTCACCGACCCGCGGGGATACTTTATGGAATCATTCAAACAAAGCGAATTTGAAGCGCACATCGGGAAAATCGATTTCATACAAGACAACGAGTCGCAGTCGGGCTACGGCGTGCTGCGCGGCCTGCACTACCAGCTGCCGCCCTTCGAGCAAAGCAAATTAGTGCGCGTAATCCGGGGCAAAGTGCTCGACGTGGCAGTCGACATCCGCCGCCACTCCCCCACCTTCGGCCAGCACGTGGCGGTGGAGCTGAGCGCCGAAAACAAACGGCAGCTCTTCGTTCCGCGCGGCATGGCGCACGGCTTCTTAGTGCTCGACAACCACACCATATTTACCTACAAGGTGGATAACGCCTACGCGCCCCAAGCCGAACGCGGCATCCGCTTCGACAGCGCGGGTATATCATGGCCAATACCTGCCGACCAATTAATATTGTCGGAGAAGGACAGCGCTGCCCCGCCGTTCAGCGAATTTACACGAATTTTTAACGAATTAAACGAATAGTGCATTATGGAAAACATTTTGATTACAGGAGGGGCGGGATTTATTGGATCGCATGTGGTGCGGCTGCTGGTAGAAAAGTATGCCGACACCAACTTTATCAACCTCGACGACCTCACCTATGCCGGTAACCTCGCCAACCTCGACGACGTGGCGCACAAGCCGAACTATCGCTTCGTGAAGGCCGACATCTGCGACTACACCCGGATGCAACAAATCTTCGCCGAATACCACGTCACCGGCGTGATTCACCTGGCGGCCGAATCGCACGTCGACCGCTCCATCACCGACCCCTTCATTTTTGCCCGAACCAACGTGCTGGGCACCCTCACGCTCCTGCAAGCCGCCAAAGAATACTGGAAAGACGACATGCAGGGAAAGCGCTTCTACCACGTGTCGACCGACGAGGTGTACGGCTCCTTAGACCACGGCGGCTTCTTCACCGAAACCACCCCCTACGACCCCAAATCGCCCTACTCGGCGTCGAAAGCCGGCTCCGACCACTTCGTACGCGCCTTCCACAACACCTACAAGCTGCCGGTGGTCGTCAGCAACTGCTCGAACAACTACGGGCCCTACCAGTTTCCGGAGAAACTAATCCCGCTGTTCATTAATAATATCCGGCACAACAAGCCGCTGCCGGTGTATGGCAAGGGCGAAAACGTGCGCGACTGGCTGTATGTGGAAGACCACGCCCGCGCCATCGACCTCATCTTCCACAAGGGGAAAATCGGCGAGACGTATAATATCGGCGGCTTCAACGAATGGAAGAACATCGACCTGATAAGGCTGCTCATCCGGGTGGCCGACCGCCTGCTGGGACGCGAGGAGGGCGCCTCGGAAAAGCTGATTACCTACATCACCGACCGCGCCGGACACGACCTGCGCTACGCCATCGACGCCACCAAGCTCCACCGCGAACTGGGCTGGAAGCCGTCGCTGCAATTCGAAGAAGGCCTCGAAAAAACTATTCAATGGTATTTGAACAACCAAACGTGGATGGACAACGTAACCAGCGGCGACTATCAGAAATATTACACGAACATGTATGCTAACCGATAATCTGAAAATATGGAAATAACAATTGTAGGCACCGGATATGT
>JAITQN010000089.1 GCA_031288865.1 Prevotellaceae bacterium
GCGGCTACTATGGCTACACCGGCCACTATCCGAAGGCGAACTCGGATTTCAACCGCGTGAGCACCGCCTACCTGCGGCTCAAAAGCATTGAGCTGGGCTACACCCTGCCGAAAATAAAACTCTTGCCGGATGTTGGCTTGCGGGTGTTTGTAAACGCCTACAACCTGTTTACCTTCACCGGCGTGAAATTTGTAGATCCTGAACACCCAGAAGATGATTTGGGCCGGCTCTACCCGCTTAACAAAACATGGTCGGTGGGATTAACACTCTCCTTTTAATGATGAATTATGCGTTATAAATGATGAATTAAAAATGATGAATATGAAAAAATTATTTATTATATTATGCGTGCTGTGGGGCGTCACCGCGTGTACGGAACTGGACATCCCGCCCAAAAATATTGTGACCGACGACGACCTTATGTCGAACGAAAGCGGGCTGGAAATTTACATGGCGCGCATGTATAGCAATATGCCCCTGGAGGAATTTAAGTATAGTCCGTTTTGGGGATTTGAAGGTAACTCGTGGCTGGGTGCTGTTGGCACGGAAGGCACCGGCGAAGCGCTAAACCGCGAAGGGGGAGATAATGGAGGCAGGGCATTTACCTATGAGCGTACGTCCTACTGGGGTCAAGCGTTTACCTTATTGCGCGACGCCAACCACCTGATAGAAACATTACCGGAGTACCAAGGCAATTTCCCCGAGCAGACGTATAACCATTACTTGGGCGAAGCCTACTTTGTGCGCGCTTTCGTATTCTATGCGCTGGCGAAGCGTTACGGCGGTGTGCCGTTAGTAACCCGCGTCATTGAATATCCCGCCGCACAGGAAGCGCTGGAAGAGCCGCGCGCCTCCGAAGAAGAAACGTGGGGCCAAATCCTGGCCGATTTTGACAAAGCCGCCGAATTATTGAGGACTGTAAGCCCCATGCGCGGCTATGCCAATAAATTCGTGGCGCTCGCCTACAAGTCGGAAGCCATGCTCTATGCCGGCTGCGTGGCCAAATACAACCAAGATATTAGAAATTATTTGGGAAGCGGGCTTGGGCAAAAGACCGGCGTGCGCGTCATAGGTTTTGCCGAAGACCGTTGGCAGGAGGCTTCGAAAAAGTATTTCCGGGAAGCCTACAAGGCGGCGCGTACCGTGATGACCGAAGGCGGTTATTCGCTCTATAAGAAAAAATGGTCGGCCACCGACCGGGAGGGGCAATACCAAAACATGGTGGACATGTTCAGCGACCTCACCAGCCCCGAAAATATTTACGTGAGGGAATATGTCTATCCTACCCTGACGCACGGCTACGACGCCTACAGTTGCCCCTATGCTTTCCGTACCATACTGGCCGGAGGCACCTGCCCTACACTCGACTTTGTGGAACTCTTTGATGGATTTCCCCGCTATCCCGACGGCTCCATAAAAGTGACTGACGGCAATTCCAACACGGATGGTAACTACGAGCTATACAATAATCCGATGGACTTTTTTGCCAATGCCGAGCCGCGCTTGCGCGCCTACGTGATTTTCCCGGGCGATATATTCAGAAATAAAGTAATGGAAATCCGCGCCGGCGTATATACCGGCACGGAGCCGGTTGCCCCGCTGTTTAACGACTATTCGTATGCGGCAGGTGTTGCCACGCGCTATCAGGATTTGCCTGCTTACACCACCAATCCTAAAACATTATTTTTAAGCTCGGGGCCTGAGGGTAGTCAGGAAAAAGTGACGTTGCCGGGTGGAGGTACCATGACGGCCGCCGGCGAAAACGGCCCATGGACGAATAATGGAGAAGGCGCCATGGCTGGTTTTTATGGCCGCAAATGGCTGCAAACCAATCCTGCTGTTACGCCCGGTGAAGGGAAGTCGGCGCAGCCGTTTGTGCTGATGCGCTATGCCGACGTGCTGCTCAATGCGGCGGAAGCGGCGGTGGAGCTGGCGCTGGCCGGCGAATCCTCGCCCACCGGCGACGACATGCTGCAAGTGGCCACCGATGCTATTAAAGCCATCCGGGAAAGGGCGGGCGCCACCCAATTGACCGCCAATCTTGCCGGCGACGAAACCAGCCGCAACTTGGTGCGCAAGGAGCGGCGCAAAGAATTGGCGCTTGAACACAAAACCAAGTGGGACCTGCGCCGCTGGCGCGTGCAACACGAAGATGGCCGCGACTATTTCTGGGGAGAATACAAGGATAAGAATACGTTCGGCACCGCTTCAAACTACAGATTCCGTGGGCTGCATCCGTTCTATTCCGCCCAATCCGGCAAGTATTTCTTTGATGCCCGCATTAACCGGATGGGTGGCGAAAAGACTTTTGGATACAATCCCGTGGATTATTATTTTGCCATTCCGGGCGGTGAGGTGACGAAGAGCGAGTACATCGACCAGCAACCGAACAGGTAAATTTTAAATTATGAATTATGAATTTTGAATTATAGGTATATGAAAAAGATATTATTTTATACATTATTGTGTGTCCCGCTATCGTTCGGCTCGTGCGAATTGTTTAAATTAGACAACTACGACGAGCCCGCCGAAACCCTGCAGGGCGAAGTAGTCGATGTAGCCACCGGTGAACGGGTGTTGACCGACCAGGACAGTGAAGGCATCCGCGTCCGGCTCACCGAACTCAGCTGGACAGGCATAGAAACACCTGACCACAACCCCGATTTCAACTGTAAGCCCGACGGCTCTTTCCAAAACACCAAGCTGTTTAAGGGTACCTACAACATCCGCATCGACGGGCCGTTCATCCCTTTGCTGCGCGAAACCACTAATGGCAATTTGCTGGCCGACGAAACACAAACGATGGAAATTAGCGGTGTAACGCAGGTGAAATTTGAGGTGCAGCCGTTCCTGAAAGTAGAATGGGTGAACGAGCCTACAGTAAGTAATGGCAGAATTACTGCCCGGGTGAAGGTGACACGCGCCGTATCGGAAGACGACTTCCGGGCAAAAATCGAACCCATGGGAAGCTACGAACCCGGTTTTTTCAACGTAACCGACATCCAGCTGTTTGTGAGTTACTCGTCGAGCGTGGGTTCCCGCGCGAGAGATGAAAGTTGGTCGAGTAAATTGGAGTATACTGGCAGTGCGTTTAGTGCCTTGCTGGGACAACCTGTTCCTATTCGCTCGATCGGTGCTATTCCTTCGGGACGGACGGTCTTTATTCGTGCAGCAGCCAGGATAAACTACGCTACAGAAGGGACAAAACGCTACAACTATAGCGAACCTTTAGAAGTAATTATTCCTTAATATATTTAATGCTATGAATATAAAAACTATAATTCTGTGTGTGGCGTTTCTTGGCGTGATAAGTTGTAGCAAAAACGAAACTTTACCGGAAGAAAACATTAAAAATGGAGAAACTGTTGATAGCACTGGTAACAAAAGCAGGGCATACGCCGATGAATATGACCCGATATCCGATGTGGGGCAATACATATTTCCTGAAATGCTTACCCTGCCGGAAAAATATTGGAGTTGTATATACGCATTGAAAAGCGACCGGAATGACCTTGGAAAAACAGGTGAAACCGTAGGCTTGCAATATCATTTATTGTGCCAGTCTATTAGTGGTTTGGCAAATCGCGCCGTAGACCAGGGTAAAAGCGAAGCGGGAGTATGGTTAGTCGACCAAGATAATCGTAATTCCTACACTTTTTCCTTGAATGCTTTGAAAGCTATGGGAATGCAGGAGCAGGGAAAGCAAACAGGCGTACAACTTGCCCGCAGTCAAATCAAAGATTTATTCGATGGATATGTGCTTACGGATGTGGAAAATAATCCTGAAAGCAACGTGGTGGCATCGGTCGCTTCACATGTGTATAATGCTATTATTGTAGATATTAGAGATAAGGCAAATTACGACGCGGCGGGTTATACGATGAAATATGACGCCCGGACTAAAACTACGCGCGATGCGTGGAGCGAGTTTAAAGATAAATGCAGTAATAAGGCGCTGGTCATGATGCCTGTGCAGACGGGCGAACTCAGGGATTTTGCCATTAAAAACAACCTGTTTGTGTTAAATGTCAATAAACAGCTCAATAATTCAGGCGCGGGGCAGAATCTCGATATTTTCGAAGAAGTCCTTGCCTGGTTAGAGCCCGGAGCGCCTGTATTCGGCTGGGAACAGGGCGTAAGCGAAGATTTGTTTGTAAACAGGGCGTCTAAAACCGGGCATGTCTGGGTTCCGAGCGATTGGGCATACAATATCCCGATGACGTCTTTGCATTACAAAAGCCGGCAGACGCCGGCACTGGCGAAAGTCCAAAACCCCAAAAATATTGATTACAGCCGGAAGAAGAATTTTGTCTCTTTTTATCTCACCGACGGCGACAATATCCAATGGATGATGAACCGTTTTGTCGAGGAGTTTTATTCGGACAATAACGCCGCTCCCGTAAAAATGGGATTCGGCATTCCCGTAGGAAATTTGGCCATGATAGCGCCTTCCTGGTTCGCTGATATTATCAGTAAACAAAGAGACGAGTGCACTATAGTCGAATCATTCGGCGGCGGATATTCTTATGTCGATAATTATGCCATAGATAAAAACAGGGCTGCGCAACTGGCGTCTTTGGCACATACGGTGGCCGCACAAATGAGGCAGCACAGGGTGAAAATTTTAGGGCTGATGGCGCACGACGTGCAATCGGCCGAAGCGCAACGAGGCTTTCAAGCGTTTGTAGATGCAAACGACCAGTTGGAAGGAATAGTGGCCGTTCAGTACTCCCCGTATGCTGCAGGCAGGGGTGAAATATTCTGGATGAGGAATAAAAACGGATTTAATATCCCGGTGGTTACCATAAAGTATTCGTTATGGAACCTCGGGAATCGCAATGACACAAGAGAGGGTACACCTAAATTTGTGGCGAATCGTTTAATTTCGGATGTTACCGGAGATAGCATGTCTTTTTCATTAATTGCCGTGCATGCCTGGAGCAGTTTTCGAGATGTGGGTTCTACAAGCGATGAATTGTCTGAAAATACTAATGGCAATAAAAAAGGTGCAAGCGCAGCTAAATTATGCCTTAATCACTTAGATGACAGATTTGAGGTGGTCAGTGTGCAGGAACTGATATGGAGAATCCGTATGTATTATAATAAATTACAAACAGAACAATATCTGAATGAGATAGATTGAAAACCGATCCTTTGGAGGTGATCATTCCGTAAAAGCACGGTGTACTGTATGATGACACGCCAACGCCGGACAAAAAAGTTCAGGTGCGTTGGCGTGTTTGTAAAATAATTAATTTATCTTTGCAACACCTAAACGTGATATGAAAAGGTATATATCCATTTATACGGCGCTGTTGCTCATTGGTATTACATGGGCTAATGCGCAAACGGCGCATGCGCAGGCGGGTCGGGAAAAAACAACGTTCCAGACCTCGCGCGAGTGGCGGCCAACTATCGACAACAGGGCCGACGCGGTGATGGTTTATGGTGTGGGCGGCAACCCCTCCGACCGCTCCAGGAGAGTCCCCTTTGAGGAACGTGTAAAGTCGTGGCGCGACCGGGGCTATACGGTACATTTCATGACCGGCATTGCCTGGGGCGAATACCAGGACTATTTTACCGGTAAATGGGATGGAAACTGGCACATGGACGAAGGACAGGTGACGGCGAAAGGCGATACGATCTGGCACGGACGCATGGTGCCTTACATCGTGCCGAGCCGGAATTTCTTAACCTACCTCAAGGAAAAGCATGTGAAAAGGGTGATTGATGCGGGAGTAGACGCCATTTTCATGGAAGAGCCCGAGTTCTGGATGCGCGGCGGCTATAGCGAAGCTTTCAAGCGCGAATGGCAGGAGTACTACGGCTTCCCCTGGCGGCCGCAGCACGAATCGCCGGAAAACACCTACCTGTCGAACAAGCTGAAATATTATTTATACTACAGAGCGCTGGAGGAAGTCTTTACCTACGCCAAGGAATACGGCAAAAGCAAAGGCATGAACGTCCGCTGCTATGTACCCACCCATTCGCTGGTGAACTATTCCTCGTGGCAAATCGTGAGCCCCGAAGCGAGCCTGGCCTCCATGGGCTGCGTAGATGGCTACATCGCGCAGGTGTGGACGGGCACGTCGCGCGAACCTGTGTTTTACACCGGCGTGGAGAAAGAACGCGTCTTTGAAAACGCCTTTCTCGAATACGGTTCCATGGAATCCATGACCCGCCCCACCGGACGGAAAATGTTTTTCCTCACTGATCCCATCGAAGACTGGTCGCGCGACTGGGCGGACTACAAGAAAAACTACGAGGCCACCTTCACCGCACAACTCCTGTATCCCATGATTGCCGACTATGAAGTGATGCCCTGGCCGGAACGAATTTACGAAGGCCTTTACAAGACTTGCGCCACCTGCACGACTAAGGAAAAAATCCCGCGCTTCTATTCCACCCAAATGCAAGTGATGATCAATGCCCTCAACAACATGCCGCTGTCGGAAAACAGGGTGACCGGTGCGCAGGGTATAGGCGTGCTGATGTCCAATTCGCTCATGTTTCAACGCTTCCCGGAGCATGAAGGCTACGACGATCCGCAGTTTTCCAACTTCTACGGGCAAACCCTGCCGCTGCTCAAGCGCGGTATTCCGGTAAGTCTCGTGCATATCGAAAACGTGGGCTATCCCGACACATGGAAAGATTTGAGGGTGCTGGTCATGTCGTATTCCAACATGAAGCCGATGGACCCGGAATATCACCGGCATATTGCGCAGTGGGTGAAAGCCGGCGGAGCGCTCGTGTATTGCGGGAAAGATATCGACCCCTATCAATCGACGATGGAATGGTGGAATACCAACGGCAACGCCTATGCAACGCCTTCCGTACACCTGTTTGAACATCTGGGGCTCGACAATCCGCAAACAGGCGAATATGCAGTAGGGAAAGGTAAAGTATATATATTGCGCGAGGAACCGAAAAACTTTGTGCTGCAATCGAACGGTGATGCGGCGTATTTTGCTGCCGTACGAAAGGCGTTTGAGGCCACGGCGGGCAAGCTGGAAACGAAAAACAACTTTTACCTGGAACGCGGCGCCTACGTCATCGCTTCCGTGATGGACGAGAGCGTTTCGGCAGCTCCTTTGGTGTTGAAAGGGTTGTACATTGATTTATTCGACCCCGCGCTGCCCGTGCTGCAGGAGAAAACCGTGCGCCCCGGTGAACAGGCTTTCCTGTATGACATCACTAAGATCGCAGACAAAAGCAAGCCGTCGGTATTGTGCGGTGCGTCGCGTATCTACGAAGAAAAAGCGACAAAAGGCGCTTTTTCGTTTGTGGCCAAAGGCCCTGTTGAAACCGGTAACGTGACGCGCGTGTACTTGCCGTCGAAGCCGGAGAAAGTGACGATGAATAACGTAGCCGGTGACTACACATGGGACGCAGCCTCGCACACCTGCTTGCTGAAATTTGAGAATAACCCCGATGGCGTAGCCGTTGTCATCCGGTTCTAATATGTAAAATGAAGTCAAATCAAATCAAACACATGAAACCATTCCTTTGTTTTTCGCTTATGGCAGCGCTGTTTTCCGCGTGTCAACTTAGCAACACGGAGCGCGTAATAAATGCCTTGCGCGCCCCCGCAGTTCCGTTAATCACCATTGACCCCTACACCTCCGCTTGGTCGTTCGCCGATGCGCTGTACGACGTCCCGGTGAAACACTGGACGGGCGAAGACTTCCCGCTCGTTGGCGCCATAACGGTAGACGGACAGGTGTACCGCTTTATGGGCGCGGCGAACACACAGGGCGAAGCGCCTGACCATCTATCACAAGCAGCGCAACAAACATCCGTGAATGTGCACGCCACGCAAACCTGTTACACTTTTATATGTGGAGCGGTGGAACTGGCGCTTACCTTTACCGCGCCGTTGCTGCTAAACAACCTGGAATACATATCCCGTCCGGTGAATTATATCTCCTACCGTGTAACGTCGCTCGACTATGCGGCGCACGAGGTGGAGCTGTATTTTGAGGCGTCGCCCGCATGGGCGCTGGACAAGGCCCATCAGCCCAGTCGCGCCGAAATCCTGAAAAAAGACGGATTGGCCTGCCTGAAAACAGGCAGCGAAACGCAGCATATATTGGGAAAGAAAGGCGACAACGTCCGCATCGACTGGGGTTATTTTTACCTTTGCGGCGAAGATACGCCTTCACACCGCTACCTCACCGGAGATCCGGATAGCTTGCGCACGGCGTTTGTGCAGCACACTGATCCCGCCGCACCGCTCGACAGCACGCCCCAACACCTCGCAGTGATACATTCGCTGGGCGAAGTGAGCGAGGCGGCTTCCGGCAAAATGATGGTGGGCTACGACGATGTGTATTCCATCCGGTATTTCGGAGAGAACCTGCGCCCCTACTGGAACCGTTCGGGAGAGGAAGATATCGTTTCCCAATTCCGGAAGGCGGACAGGGAATATGCTAAAATCATTAGCGCCTGTAATCGCTTCGACGCAGACCTGATGCGGGAAGCCACAGCCGCCGGCGGTGGGGAATACGCCGAGTTGTGCGCGCTGGTTTACCGGCAGGCCATTGCAGCGCACAAGCTGGTGCAAGCGCCCAACGGCGATTTGCTCTTCCTCTCGAAAGAGAATTTCAGCAACGGCTCTATCGGCACGGTGGATATTTCGTATCCGTCTGCGCCGCTGTTCCTGCTTTACAACCCCGAATTGTGCAAAGGCTTGCTCAATCACATTTTTTATTACAGCGAGAGTGGAAAATGGACAAAGCCGTTTGCCGCGCATGACGTGGGAACGTATCCCATCGCCAACGGACAGACCTACGGCGGCGACATGCCGGTGGAGGAAAGCGGCAACATGCTTATCCTGACGGCTGCCATTGCCCACCGCGAAGGCCATGCCCGGTATGCCGAAAAGCACTGGGACGTGCTGACCACATGGGTGAACTACCTCGTGGAAAAAGGCCTCGACCCCGAAAACCAGCTGTGCACCGACGATTTTGCCGGACACTTTGCGCACAATACCAATTTGTCGATTAAGGCCATTCTCGGCATTGCCTCCTACGGCCGTCTGGCCGCGATGCTCGGCAAGCAGGATGTGGCCGAAACGTACACAGGCAAGGCTAAGGCTATGGCGCAGGAGTGGCTCACAATGGCCGACGACGGCGACCACTACCGCCTCACGTTCGACCAACCCGACACGTGGAGTCAGAAGTACAATTTGGTATGGGACAAACTGCTGAAATTGGATATCTTTCCCGATGAAGTGGCGCAAAAGGAAATTCCCTATTACCTGACCAAACAAAACACCTATGGGTTGCCGTTAGATAACCGGGAACCCTATACGAAAGCCGACTGGATCGTTTGGACGGCCACGCTGGCAGGCGATAAGGAGATTTTCGAACAATTTATCCGCCCGGTGTACGCTTTTGCCAACACCACGCCCGACCGCGTGCCGATGAGCGACTGGTATTTTACCGACCGTCCTCTCCAGCGGGGCTTTCAGGCGCGCTCCGTAGTCGGCGGATTCTTCATAAAAATGCTAAACGGAGAGATGAGGTAGGTGTCACATCAAATTATTACGTCTTTTTGCCTGTGTTGACGGTAGGCTTTGGGCGTCATCTTGAACTTTTGGGAGAAGGCGTGGTAAAAGTTGCCGCGGTTGGCAAATCCCGCCTTGTACATGATTTCGTCGATAGACAGTTGCGAGGTGACGAGCAATTTCTCCGCAACGGCTAACCGGTATTCCTTAATCAGGCCGGCCGGGGTCTGGGGAATAATTTTTTCGAGCTTCCGGTAAAGGTGCCGGGTGCTCATGCCCAAGTGCGACGACAACTGCGCGGTCGAAAAATCAGGGTCGTGGAAATGCTTGTCGATGTCGTGAACGAGCTTGTCTAAAAACAGCTTTTCCTCTTTGTGAAGGTATTTCCCATCGGTTAATTCAAAGGAGCTGATCACGGAACTGTAATAGTCCTTCAAGTCGTCTTGCCGTTGCAGCAGGCGGTCGACAACCGATTTCAGGTATTCCACGTTAAACGGTTTCGTGAGATACATTTCGGCGCCGGCCTCGATGCCCTCCACCTGCTCTTCCATCGAATTCTTCGCCGAAAGCAGGATAAAAGGAATATGTACGGTGCGTTTGTCGGCTTTGATTTGCTTCATCAGCGTGATACCGTCGGTTTGCGGCATCATGATGTCGGAGATGATGAGGTGGGGCTGCGTTTGTAGCAGCATGTCGCGTACGGTTTCCGGACGGCGCACCGGGATAATGTTGTAGTGCTCCTTGAAAATTTCCGAGATGAACCAAAGCATTTCGGGGTCGTCGTCAATCACAAGAATGGTGGAGCGCGTTTTGATAAAGGTGTAGTTTTCGGCTTCTACCATTGGCAGGCTGTCGTCGAACCGGTGCAGTGCCGGGAGGTTTTCGTCATACGCTTCTCTTTTTTCGGAGGCGCCGGGTTCCAGGTGCGGCAATGTCACTTTAAAGCAGGTGCGCTCGCCGGGCGCGCTTTTCACATCAATTTCGCCGTGCAGCAGCTTCACCATGCTGTGACAAATGGCCAGCCCCAGCCCGTGGCGGGAAGAAAGCCCCTGTTGGGTTTGCTTCTCAAAATTTTCCAGCACGGTGTAACGGTCGAAGATAAACGGAAGGTCTTCTTCCTTGATGCCCTTGCCGGTGTTGGTGACAAGGATTTCCAGCGTTTGCCGGGCGCAGTGAATGTCTATCTCTATTTTTCCGCAGTTGGGCGTGTATTTAAAAGCATTCGACAGCAGGTTGGTGAGAATCTTCGTGAAACAGCTTTTGTCGGAGTTCCAGCACAGGCCGTCCTCTATCTGTATGCGGTAGTCGATGTTTCTTGTTTCCGACAGGTCGGTGAAAGAATCTGCAATGCTTTTCGCCAGTTCCGACACCGCTAAATGCTCGATGCTGCACGCCTTGTAGCCCGTTTCTATGCGCCGGAATTCTATCAACTCCTGGATAAGGAGATTCAGGCGCTCTGTGTTTTTCATAATCAGCAGGGCGTATTTTTTGATAAACATGTCGGTTTTTTGATAAAAGAGTATTCGCGAACAAGGCCCGTATATCAACGTGAGCGGCGTACAGAACTCGTGGGTGATATTGGTGAAAAACCGGAGCTTCGATTCGTAAATTTCTTCTTTCTGCTGCTGGTTGAACTTCTCGATCATCGCGGTGCGCTTGTCCTTGTAGTTTTTGCGAATCAGGAAAATTACGAAGTAGAAAAACGCGAGGAAGAGCAGCGCATACAACAAGTAAGCCCACACGGTGCGGTACCACGGGGGCAGGATTACGATTTTCAGGGAATAAATATCATTTTGTGAAAGCGATATTCCGTTTTCGTATTTCACGTGTAGCGTGTATTCTCCCGGTGGCACCTTCGTGAACGTAACCACATTTAACGAGCCCTTGTCCATCCATTTGTCGTTGAAATTTTCGAGGTTGTAAAAATACCTGTAATGCTGCCCGTTGATGTAGTCCAGCGCAATAAAGGAAATGGAAAAAAAGTTTTGTTCGTATTTCAGTTCGAGGTATTCGCTGTTTTTTTTCCGGTGCATGAAGTCCGACAGGTTGTATTCGGTTTCGTCAATCGTGAGCCCCGTAAAGGAAACAGGCGGCGTAAACGCTTTGTCGGCAAAGTCGTCCTGCGTGATGCATACAAAACCGTTGGTGCCTCCGAAGAACAGCATGCCGGTTCTCTCGTCGTGATAGTAGGCGCCGTCGCTGAATTCAATTACATCCAGCCCGTTGGTGTGGTTATAGATGCGGAACTTTTTGGTGTCGGAATTGAATTGTACGATGCCGTTGTTGGTGCTCAGCCACAGGTGCCCGCGGTGGTCTTCCAAGATGCCGTGTATCGTGTTGTTCGGCAAACCTTCTATCTCGTTATAGTTCTCATAAGCCGGCGAATCCTTGTGGTAGTGCGTCAGCTGCACGATGCCGTAGCTGGTGCCGAACCATAGATGGCCTTTCCTGTCTTTGTGGATACTCAGGATGTCGTTGATGGTTTTGATGTCCGTCGCATAAAAATTGAGGTGCTCGAACGTTTCCGTGCGGATATTCAAACGCCGGATGCCGTAGCCCCGGTTGCCGAACCAGAGCAGGCTGTCGTTTTCCTGATACGCCGAAAAGAAATAATTATACGACAGCTCGTCTTTGATAAACGTGGTGCGTTTCACGGATTTGATTTGCGGCGCGTCGTCCGTCCCGGTAAGGGTGACCTTCAGGATGCCGGAGCCCACCGTGGCCACCCAGAGTACCGAATCGCACACCTCATGTATGGAATGTACATACACAATGTCTTCGGGGCTGTGTGAGGGCACTCGTTTTATGCATTTCTCCCTGTAAGAATAATAATTCAGTCCGGGTCCGTCGCTTCCTATCCAGAGGAGGTTTCGCCTGCTTTTGGCGAAGGCATAAACGGTGTTGTTGGCCAGCGCGCTGTTGTTCACGGTGTGGTGTTCGATTTGCTTACCGGTCAAATCGCCGTTGGCCTGGAAGTCGTGAATGCTGAGGATGCCGTCATCTTTCGTGCCTGTCCAGAGGGTGTTGAACTTGTCGAGCAGCAGGGCGCGTACCGGCTTTTGGATATGAAACGGCAGGTCGATAAAGGTGGTGGAACGAAGCGAGGCCGAGCCCCTGTAATACATATACACGCCCTGTCCGTCGGTGCCTACCCAGATGATGTCCTGCTGTTCGTCTTTGTAGAGGGCAAACACGCCGCAATAAATATCGATTCGTTCGGTTTGGTATTTCGTTCTTTTTCCCGGCGTGCGCTTCAGGCGGATAAGCCCGTTTGTTTTAAAAGCGATGAGATAATCGTCGTTGTCACGGATGATAGACGATATGGCGCCGTTTTCCTGTATCTCCCGCCGGAGATTATAAACGCACCGCTTTTCCCGCGTGGAGGTATTGTATTCATACAGTTTGTGCTGCCCGTCGATGAAATAAACCCGTTCGCCCTCGTGAAAAAGGTAACAGATTGTAACTTTTTCATCTAAAATGCTGACG
>JAITQN010000095.1 GCA_031288865.1 Prevotellaceae bacterium
ATAAACCTTTATAAACGTATGTGGCGGAAATTGTTTATCATTACAGGCAGCCTGCTTATTTGCTTTGCGGGCTACTCGCAGAACGACGGTGAAGAAGACCTGTCTATTCTCTTCGCGGAGGTGGAAGTGTTTCAGGTCGAAAATAAAAAAGACATAGAGGCCGCGCTTGCCGTGGCAGACGCCGTGCGAAAAGCAAACGCATACGTCGAGTCGATCACGGCCTTGTTTGAAAACGGAGAAATCACCTTGCCCGTGGGCATAAAAAGCAAAGAGAGCGAGCACGAGCTGATTATTCGGAAAATCACCTTCAACGAAAAAACCGGGAAAGCGGTAATATATGCCTCCTGCGCATTTATATTCAAAGACTCGGGACAGCCCATAGCCTTCGCAGGAGAGGCGGCCGTTGAAGGCAAAAGCGGCATAGGCGAAGGAACGCTCAACCTGATTGCGCCGGCGCAGATCAACATCGGGAAGGAGGTAGCCATCGTGATCAAAAAAGACACAAAACTGAAATTCGGATGTGAGGGCGTAGAATCATTTGATGTAGCCATGGCCTGCATGGTTACATCAAACACCATTATTCCGCTGACGAATAAAGGCAACCCATCCGGCGTGCCCTTGACTTTTTCCTTTACGGCAACACTTCGCAATTTCAACAATTATCTGCTGACGCTGGACATCAACCGGTCGTTTGCCATTAAGGGTTTGAAAGACGTCGTCTTCACGTTGAAAAAAGCTATTTTGGACCAGAGTGATGTCGGGACATCGTCCTTGACAAAATTCCCGGAGAACTATCTGGCCACGGAAAGTGCGAGCGAAAAAAAGTTGTGGAAAGGGCTGTCCGTTACGGAAGCGACGGTGAGCCTGCCCGCTTTCATAAAAAAACCGGGAAGCAACGGGGAAAGAGTGAGCTTGTCCCTGCAGGAAGTGCTGATTGATGAAAATGGATTTACGGGCAACCTCTCGGCAAAGGGCATAATGAGCAGTGAGGCGATTAACCCCGGCCAGTGGGACATCTCGGTGAAAGATTTTGAAGTGGGCATCCTGAAAAATAACATCACATCCTTTGCGTTTAGCGGCGACCTCAACATTCCCCCGTTCGGCGCCCATTCTCTGATTCCGTATGTGGCGGCGTTCAACCCTGCCATAGAGGAGTATGAAATTAAGGCGGAGATTGCCGGAAGGTATGATTTCCCGGCGCTGAAAAGCACCATCGAATTGAATGAGCTTTCCACCATTGCGGTGCTCTTTAAGGATTCCGATATTTACCCGAGCGTTCACGCTTCGGGCGTGTTGAACATCGACGCGCCCGTCGGCTCCGACACAACGAAAAAATTCACGCTGCCGGATGTCACGTTTGAAAATATGGTGATCAGCCGGGAAAGCCCCTACCTGACACTCGGGAGCATAGGAATCACCGGAAAAGTGCAGACCCCGAAAATTTCGGAATTTGAACTTTCCATAACCGACATTACCGCCATCGACAACCAGAAAGGAAGCGGATTGGGCTTCAAGGCCGGTGTTACGTTAAGCGAAATGTTCAGCGGAGAAGCCGGGTTGCAGCTGTATGGCGATTATCAGCATTGGAAATTTAAAGAACTGTATGTAGACAAAATAAAGGTAGATTATCGATCCAGTGCTTTCAGCCTTTCGGGCGACGTGTGGTTTAAAACCGGAGATGCATTATATGGCGACGGATTTAGAGGCAGTATAAAACTATCACTGCTGAACGCGTTCGACTTTGAAGCAGTGGGCGTATTCGGCAAAAAAGACGACTACCGGTATTTTCTGACCGACGTGTTTTTTGACCGCACGCCATCTGCCGGCCTGTATGTGCCTCCGGTTTTTTCTTTCTACGGCTTTGGCGGCGGATTATACACGCGGATGCAGCAAATATCAAAAACATCGCAGTCGGTTTCGGACGCAGATGCCGAATTCGGAAAATCATTGTCGGGCATTACCTACGTGCCGGATAAAAATGTGGGTCTGGGCGTGATGGCCTCTGCCAAGTTTGCCCTGCAGGCCGCAAGCAGCGCTGCCAACGCCAGAGTAGGCTTCGAGATGCAATTCAACAACCATGGCGGCCTGAATTTTGTGCAATTCCGTGGCGACCTCAGCATGATGTCGCCTCCCGACAAATGGGGAAGCCTGTCGGACAATATCGCCAGCCGCTTAAATGATTTGGACGCAGCGGGAATTATGCAGCCGGTGAAGGCAAAAAAAGACGACATTGCAGCGCCGCCGTCGCATGTAAACAGCGGATTCCTCACCGCCTCTGTCAACATGGAATACGATGTTGTCCATGGTGTTTTTTCAGCAGACTTAAACACCTATTTGAATGCCGGGATTATAACAGGCAGCGGAGAAAGTGGCCGCATGGGCTGGGCGTCAGCCTACTTCTCGCCGGATAAATGGTATGCCCGTATAGGCACGCCCGACAGCAAGGTTAACGTGAAAGTGCTCGGCTTAGCCGATTTGAGCAGCTATTTCATGATGGGAAGCGATATTCCCGGCTTGCCGCTTCCCCCCGAAAAAGTGTTGAGAAACCTGAGCCCCGACAGGCAGGAAAAATTGAAACGATCGGCTTCCGACAAATTAACGTTGGGCAAGGGTATCGCATTCGGCGCCGGGCTGGAGGTGGATTTCAATGCCACCTTGCCGCCTTTTTATGCACATATCGGAGCGGGACTGGGCGCAGAATTTCTATTGGTTAACCTGGGCGGAAAAACCTGTGCCAACTACGCCGGCCAGCCGGGCATTAATGGATGGTATGCAAGCGGACAGGCGTGGGCCTACGTGGAGGCCGAGGTAGGCATAGGCGTGAGGGTTTTCGGGAAAAACGCGAATTTCAATATACTGGATGTGTCTGCAGGCGCTTTATTGCAGGGATCGGGTCCTAACCCAATGTATTTTATGGGCACCGTAGGAGGACGCTTCAACGTGCTGGGCGGCCTGATTTCCGGAACCTGCAATTTCGATTTTGAAATTGGCGAAAAATGTATTTTCACCGGCGGCTCTCCATTAGGAGAAGACGTCATTGCGGAGTTAACGCCCGTCACCGGCGACAAAGATGTGAGTGTGTTTGCGGCGCCGCAAGCCATATTCAATATCCCGGTAGAGATGGAAATGGAGATAGAGGAAAACAATACGAAAGAAACTTATAAAGCAACCCTCGAGGAATTTAGCTTGCAGTATAAAGACACAGGAAAAAAATTAACGGCGAAATCGAAATTCAGCAATGACAATACGGTTTGCATGATCGACCCCGTGGAGCCGTTTGAAAGCCAAAAAGACGTGGAAGTGTACGCCAAAGTGGGGTTCCGGAAAAAGGTAAGCAACGGATGGGTGAATGTAACCGGCGATGACGGCAACCCGTTGTATGAAGAAAAGAGAGAAACGTTTCACACCGGCGACCGGCCGAAAGAAATCATCCCGGAGCACGTGAAATACAGCTATCCGGTAAACCGGCAATATAACTTCTACCCCAATGAATACAAAAGCGGATATATCATGCTCTCTCAAAATTACGAATACCTGTTTACCACCGAAAAGCCGGAGGGATTTAACCAGCTATTGCGCATTTACGATATAAATGGAAAAAAACATGAAATACCATTTACGCATTATGCCAAAAATGCCGAAGAGGGCGTTAAGTCTGAGATAGGTTTTTCGATGGAACAAATTCCCTTTGAAAAGAACCGGATTTACAAACTGTCCATTGTAAATGTGCCGGAGCAGGCCAACGCCGGCATCACAAGCAACATCTCAACCGTTACCACGAAAGCGGAGGGTGTGGAAGGCGTAGACATAACCAGGCAGAAAGCCGACGGCGCCCTGTTGCAGCTGGACGAAAAAGAAATTTATGCCATGCATTTCAGAAGTAGTGAATACAACAGCTTTTCGGAGAAAATAAATGCCATGCCGCTCGACGATGCGGTAGCCTGGCAAGATTATCCGTATGTTTACCGCATTATTTCCAACACCTATGATTACGCCAAGCCGGCCGAGATGTTTGATGTGGCCGAAATAGAGCCGCTTGATCCCGCACAGAGATTAGTGGTGATAGAGCCGCTGTATGAAAAAACCGACTGGTACACCAAAAAGGTGGCGCCGCTTATTTATGAGAACCGGATTTTGCATGACGCCGGGCTTCCGGATATGAAATTAACAAAAGAAGAAACAACCTATTACTCCACCAATACGTCGAGCAGGGAACTGGAGGAAGAAATGATAGAAACCAATACCCGGCATGTGATTTCACCCTGGGGAAGTTTGCAGTACCGGGCGCCCTACTACGTAGACAGGGATTATTGGACCATTCGGAATATCATTGCCAACAAGATAGCAAGCGGTGCGCAAGTGAGCGAGGCGGCGGTGGCCCTGTTGAATACAAACCATATTCCCCTCATCGAAAACGGCAAGTATCCCGTAAAAATCAGCTATGTGTTGCAGGGGCCGGGAGAAAGAACAGTTACCAGCGCCGAGGAAAAAACAGTGTCGCTAACCCGATTTTAAACATACAGTGTGAAAAGATAAAATTCTTCCGTTTCTGTTATGAACCACTTAAAAATTTAACGCTATGAAAACTTGGGTAAAAATAGTATCCGCCATGATGCTGACAGGGTGCTTAAGCTACAACTTGTATGCACAGGAAAAGGAAAATATGTATTATGTGAAATTCACAAAAAATGACCTTCAGATAGGCACATCAAACTGGCTTTGTGGAGACGATTATCATTCTTTGGAATTTTACGTAAAAGTTCCAAATACTGATGACAAGCCCATTTTCTATGGAGGATATAAAAAGAGCCCCGACGATTTTTCGAGCGATGCCTCATTCGGACCGTTTTCCGGAATGCCGGCAAGTATTAGATTATTGGGAAAAGCCGGTGATGAAGACACTGATAATAATCCAGCCGATGAGACCTGGTACTACACGAAAGGCGACAGTCCGCGCAACCTTGCCGTAGAAACCTCGCAGCGTAGAGGCACTTGCACCAGAAGTCTTTATGCAAATTACACAGCCATTGTGGACGACCCGGTTGAAATGAGCTGTAATCCGAGCAGAAATGGGACTTATACTTTCTCCACGGAAACAGAAAAATTAACCTTGCGTATAGGAAAATTTTATGAAAACGGTAAGCAACCCGTATTACAGATTAGCTTTGATGAACAAGATACATGGAAAGATATACAAACCGTGCGCCCCAATGAAACGGTGAACCTGTCGTATCGCAACATTGTGGAAAAGTTAGGTAAGAATTTCGAATCATTATTAGGCAAACCGTTATATTTTAGGATCTTGAAAACCTTGCTTAACGGCACCAAAACGTATGGCAACCGGACGGATGCAATCGTTTTTTATCCCGATGGCATAAAATTCAGTATTACCAGCACCAAACGAACCTATTGTGAAAAGGATGTAAAATTGACGGCACATTTGGAAAACCAGGCCGACGCCGAATATATGACGTTGAATAAGGAAAACTACAAGTGGGTTATGGCGCGGGACAGTGCAGACCTAACTATTGCGTTTTATTGTGACATGACTCCATTGGGGGAGAATGAATTTCAAATCGTACCGGATACGTCGAACTATACCGGCGATTCGCGGGAAAGCCCGTTCGTAGCAGAGGAGGATGTATTTTGGTACTTACAACTTCAAGACAGGGCAAACCGAAGTCAATTTTACTGTGTGCGGAAATTTACCATTCCCGCAAAACCTAAGGAAATCACAGTGGAGCAAATGGGGCCGGGTTACACCATAAATGGTGAGAAATATCATGTGCCGCACAGCAACAGCAAATTTGCCATGCTTCATATCTCCGACCCCAGCTATGAATCACACCACCGGGTGCCATATTACGTAAAGATAGACAATGAACACGAGATACCCATTGGGGAGTTAGGCGCAGGTGCATTTGAGGATTTAACGCAAGAGGAACAGGAAAAATTGAGAAACGAATTTGAGGCAGAATATGCCGAAGCCCGGAAAAATACTACTGCCCGGAAAAACTTTGCCGAAATGCAATGGGGAGAAGTACTACCCGGAAAAGCAGAGCGCATAGCCATGCCAAAAGACGGTTCGTTTTTCCTGTATACAAAAAAAAGCGGGTCAAAATATCTTTTATACAAGGCCACGTTTACCTTAGGAATAAAAATTGAAACAACGCCGCTTATTCCGTCCGAAAATGTGATTGAATTTGAAGTCACTCCCGATGGCACTTATTGCATATATAAGCGGTATAATACGCCAGGCTTGTATATGCTGCCGCTAACCGGCACAATTCCTTCGTCCGGCACGTTGCTTTCCGGCAAATCGGACGCCACTGCCGTGAGCGGATCCGGCGAAGAGTTCCCCAGTCATATTTATAAAAACAGTGCAGGGAAGTGGGAATATGTATCAGTATATGATGGCAAAATGTATAGTATTTCAATCCCTGATAAAAAAGAAACAACGATCGGGACGAAGAATTGGGATAATGCATCATTACCATTCTTTTACACCTCCGAATACAGTATCTCAATTCCAGATGAAAGCGGCACAACGGCCACATCAGTATCCGATCCAATACATGTATTAGAGCAAGGCGTTGTGTTCTATGAGGTGCCTCTTTCTTCAGATAATTCCATATACCGGGTCGTCAAAATAGATATATTGCGTAAAACAACATCCACCTTTTATGGCTATAGTGACAATGGAATAAAATGTCACAACACTAAGCCCGACGGGAGCTTTATGCAATATCCCGAATGTACAACTTATCGACTAAACCGAGAAAGAGCATTCATCACGGTGGCGCCTGACGGCGAGTCTGTAATTATATTGGAAAACAACAAAACATATCACAAAACTCCTTCTTCATCCGGTTTCGGATCTATTCCCTCCGGCTCAAACTTCAAAATAAATCCTAATGATACAGACGTTGTATTTTCTTACAACGGCCATACCTATAAGAACAGCACAGCATCAGAAGATTTGATAATTGGCCGGACAAGTTCCAACATTTGCTTTTCAAGCAATGGAAAATATTTTTTGTTTGTAAATCCCGAAAACAGTTATGTATATAAACAATACATGAGCGAGAACGACGCATTAGAAGACACGGAACCCCTGTTTAAGGAAAACGCGTGGAACCAGTTTCTTAACAAAAGACTCGGCACCAAAGTCGGCAGTAAGCATATTCTTCTGAATACAGCACAAACATGGACATTGCGGGACGCCGACGGGTGCACATATACGCCCTTTGGCGTACATATCAAAGCGCCCGGCATACCGAGCATGAGTTATTACATAAGCAAAAAACCTTCGAGTATATGTGCCCATGACGGAACTGCTGTTATTACTTATGCGGGTGGAGGGGCTGCGCCATTTTTATATCAATCAAGCACCTTGCAGAAGCAAGGGGATAAAATTACCGTGAGCGGCTTGGGGTACGGCAATAATCTAATTCAGTTTACCGACGAATTTGGAAATGAAAGCCATTTGTTGACCATAACGATCGACGGCGGCGGTAAAATATCCGACGTGGCCGTTACCCATCATACCTGCGCTACGCCTAACGGTAAAGTCCGGGTTAGTGTCACCGGTGTGTCCGGGGAAAAAACATACTTGCTGAAAAATACCATCAACCCTTTCGGGACATACCAAGAAATCACCACAAATAATAGTCACGAATTTACAGGAATACCTTCCGGCATGTATAAGGTCTCGGTGTCGCAAGGTGGCTGCCATTTCGAGAATGCGGAAGAATATGAAGTGGAATCACGGATATTCGAAATCACGAATATCGCCGTCGCGCCGTCTACCACGCTCGAAGGCAATGGCAGCGCTACGGTTACATTCGCTAATCTTAGCGGAACGGCTGAATGGACAAAGGGCGATCACCTCTTTGATTTGCCTCAGATTAACCAGACCACGGTTACAACCCGTAGCGGGGGAATAACTCCGGGCACATACGCACTCTCCGCCCGTAACAGCACTGCCGGTTGCACGATTGAAACCAGCATGACTATTGACAAACCGGCCTGTTCGGGAAAAATAAATTTGAATTACACAAAAGACAGCCTCCGGATATTGACCGGCCACCTCACCGGCAATGCGTTGTTTGACCCGTACAACTTCAGGATCATAAAATCGACCGGCGAACTCATAACCGAAAGCAAAACACCGGATGTGGTAATACGGCAACCGGGAACCTATGCGCTATATGTACGCCATACGCAAGCGATAGACTCGTTGTTATTGCATGAATTTACATTTCCTGCGGATCCCATTAATGCGAATGTAGACATTGCGCCGCCGGCGTGCCCGCAAAGCACAGGCACCGTAACCATAAACCTGCAATCCGGGGGTTTCGGCAATCCGGCGGCAGTAACCACAAGCGTGGACGGACTGAACTATACCAAACCGGGAAAGCTATATCTGGACGCCGCCGTGTATGATGCGTATCTGCGCGACACCGCTGTGAAACAGACTCAATATCTCAACATTCATGCCACGTTGTTGCAGTCGCTTCCGCTTGTTGTGCCGGCCGCGGAACCGGTCTCGGCCTGGGTAACCCATACGTCGCCCTCATGCGTAAACTCGGCCGATGGGAAAATACAACTTTCGGATTTTACCGGCGGCAGTGGTGAATACGAATATAAAATAAACGACAATGCATGGCAAGACACCACTGTGGCAATAGACGGATTAGGGCCGGGCACCTACAACGTGTACCTGAGAGATAAAAAATACCGGTGTGAAGCGCAACATTTGTACAGTGTGAGGTTACAGGCTCCCGACACATTAAAAGTGAACATTATTACAGTAAAACACCCGACCTGTGAATTAGACAACGGCAGCCTGACGGCTACCGTGCAGGGTGGTGACGGATATTACCGGTATGACTGGCACCATGACGACAAACTGTTGAGTGCGGCAACGTATGGCATCCCGTTTGAAATAAGCTCCGGCGCCACGCTACCCGCGGGATTTCATAAGCTGCAAATATACGACGGGAATAACTGTACGGCATCCGATACGATTACCCTGCGCACCTACCATAACCCGCAGGTGGAAACCATAAGAGTAGAACCTGTAAGCTGCACCGGCGCCAAAGACGGAATGGTGGAACTGTTGACCGCATCGGGCACCACGCCGGTTGACAGCGTAGTGCTGCAACACCTTTATTGGCCCTATACATACGGCAACACAAGGGGCGTATTTAATCAATTAGATACGGGAAAATATACTTTGACGTTGCGCGATACCCTGGGCTGTTACACCACAACGCCATACCCGCTCTATGTCGATGAGCCGGAAACGTTGCGCATTGCAGTAGATACGATTTTCCCGGTAATAGAAAAGGGTTCACACAACGGAAAAATTAAATTCGGGATATACGGCGGAAACGCAGGCCACAAAACGGTTTTATTGAAGCAGGAAGACGGCACGGTGATTGACAGTCTGGCGTATGTCAATAATGTGGCGCCATTAAGTTTTACGCAACTGTACGCCGGGTTGTACAGCATAGAAGTTGCCGACAGCAAGGGCTGCCGGGCGATTACCGGTATGCTGCGAATAGAAGAACCCGCAGACAGCCTCAAATTCGTAATCAAAGCGGCGAACGATGCGCGTTGTAAATCGCAGGCGGGAAGCATTACGGTGGAAGGCGTTGGCGGCTGGGGCGGATACCGCTACAAGCATGGGCAGGAGGCGAATTTCACCGCATTGAACACCTTCGACAATTTATATCCGGGCCGTTATGTAATTACAGTAACCGACAAGCTGGGCGCTGCCTATAGCGAAACGATCATGATACACGAACCAAAAGACAGTTTGAAGGCGGAAATCACCGAGCGGCGGCTGCCGACTTGCGGAAATAACGGTGCATTTTCTATCCAACTGTCGGGCGGCACTCCACCCTACAAACTTTATGAAAATACCGATACCACATTCTGTGCACAACCGCAAACCGTAGTATGGACAGGTAAAAGCAGCGGTAATTATTTGTTGCATCTTGCAGACGACAACGGATGCCGCTTCGAATTGGAGGAAAACCTCCCGGGAACGGCTTTACTCGCTATCGAAAGAATGGAAGTGACCCCTCCTGTGCTGCCGGCCGCGCCTGATGGGGAAATTAAAGTGACCGTGCATGGCGGCACTGCGCCCTACACGTATCAATGGACACAGGACGCAGCGACAATACCGGCAGGTAACCACCCGGAACTGGCCGGTATTCCCGCAGGCCACTACGGCGTAAGCGTTACCGACGCCGAAGGATGCACGGTACACGAAGAAGTGATGCTGACGGATCCCTCCTATGTGTCGTTTACAGTGCTTGAATCGGGACACGAAACAGCGTTTGAGGCTGCCGACGGATACGCCGTGCTGCTTGCCGATATGCCGTTGTCGGACTATACATTGATAACGCCGGACAATACCAAAGTAACCTACGCCGGCAATGCTGTAACCGACACCTTCCACGTACAAAATGACACGGTGTACCTGCGTGGCTTGCGTGGCGGAAAATGGGTGATGGTGGGCGCTAACGCCGCAGGACATCATGCTGTGTCGGAAATTCTAATTAACCCCTATCATGAGTTTCTAATCAATAATATTACGGTTTCACCCGTACGTGAAAAAGGAGCGTCCGGCGGGCAAGCGCGTATCGACGTGCAGGGCGGCGGTGGCGGCAACCGTTATAGCTGGACAACTTCCGGAGGAATACCGGTGGCGTCGGTAGACTATGAATACAGCAGCATTTTGAGCAATGTGCCGGCAGGGGCGTATACCGTAACAGTAAAGGATTGCTACAACAACATATTGCAAAAAGAAATAGTGATCGAAGAGCCGGAACAGGCGTTGACACTAAGAATAGCCGGCTACCAAAATCAAAGCTGTAAAACTTCGCAAGACGCCTATGTGGTGCTGTCGGCCGAAGGCGGATGGGGCGATTACCAGTTCCGCCGCCATCCGGAGCCTTATTTCGGCAACGGCGCCACTTACCGGAACATGGAAACGGCCGGGCACTACTTCTATGTAATCGACCGGCAAGGCGTGGTCGACAGTACATTCATCGAGGTTACGGAGCCGGAATACGTAAGAACGTCGGGGGCTACTATTACCTCCGTACGATGCAAAAATGCTTCCGACGGCACTATTCTTTTTACGGTGACAGGCGGCACAGCGCCTTATTTCCTGTCGGCGCCTGATGATGAAACATGGACGCCGGGAAATACGGCTAACGGGCTGCATGCCGGCTATCACACTTTTGTGTTCAAGGATAAAAATAATTGTGCAGGGCAGGATACGGTAACGCTGTACATGCCGGAACCCGATTCGCTTTTATTTGAAACCGTAGCCGTAACGCACACCACCTGCGCAGAAAGTAATGGGAAAGTAAAAGTGGGCATGCAGGGCGGTACGCCTCCTTACCAATACCGGTGGGCAAATTCCGGTAATATAGTGGTGGGGGATGAGGCCGAAATTTCAGGCTTAACACAAAATGAAATATACCAACTGAGGGTAACCGACAGCAATGGCTGTACACAACAATTGGAACAACACATACAGCCCTCTACAGGCCCTGCCGTTACCGAAGTGCGAACCACACCGGCATTGTGCTATGGCGATACTACGGGAACAGCAAGCGCAATTGTTGTTCCGGCCACGCCTTATGCGCCCTACGCCCTTGCATGGTCAAATGGCGATCAGGGCACTTTTTCCAACCGGTTTTACGAGGGCACACACCGGGTGATGATAAGTGATACCAACGGATGCACGGATACGAGTTATTTTGAGATCACACAACCCGACTCCCTGCATTTGTTCGCCACGGAAATAAAAACGCCGCACTGCTACGGTTACAGCGATGGGCATATTCTGACCGGAACACTGGGCGGCGTGAAAGACTACACCTACCGGTGGTCTGACGGAGCGACTACCCCAGACGCAGAAAATCTCGCCAAAGGCAATTACAGCGTAGTAGTGACCGACGCCAACGGCTGTGTGTATCAAAAATCATTTACCCTTGAAGAACCCGACGCGCAGACCGTAGATTTGGGCGAACAGGTCATTATCTGTTCCGGCAACACGTATGTCATGGACGGGAAGGATTATGCGGCACACCGTTGGTACACGGCGGAAGGCGACATTTCCGGCGAACGGTATTTGAGCGTACACGACGCGGGTCATTATCTTCTGGAAGCCATCGACGCGAGAGGCTGCCCGGCATTCGGCGAGGTGACAGTGGATGTGAGGGACAACGCGCTGGAAGCCGATTTTCTATTGGCGTCGGAAGCCGCACTGGGCGACACACTGATACTGTTCGAACTCTCGAACCTTGCGTTAGACAGCTTGAGCTGGGAATATGACCCTGCGGCGTTTGAACATCTCACATGGGATAACGACTACGACTATTCATACGTGCTGTCGTTGCGCAACCTGCGGGCAGGCTTGCACGACATCGGCCTGCGCGCCTACTCCGGCGGCTGTTATTCATACGCCGTTAAATCGGTCGACATCGCCACGCAGCCCGCGCCCGCCGCCATGCAGAAGATGCCGTATCACCGGGAGCCTTTGATCAGTGAGGTGACATTATATCCCAATCCTAATAATGCCGTGTTTACGGTGGAAGTGATATTGCGGGAAATGGCAGATGTGCGGCTGGCACTGTTTTCGGTAGTTCCCGGCGCCCTTGTGCATGAGCGCACCGAACGGGGATCGGATTATTATCAGGTGAAGTATAACCTTTCGAAACTAACTGCCGGCATGTATATCATGATGGTGACGGCAGGCAATGAGCGCCGGCTGGTAAATTTAATTATCGCAGAATAGTGACACGAAACATCCACCACGCGCCACTTGAAAAAATTGTTGTTTTTACAAAATAATGAAAAGATTTATTATCGGATTATTGATCATCCGGGGCTTCTGTGGCCACGCATTTGCCGGAGAAGACGGGGTAAGGCTGCTGTGCCGACCGGTACGTGATTCCATTATGCTGCGTTGGGCGCCGGCCAACAAGCAGGCATGGGATTTGGGTAACGAATACGGATACGTGATTGAGCGTTACACGATCCTGCGTGACGGACAATTGACGAACAACCGGGAACGCACGGTGCTGACTGAAACGCCGCTGAAACCCGCACCCATGGAGGAATGGGAGCCGTATGCCGGCAACAGGTTTGTGGCTACGGCGGCGCAATGTATTTTCGACACGGGCGAAAGTCCGCCGGCAACCACTCCGGTAGCGGTAGCCCGGCAGTACAGGCAGGCGCAAAACCGTTTCGCGCTTGCCCTGTATGCCGCCGACCAGTCGCCATTAACAGCCCGCCTGTCGGGATTATGCCTGACGGACACTACCGCGCAAGCCGGTGAGAAATACCTCTACCGTGCCTATATTGCGCTCCCCGGCGCGGCGCCTCCATTAGACACGGCCTTTGTGTTTACGGGGCTGTCGGAGTACCGGCCGCTCCCCCCGCCCATGGAACTTGCCGCGCAATGGGACGACAGAAAGGTAATGCTGTCGTGGAATATTTTTTACCAAAGCCATATCTACAACAGCTATGTGGTGGAAAAATCATCCGACGGGAAACACTACGAACCTTTAAGCGACAAGGCTCTGGTGCAGCTCGCCGACGCCGGTGCGCCCTCGCCCATGTATGCATTCAAAACAGATTCGCTGGACAACAACGAAACCATCTGGTACTATCGCATAAGAGGCATCGATGCGTTCGGCGAGCCCGGCCCGCCGGGCGATTCGGTGGCCGGGCACGGCCGCATCCCCATATCGGAAGCGCCCGTGATAACAGGCAAAGAAGTTGCGAACAACAAAGAAGTCCGCCTTTCATGGATGTTTCCGGAAGAGATGAACCGCTACATTTCAGGATTCCGTTTATACCGCGCGCCGGATCCCAGCGGCATAAAACAAAAAATATATGAGAGCAAAACCCCGTCGGAACGTGCGTTTACAGACGGTTCCCCCGACGCCACTAACTACTACACCATCTCCGTTTATGATAACGAAACGGAAAAATTCTCACCGAATATTACCTATGCGGAACTAATAGACAGCATTCCGCCGCGAGCGCCTTCCGGCTTCACAGGCCGGATTGACAGCACGGGAAAGGTGTGGCTTAGCTGGAATCCAAACAACGAAAAAGACCTCGACGGATACAGGATATACCGGAGCAACCGTCCCGGTTTCGAGTTTTTACTTATCACGCCGGCGGTGGTCAAGCAACCGTTTTATACCGATTCCGTAACGCTGAACACCCTCACACAGCAGGTGTATTACCGGCTCAGGGCAATAGATTTGCGTCAGAATCAATCGGCCTTCAGCGAGGTGCTTGAACTGCTGCGCCCCGACACCATACCGCCGGTGGCGCCGGTAATTAAAAGCGTAGAGGTGCAGAAAGGCGCCCTGCTGCTCACGTGGATAAACAGTTCGAGCGCCGATGTGGCACGTCATCACATTTACCGGAAACAAAAAAGCGATACCGCTTTTCAACTGCTTACACGCGTAGACAGGAAGCCCGAAAAACAATCGGTCTACGCCGACCGCACCGTTGAGCCGGGAGAAACCTACATTTACCGGGTGAGGGCAGAAGATAACAGCCGGTTATATTCCGCGCCGTCCGCACCGGTGCAGCAGCAGGCCCCCGGCGGCCTTGCAGAACGGGTGGTGTTAAGAAAGCGGGAATATTCCGACCGGGCACTCCTTCACTGGGAAATTACGGCAAAGAAAGGAGTGGAGCGGGTTTTGATTTACAGGGCTTCCGATAATATGGAGATACAACTGTATAACAATACCACGGAAAACAGTTATACGGATGACAGCCTGTCGCCGGATAAAAAATATGTCTACCGGATTAAAGCGGTCTATACCGACGGCACATCTTCCGCACTGAGCAATGAGGTTACCGTAAAATTGTAGCACACCATGATGCAACAGGAAAACAGAAAATACAGCAGGAAAGGATGGAAGCAACAAGTGCGGGGCGCCGCTTCCCTGTTGGGCGTATTGCTTTTTGCACATACCGCCGCAGCGCAAGACGTTGAAGCGGTGATGAAGGCGCCGCTGCTTATCTCAAACGGAGGGCTGTCGCTGAACCAGATTGCCACACTCGCGCCCGGCGACATCACGGCGAAAAATCCGTATGCCATGTATCTGGCCGGCAACCTTAACCTGAATTTCCTCGGCGTGGTGAACATTCCCCTCTCGTTTGCCTACACCAACCGGCAACTGAGCAAGGAGGTGTCTTTGCCCTTCAACAGGTTTTCCATCGCGCCGTCCTACAAATGGGTAAAAGCGTATGCCGGCTATGCGTCCATGCAGTTTTCGCCCTATTCGCTTGCCGGACACGAGATATACGGCGGCGGCGTAGAACTCACGCCCGACAACGGATTTAAGGTAAGCGCCATTTTCGGGCGACTGAAAAAAGCGGTTTCGGGCGAGGAGGGATTAGATCCGTCGTATCAAAGAATGGGCGGCGGATTTAAAGTGGAATACGCCGGAAAACAATACAGCCTTGGCGTCAATATTTTTAAGGCGCAAGACATCGCCGCCTCGCTGCCCGACAGCATGGCCATAGCGCCGCAGGACAACCTCACGGGAAGCGTGAATGCCACTGTCGATTTCATTAAAAACATCCGTTTTGGCGCAGAATACGGGTTTAGTGCGCTGAACCGGAATACAGGCAAGGGCGCACACCGCTTCCGGCTATTTGAGACGCAGGGCGACCCGGCGGTTTATCATGCCATAAAAACCAACCTCACCTACACCTCCCCGGCCGGCGCTGTGGGAACAACGTATGAGCGCGTGGCGCCAAACTATGCCACGCTGGGCGCTTATTATATGACTAACGACTACGAAAACATCACGGCCAATTTCTCGACCGCCATTAAAAAAGTGAACATCGCCATCGACGGCGGCTACCAGCGGGACAACCTGAGCAGGCAAAAAACCAATACCACTTCGAGAATGATTTTTTCAGGGAACGTGTCGGCCAACGTCAATGAGAAACTCTCGCTTTCCGCCAACCTCTCGAACATCCAGTCGTATCTCTACATTAACGACGAGTACGACAGGGTGACCCAGACCAACGAATTTCAAAACCTCGACACGCTCAACGTGACGCAACTGAATATATCCACTTCGCTGAACGCCGCCTACCTCTTGCAGAGCGACAAGGAGCGGCGCCAGGGCCTCAATGCCGGATTCATGTACCAGAAAGCGGCCGAGCGGCAGGAGTTCACGAGCTACTCCGGCAACGACATTTACAACGGATCGCTGTCGTATCAATATGCCATTATCCCGGCCCGCTTTAACGCTTCGGCAGCGGTGAACTGCAATTACAACCGGATGCCCGGCGACATGTACATACAGGCCATGACCTATAATTTGTCGCTGCAAAAAGCCTTTTTCGACGTCCTGCGAACAGGGTTTACGGGCACCTACAGCAACATGACCAACCAGTCGGGCAATTTATCCAACGTGTTCAACATACGGCTAACCGGAGGATACCTGTTTTTGAGACGCCATAACCTCAGTTTAAATCTGGCCATGATTCACACTGCGGGGCAGGCCAAAACACAGGTGCAATACTCGGCAAACCTGGCCTACAGTTATGTCTTCAACGCCGTAGTGACCCGGAAAGACAAAAAAATAAGGATGGATGCCGACTTTTAGACATGAATAATCACTTACCCTTCAATCCGCCCTTATTAATAAAAAATCTGTATATTTGCACCTTAAAAACAAATATATTTCATAAAGATAAAAAAGTGATGACAACGAAAGAAGATATTAACAAATTAACCGCCTTGCTTTCCGAAATGACGAAAATCGTCAATAAGATGGCAGAATCGCTTAGCGATTCGGTAAAAGAATTAAAAAAACCACAGGAAAAAACGCCGAAAAAGCCGGCGGAAGCGACCACTACGATTGTGGACTCGTTTAAAGCGCAGGCTTCCATCAATGACTCCGTAGCCAAGCCCAAATCATCCATTTCCGTGAACCAGCCTGTCAGCGACATTGCAAAAGCAATAGGTATTAACGACCGTTTCCTGTTCATCAGGGAATTGTTTGATGGCGACAAGGCACGTTATACTCAAACAATGAACAAGCTGAATACGATGAACAATTTGGAAGAAGCGAAAAAATATATTCAATCTGTGGTGCAGCATTGGGACGAAACCACTGAAACCGCTCAACTTTTCTTGTCTATCCTACAGCGCCGATATCTGTAAAACCCGGCCATGGCAAAGTTATTCATTGTACCTACGCCCATCGGCAACCTGGAGGACATTACGCTCCGGGCGCTCCGTATTTTGAAAGAGGCCGATTTGGTATTGGCCGAAGACACCCGCACGTCATCCGTTTTATTTAAGAAATACGACATTACCACTCGTCTGCTCTCACACCATAAATTCAACGAGCACCGCACCGTAGCCGAACTTGCCGGCCGTATTGCCGCCGGCAGCAACATAGCGCTCATCAGCGACGCCGGAACGCCCGGCATTTCCGACCCGGGGTTCTTACTGGTGCGCACCTGCATTTCCCAAGGCGTGGACGTGGAGTGTTTACCGGGCGCTTCGGCGCTTATTCCCGCATTAGTCAATTCGGGATTGCCCTGCGACCGGTTTTGCTTTGAGGGGTTTCTTCCACAGAAAAAAGGCCGGCAAACCCGCCTGACCGAACTCGGCGAGGAAGAACGCACAATGGTTTTTTACGAATCACCTTTCCGTTTGGTAAAAACACTCACACAATTAGCGCAAGTATTGGGGCCGGAACGCCGGGCCTGCGTATCGCGCGAACTCAGCAAGCTGCATGAAGAAAACCGGCGCGGCACCCTCGCCGGATTAATCATTCATTACACGCATACCGAGCCGAAAGGTGAAATAGTGATTGCTGTGGCAGGAAAAAAAATTTGAAGTTGTAAAAAAGTTATTACCTTTGCATTTGGATACCACCGTGTTTATTGATCCATAATCACTGTTAAAATGAGTGCTACAGATCTGCAAATTATTCAGACTCCTCCCGATTTTATGTTCGAGTTGAGCGAAAATGAGCATAACTTACTGAAAGACAGTTTGAGGTCACAATTTGTGACCTCAAACGAACTAAAGCAGAACCCGTCATGAGAAGCTTTTTCACTATTTTCCTGCGGTTTTCGCGTAACGAGCAATTGGGATTAGTAGTGCTGTTTACGTTGGTGCTTGCGGTGATTTTC
>JAITQN010000010.1 GCA_031288865.1 Prevotellaceae bacterium
ATCCGGCAGCAAGGCCTAAGAGGATGTGTTTAGTTGTAGTCATCGCTGTTTTGAAAGGAGTGAAAATATTATTTTTTGTTGTACAAAGATATTGATTTTTATTTGTTTCAAAAAAATGTGCTATTGTTTTTGATAAACCCTGACGTATTCCACTTCATATTTTGAAGGGAAGATATTGTTGTCAATGCCTTCTGTGCCGCCCCAGTTGCCGCCGATGGCGAGATTCAACTTCAGGTAGAACGGCGCATTGAAAGGCCAGGTGCTTTTATTTCCGGCTTTGTCGTTGGAGAAAGAAAAGTATTCGCGTCCTTCGAAATAACCTTTAATCACGTCTTCTGTCCACAGCAGGGCGTAGGTGTAGAATTTTCGTTCGGCGCCCGGAGCGCTGCGGGTGGCAGTTTTTTCAGTCTTGGCGATGTGGTTATAAGCTCCGGTGTGGACAGATGCCTGGGTGACGTTGGGCCGGTAACCGACGTATTCCATGATGTCAATCTCGCCGTCGTGGGGCCAGCTTTGGAAGTTTTGGGGAAGCATCCAGAAGGCGGCCCAGGTGCCGCGTCCACCCGGAAGTTTGGCTTTCATTTCGAAATAGCCATATGTCCAGGCCTGGCTGGTATTCATGCGGGCGGAGATGATTTCGGCGTTGGGAGTGGGTTGACTGTCGGCGTAGGGCTGCGCGAGCTTGAAGGCGGTAATGGTTAATTTGCCGTTCTGTATTTTGGCCACGGTATCGGTGCCTAATACGCGGTCAATGTAGCATTGGGGTTCGTTGTTGCCCCATCCGCTGTTGCCGGTTTCGAACCACCATTTATCGTCCGGGAGGCCGTTGGGGGTATCGTCGAATTCATCACTCCATACGAGGGAATATCCTTCTGGAACAAAGTTGGTTTCGGCGGGAGGATTATTGTCGTCGTTGTTGTCGTTGTTGTTGCCGCCGCACCCGATGACCATCAGGCAGCAGGCAGTTACCACTTTCCAGTGGGCAATTTTAGTAGATGTTGTTGCTTTCATAATTATATAATTTTTAATTTTCAATCCGAGAGTTCTTCGCCGGTAGCGCTAACTTTCTTTATGTTCACCGTTTTTTGGGCGGCGTTGAGGGTAAAGCGGTAATAACCGTCAAAGTCGCAGTTGTTGTTGGGCGACCAGTTTCCGGTAGATTTGAGGATGTCCGAGCCGGAGAAAGTGCAGTCTTCGGCACCATACACGTCATCTCCCCAATTGGTGTTGGAGAAAGGTTTGAACTCGGCGCTTTCGCCAATACAAATGGTAGCCTGATAGGTATCGGCGCCCACCTGTCGCATCACTATCCGGCTGCGGATGTCGGCGCCCGGATTCCAGGAAGTGGTATATCGCCCGTCGCCGGTGTCGTATGCGGCCTTAATATCGTCCGACGATACGGTGGTCGGGTAGCCGATCTTGTCTCCCGTGAGGACGTAGTAGCCGTTGGCGGCGCTGATGGGTACGGTGGGTTCGATGATCACGTTTTTTCTTACGGGATTCCAATAAACGGTATATACGCCCTCCTGTCCGAGGAAGCGCACGGTGTTGGTATTTTCCCTCGAGAAGAAGTCGAGGTTCACAATCACTTCATCGTTCGCCAGAGCGCCGGCAAGTGTAATGAAACTGCTGTTTTCGATGAATACTTCGGCTTTGTAGAAAGTCTCCTTGTGTCCGGCATTGTCGAGGTTAAATTCCACGACATCGGGCAAATTGGCTTCGCTCAGCGTTTCGAGCAGCAGGTTTTTTTCTACCGTAAACGGCAGTTCTCTTGGAACGCCCACGCCGGCGCGGGTGACGGCCGCCACATAGAGCTTGTAGTTGCCGCTCTTGTAAACTTTGACGGAGATCGGCGCCACCGGGTCATCTTTCTTCACGAAAGCGCTAATGCCGGCTTCAGGGCAGTTGAACTGCACGGCCAGGACGTTCGTCCCGTCGATAAAATTACCGAGCGGTGCATATTCAATGATCACTTCATTGTTGAAGTCGCTTACGGACACCGTCCAGTCGCTCGGTAGTTCGACTGTTTGCCCGCCGAGAGTATAGCTGTTATCCTCCGCCGGGTTGCAGGCGATAAATAAGTCCAGCAGGGCGAAGAGGAAGAATTTGGAGAGACAAGTATTTTTATTCATGATTGATAAAATTTATAACTCATAATTAATTCCATCCCGGATTTTGTTGCAGTTCGTATTCCGTCCCTTTCGTTTTGTCCAGTTCGGCTTTAGGGAGCGGGAGATATTTTTTATAATCTTCCCATGTACGGTTCATAAAGAAGGCGGCGTTATTAACGGTGAGTACTTGCGCGGTAGTTTGTCCCGTTTCGTCGCTTCCCCAGCGGATCAAATCCCAGAAACGTTGCCCTTCGCCGAAGAGTTCGCGGTGGCGTTCGAGCTTGATGTTTTCGAGCGTAGCCGGTATGGAGTGTGTGTTGTCGCCGAAGGCGCGGGTGCGGATAGCGTCTAAGTAAGGCTGTGCAGCACTTGCCCCGCCTGCATAAAAGCTCAGTTCGGCAGCGTTGAGGTAGGTTTCGGACAACCGGTAGATGCGCATGTTGTTTTCATAATTCAGCGCGGCGTCGCCGGTGGTGTTATTGTTATAACCCTTTCGGGCGATGTATTTACCAATGAACAGTCCGGTGCTCTGGAAGCCTTCGCCGTAAGCGCCCGATGCCCATTCAATGGCACTGGCTTCTTTGCGATAGTCGCCGGTTTCATTGAAGATACGTTCAAACGTGCCGCGCTGTACGGGGAACAGTCCCCAACCTTCGTCGTAGGTCTCGGTGGGATCGGTCAGGGAGGCTCTTGGCGATACGCACTTGGGCAGGTAGTTGCCGTAGCCCGACCACGAGTTTCCCCAGCTTTTGCCTTCGGGCAAATGGTTGACTTCAAAGATAGATTCTTTGCAGAACTCGCCTTCGCGCAGGAACATCCAGGTAATGGGGTTGGCGCTCAGCGAGGCGTTGGGACTGGTGCGTATCAGATCGTATTCGCCGCTGTTGATAATGGTTTTCATATCTTCCAGCACTTCGGCGTAGCGGGTTTGGTCGTTCTGGTACATCACCACGCGGGCTTTGGTCATCATGGCGGCAGCCTTGTTGATACGGCCTGCATCGGCGCCGGTAGTGGCCATCGGGAGGTCAGCCGTGTTGATGGCTTCGTTGAGGTCTTCGATGATTTCGGCGTATACCTGGTCGGCCGTATATTGGGGCGCCACGTAGTAGGGCGGACCCGGCGTCACCTCATAATATACAATGTTGCCGAAGGCTTTCCAGAGGTGATGCACATAGTAGGCGCGCAACGTGAGGGCTTCGGCGCGCAAGCGATTGAGTACCGACGGAGCAATGTCCACCGCATTGTCGCACGAGAGCAGTGCGGCGTTGCAGCGTTGCAGGCCGGTATAGTAAATGCCCCAATAGCCGTCTAACTGGGTTACTTCGGTCACGGTGTACTGCGAATGGAGGTACATCGTGTTCTGGTCGCTCATGTCCGCGCCGCCACAGTACAAGTCATCGGAACGTACGTCACCAAAAGTGACAATGCTTACTAACTGGCCGTCGACATACGAATCCAGCAATAGGATTTGATAGGCCGATATCAATTGTTGTTCAATTACGTCCTGCGTGGCAGACGCACCGGCCGCCACTTGCGAAGAGGGATAAATAGTGAGGAAATCTTCGTCACACGATATTCCCGTTACTATCATCAGACCTAAAAGGGAATATAGAATTGTTTTTTTCATAATTGTATAGATAATAGTTGTATCTGTTAAAAAGTAATGTTGGCACCGAATGTAATCACCCGCGCATGGGGATAGTTGCCGTAGTCCACGCCGCCGCCTACTTCAGGATCGAAGCCGTCTTTATATCCGGTAATGGTCAGCAGGTTTTCCGCTCCCACAAAGAGGCGCAGGCGTTCTATGCTGGCCTTTTGGGTAATGCTTTTCGGAAGGGTATATCCTAACTGTATATTCTTCAGGCGGCAGTACGCGCCGTTTCGGATGAGCAGGTCAGACGCCCGGTAATTACGATTGATATCGTTGGATGTAAGGCGGGGGATGGTGTTGGAAGTGCCTTCGCTCGACCACCTGTCCATGATCCATGCCGGGAAGTTCTGTTGGCTGATATCTGTCCGGAAGGGGCCGATGAAAATGTCATTTCCCCATACGCCTTGTAAGAAGGCATAGAAGTCGAAGCCCTTGTAGTCGGCGTTAAGGGTAAGGCCGAATACCCAATCGGGGTCGGGCTTGCCGATCATTTCACGGTCATTGGCGTCAATCACATCGTCGCCGTTGAGGTTTTTGAAACGCACGTCGCCTGGCACGGCGCTTTGGTTATAGGCCAGGTTGTACTCGTCGGCCTCATCCTGCGTTTGAATAATCCCGTCGGCACGGTAGCCGTAGAAAAACGGATTGACCATGCCGTTTTTCTGAAAAATGAAGTCTTCCAGCCCCAGCAGATTGTGGCCGCCCCACGAGTTTTCGCCGCTGGCGTTACCGTAATCTATCAAGGTGTTTTTTACATACGAGGCATTGGCTTTTGCGGCCAGGTTAACGCCGCGAATATGGGTTTTGTAACCCAATTCAAATTCCAACCCCCAGTTATCCATAATACCTATGTTATAAGTAGGCGCATTCAATCCCACATAACGGGGAATAGGCAAATTGGCCAGCATGCCTTCGGTACGTTTGGTAAACCAGTCGAAAGTGAAAGTGAGCGCATTGTTGAACATAGCCAAATCGAACCCTGCGTCGGTCTGTATGGATTCTTCCCATTTCAAGTCGGCATTGGAGGCGCCGGAACTGCTGATGCCGTAATACATGCGTTCGGCGTTGCCGGAACCGAAGTAGTAATTTTGTCCGCCCGACATAAGGCTCATGTATGCGAATTGCCCGATGCTCTCGTTCCCGTTCACGCCCCAGCTGGCGCGCAGTTTAATGGTGTTGAACAACTCCGGCAAAATGCCTTTCAGGTACGGTTCATTGGTCAAGTTCCACCCTACCGATACGGAGGGGAATACGCCCCACTTGTTGCCCGGCCCGAACTTGTCGGAGCCGTCGCGACGCACCGTGCCCTGAATCATGTAGCGCTCGGCAAAGTTATAATCCACGCGGGCAAAGTATGAGGCCAGCGAACTGGCAGAGGTGCCGCCGCTGCTGCGCCGTCCGCCCTTTTCCTGGTCGGCGCGCGAGGAGTTAATCACCGCCATGTAGGGGTCATAGGCAATCAGCTCATAGCCGTTACCGCTCAGCGAGCGACCGTTGTACTTTCGCGCCGATTGTCCCAAAAGCACGTTGATGTTATGCACCTCGGCAATCTGTGTGGTGTAGGTCAGCGTATTTTCGATTTGCCAGGTAAAGTCACGGTTCATACTCGACCAGGCTTCCGACCGTAGCGGGTCTTCGTCTGTGGGTGCTGATACGTCGGCCAGATAATAAGGGAAGCGATAGCCGTCGTTGCCCCAGAAAGCCAGGTCGAAACCGTAATTGCTCTTAAACACTAATCCTTTCCAAATATTCAACTCCCCGAAGAATGCGCCTATGAATTTATCCTCGTTGTTGTAAGTCTTATCCGGCGCCTGCATTTGGGCGAGGGGGTTGCGCGGTTCGTTGAACCCGTTCGGCGAGGGTGTATATACCCGTCCGTCTTCGCTGACAATGGCGTAGGGATGCTTCTCCAGCAACGCCTTGCCTTCTTCTTCCGACAGATAGACGCTCATGGTGGGCGGCAAAATCAGCGCTTCGCCCAACGGAGAATTGTAAACCTGCGCATTATTGCCCACGCCAATAGCGTTAGCGCGCCCGTAAGTAGCGTTGATGCCGATTTTTATTTTGTTCAGGAAACTGCGCTGTTTCTCGACGTTAAACACTTCGTAGGTGGCGTTGCTGCGGATATTCCATCGGTTGTAATTACTTACGTCGTAGTTGCCGCCAATAATCCCATCCTGGCTGAAGTAGCCCAGCGAAACGTAATACGATATTTTTTCCGTGCCGCCCGCAATGCTGAGTTGATGGTTCATCATCGGCGCGTTGCGGTAAAATATTTCGTCCTGCCAGTCGGTATCGGGAGACAGGCCTGCCCGGGCGTCGGCAATGGCTTTGGCGGAGAACAGCGGATTTTCGCCGTTATTCAGGCGAAGTTCATTGTGGATAACCATGTACTCTTCTGCGTTCAGCACGGCTTTTTTCCGCCAAGGGTTTTGGAACCCGATATTCATGTCATAATTAATGCGGGGTTTGGCGCCGACTATACCGCTTTTAGTGGTAACCAGTATAACGCCATTGGCGGCACGCGCGCCATATATGGCTGCCGCCGCCGCATCTTTCAATACTTCCACCGAAGCAATATCGGCGGGATTTACATTACGGACACCCCCGTCAACGGCCATGCCGTCCACAATCCACAGCGGGTCGCTGTCGCCGGTGGTGCCTATGCCGCGGATACGAATGGTGGCGTCGTCATTCGGCTGTCCCGAGCCGGTAACAATAATTACCCCCGACACCTGCCCTTTCAGCACATTGCCTATGCTGGAAGGCGCCACTTTTTCCAGTTCCGCCGCCTTCACGCTGCTGATCGCTGCGGTGACTACACTTTTTTTCTGTACGCCGTATCCCACGACAACCACCTCGTCAAGGGCGCTGATCGCTTCTTTCAGTTGCACATTCAACGTAGTGGCTTGCGCCTGCACTTCTTCGGTGATAAATCCGAGGAATGAAAATACCAGTACGGCGTCGGCCGGCACGTTAATCGTGAAATTCCCCGCTTCGTTCGTCATGGTGGCGTTAGCCGTTCCCTTTTGCAATACCGAAACGCCCACAAGCGGTTCTCCTGTGGCAGCTTCGGAAACAGTTCCTCTCACTTCCCGGCTCTGGCTAAACGCCATGCCCGGAAGTAGTAAAAGCACGGCAAGCAAAACCTTGCATAGATTATATATCCTTTTTTCCTTTTTCATGATTAAGTTAGTTAAATTAGACATCGACTAAAATTAAAATAACAATAATCATTCCATAAATTTCGGACGCTCAAAAAAAGGAGTATATCGACAATCTTAAACAATTATTAATCAAATATTAATAGTCCGGCGGCAGGGCTAAAAAAGTAGTAAAAATGTTTGTTGGCGATTTCTTTATCGAGTTGCAGCAACAATGTTTCCAATTTCCCTTTTGCAAGCAGGAGACTTGTCGGCAAAAATAACAACAAAGGCATGAGACCAACTATTTTTGGCATCATTACCTTTTTTTACTGCAACCTGAAAGTTATAGTATCGTGAATGTCGGTTGATGAGCTGCCGATGAGCGCTTCAAATTCGCCCGGCTCGGCTATCCATTCGCCTTTGGTGTCGTCGTAAAAACTCAGCGCCGTTCGGTCGATGGTGAAGGATACGGTTTGTTCTTCGCCGGCTTTCAGCCACACTTTCTTAAACCCTTTTAGCTCCTTGGCGGGGCGCGGCAGCGAAGCCTCTTTGTCGCTGATGTAGAGTTGCACCACCTCAGCGCCGTCGCGCGCGCCGGTGTTTTTTACCGGCACTGTGATTGTAATTGTGCCGGATGCGGTGATTTTGCTTTTATTGGCAGCGGCTTTGCCGTATTGGAAAGTGGTGTAGCTTAACCCATGCCCGAAGGCGAAGAGCGGTTTAATTTTTTCCTTGTCCAACCAGCGGTAGCCCACAAAAATATCGTCGTGGTAAATCACGTTCTTGCCGTCGCCCGGATAGTCGCCGGCTGCGTGTGCGCTGTTATCCTGCAAGCGGGCAGGGAAGGTGAACGGCAGCTTTCCCGACGGATTTACATCGCCGAAAAGCACGGCGGCAAGGGCATTGCCGACTTCGGCACCGCTGTACCACGCTTCTACAATAGCGGGAACTTGCGCTGCCCAAGGCATCGCTACGGCATTTCCGCTGAGGAGCGCCACCAC
>JAITQN010000023.1 GCA_031288865.1 Prevotellaceae bacterium
GCCGTCAATGAATTCAGCAACCGCAGTGCGGTCAGCGGGTTTTCTTTCGATGCGCGCTCCGGCGCGCTTCGATTACTCAACACGGTTAATACGCCGGACGCCGACCCTTGCTATATTTCGGTAACCGGCAAGCACGTCGTTACAGCCGGATACACCAGCGGCAGCATTTCCGTGTTCGAGCGCCATGACGACGGCTCGCTGAGCGACGCGCGCCAAGTAATTCGTCATGCCGGGAAAAGCATCGATACGGCGCGACAGCAAGCGCCGCATGTACATCAGACTATCTTCACGCCGGATAAGCGCTATTTGCTGTCGTGCGATCTGGGGACTGATAAAATCATCGCTTACCGCTATTGCGCCGGTGACACCGCAAGGATTTTAATAGCCGCAGACAGCATAGCCGTAAAAAAAGGAAGCGGCCCGCGTCACCTTGCATTTAACACCGGCGGCGACAGGGCTTACGTACTGCAGGAATTAGACGGTACGGTGACCGTATTATCCATAGATACGAATGCCGGGTTATCCGTATTGCAGGAAACAACCGTAGTCATAAACAACGACGTCGAAAACGGCGCAGCGGCCATTCATGTTTCTTCGGACGGGCAATTTGTCTATGCTACCGACAGGGGAACAGCTAATAATATTACGTGTTTTTCGATACAGGAAAACGGGCGACTCCAGTGGATAGAGCAGGTGTCTACAGGTGGCAAAGGACCGCGCGACTTTACGATTACCCCCGACGGGCATTACGTATTTGTGGCCAACCAGCAAACCGGTAATATCACGATCTTCAAACGAAACAAAGACACCGGGAAACTAACGGCTACCGGAAAGGAAATTACAAGCAGCGCCCCCGTGTGCCTTGTGGTGTATTAGAATAATACACCTGTTTTGATATATAGTAACTTTAGAGTTTTTGACCTTTAAAAACGTTTTGCTATGAAAACAAATGCTACCAATAAAGGATGGCGTGTAATTTAACAGAGCTATGAAACCTTTTAAATAAAATCAATAATATAGAAAAGACTTTGTGACTAAAATTAAAATCAGGAAAATAAATTTATCAAAAGACTAAATTAAGAAAAATGATATTTTTTTACCACAAAGAGCACAAAGTTACACAGGGATATTCAGTAAATAAAAAAATAGTCCCAACGAATTTATTGCGCAAGGTACAAAAAATTCCGAATTACACCCCACCATCGCTTTTGCCAAATTTGATATTTACCGGGATTATCAGAAAAGTTTTCTCTGTAGTGAATTGGGAAAAATACACGCCGTATTCCCAATTGCAGCTATTTCTTAATAATGGCCAAGCCGTTGCATACTGCGCGTTCCGAGCCGTCTGACATTACGTTTTTGCGTGTCTTGTCAACTATCAGGCAGGATGAGCCGCCGCCGTCGAGATTGATGGCGTTGGCTGCGCCGAGATATTTCATCACCTGCGCCAGTTCACGCGTAGTAACTCCTGCCGAAACACCAGCTCGCCGGCCTTCCACCACCGTAAAGAACACATATTCCTTATCGGCAGAAAATCCGACCGATGTGCGTGGATGGCTATTGGTAATCAGTGTTGGGTCGTCATACACATTCAGGTTAGGCTCGATGATATTATTTCCCTGCAGGATGATGTTGTAGCCGGCCACCGCATTGCGGATAACGGAGGCGTCAACTTTGGAATCGGTTTTGAGCGTATAGTTTACCGTTACTTCTACATCGTCGCCGGCGCTCAGTTTATCGGTGAGGTAAGTATTTGCCGTTCCGTGGCCCGACAATACGATTTTGCCCTTCGGAATGGCCATATTGCCCTTGCCGCTTACAGGCTCAATCCGGTCTATCTGGCAGGAAACGTTGAGGTAGCTGTCTAATATTTCCCATTGTCCTGTTTCCGGTGTACACAGCACTTCGGCGCCCCATTCGTTGGTACCTGTGCGCTTGCCTTTCGCGGAGTTGTACAGCACCATGTTATTTGTATTGCGGGTGATGCCGTTAACGGTGGTAATGGCGCTTTCAACGCCGTTCTTGTTCTTGACTTTGGCGTTAAACTTCAGGAAATCCATGTGCGGACGGTTATTGCTGTCGAATCCGATGATAGGCTGGGATACATCGCCCAGGTAGGTCATCATACCCTTGACGATTTCCGGCCCTGAGGGCACGCCGTCAGTCGACATGCCGTAGAATCCTCCGTTGATGGCCACTTTCACCTCGCGGCCTGCCGTTTCATAACGCTTCACCATGGCAGAGGGGGTTTCTTTACCGTTAATGCTGTCTTTGCCCGACCATGCTTCGATACTGTAGCCGGGGGTGCCGGCCTTGTAGCGTACCGCATGTATAATTAATGGCTTGGTGGAATTGTTCAGCGTTACACGAATATACCAGAATCCATCTGCAAATTTTTCCGTATAGGTGCTGCTCACGGTATAATTCGCTGTTCCGAGCGTAATGGTGGGCGCCAAAACCGGCACCGGCACCGGGTCATAGTTCGGGCATCCCGGCTGGGGATTTGCCACGCAGGGATCGACATAGTAGGGACATCCCGGCTGAGGGTTCGTCTCGCAGGGATCCGGCTCCACATAGTTGGGGCACCCCGGCTGGGGGTTTGTTTCGCAGGGATCCGGCTCCACATAATTGGGGCATCCCGGCTGGGGGTTTGTTTCACAAGTGTCGGTTTTGCTCCCGGGAGAACAGGCGGCATAAAACGCCAATCCAGCTGTCAAGCAAACTAATAAGAGAAAACTGTTTCTTATACTCATACCTTACAATTCAAAATTCTTAATTCATAATTCTTAATTCAATTGCTGTATCCCGGGTTTTGTTCCAGTGCGGGATTGAGAAAAATTTCCTGCTGGGGAAGAGGCCACAGTTCGAATTTGGGATCCCAGAAACGTCCTTGAACCGCCGGCCTCAGCTTATGGCTGTAGGCATCATAATTCGCGATATCATTGAGGTCGTGCCTGGCGGTCTTTCTAAAATCAGGCTTTTCGGTCATGCCTGCATAGCCGCCGGCGTCCTTTAGCGGCACGCCGTAGCTGTCCTGCTCATTTTCGAGGTCCCCGATTTTCCAGCGGCGCATGTCTACGAAATGCAATCCTTCCAGAGCCAGTTCTACCTTGCGTTCACGGCGCACCAGCTGCCGCATTTTATCGATATTGCCTATGCGGTCGCCGGAAACTTCCGGCATTTTTGCCCTCCGCCGCACCTCATTGATGGCGTCATATACCGTTTGATCCAGTTCGCCCAACTCTATTTTTGCTTCGGCATAGGTGAGCAAGATTTCGGCATACCGCATAACCGGGTAATGAATGGTGGAAGCCTGAATGCTCTCTACGCTGTCGGTGGCCATTTTTGCCCAAACGTAGCCTGCGCCCATGAGGGTAAAACTCGTCCATGCCGCGCTGCTGTTGATGTCCATATTGGTTACCGGCATCCATGTATTTATTTCATAATCAAATTGCTCAGTATTATCGTCGTAGGCATTGAGGATGATTTTGATTTTACCGCTTTCCTGGCCGGTAGTGTTTCCCACGCAGGTATCGCCGTGCATCCGGAGTGTAGCGCGAAAACGCGGGTCGCGGTTTCTTTGCGGATGTTTGGGATCATACAGGGGCGATTCATCGATACGCTTTCCGTCGGTGCATTCGTAGGTGTCGGCAAGCAATGCGGAGGGATGGCGCAGCGTTTGCCCATAGAAGCGGGAGGCACTGCCGTAACCTATCTGGTGCGTTCTTTTGTTGCCGTCGAGCGAATACATTATTTCCATGATTAATTCGCTGCGGACGTCGACTTTGGTTTGCCCGGTGGTGGTGAACAGGTCTTCGTAATTATTTGCCGGCATGCGGCGCCCGATGACTGCTTCGGCAGACGTGGCGGCTATCCTGAAATAGTCAGCGCCTCGTCCCCCATAGTCCAGGCTGCCGCCCAGCAGCGCTGCCCGCGCCCTCAAACCGTATGCGGCCGCCTTATCTATCCGGCCTCTCACCGGGGCCGTCCATTCTAAATATTTGGCGGCGTCTTGCGTTTCGCTTAGGATAAAGTCGAGGATGCTTACTTTTGATGTGCGGGGCGTCCGGTATTGTTCAACGGTTACCGGCTCGTCGAAGAAAGGCGCATCGCCGTATGTGGAAATCAGGTGGTAGTAAGCGAATGCCCGCAACACGCGCGCTTCGGCAATGTATTGCTTCGCCTTGTCGCCCAGGCCTCCGATATAATTTCTTGATCCGTAAATTAACGAGTTGGCACGCGCAATAAGCGTGTACCAGGTGCGCCACCATTGCAACACCCTGCCGTTATTCTGATCCAGGCCTCCGCCCGCGCCAATAGTCGGCGGCGCGTCGTTCCGCTCGAACGCCATGCCGGTGAACTGATCCAAAAAGACGAAGTTCGGAACCATATAACCGAAGTTGTACGTATCGAGATACATGTTGTAATATACGCCGGTAAGCCCCAATTCAATGGCTTCTTCCGATTTATAGAAGCCGGCGGAGGTATAAGTATAAGGCTCTTTATCCAGAAAGTCTTCGCAGGAAGCGCAGACTCCCACAAGCGCTGTTAACAGTAGAAACTTCTTCATGCTCATCATTTTATATTGCATATTTAGAATTGTATATCAATACCGGCCGTATACGTGCGCATTACGGGATAAAAATTACCGTTCGACACGTTGTTCTCCGGGTCGTAGCCCTCGTAGGCATTGCTGAAGGTGAGCAGGTTTTGGCCGCTCAGGTAAAAGCGTACTTTCTCTAATTTGATAGCCTGCGTGATTTTTTTCGGGAGGGTGTAACCCAATACTACGTTTTTCACGCGCAGGTAGGCCCCACTCTTTACCCAGAAATCCGACAGGAAATAATTGGGATACACTGCGCTGCTGGACACGGTGAGCAAGCGCGGGAAAGCCGCATTGCGGTTGTCTTCTGTCCAGTAATCGGTCTGGTAGGTGTACATGGACTTGCCATTGTAAAAAGGACGGACGCCATCTCCCTTAAGATAAATATCTTTTTTACCGATGCCCTGAAGAAAAACGGTCAGGTCAAATCCTTTCCATTCGGCGCCCAGGTCGAGGCTGAATTCGTAGCGCGGATAAGGGTTGCCTACCATGACGCGGTCATATTCGGGCGAGATCATGCCATCGGGCACCCCGTCCGGGCCGCTGATGTCCTTGTATTTGATATCTCCCGGATGAAAATTCTTCAGTTTGGCGGCCATGTCATCCGGCTTGATGTTGTAGGCGGGAGAATTTTTGACATCTTCTTCCGACTGGTAATATCCGTCGGACAGATAGCCTCTGAAAGCCCGCAACGGGTATCCTTCTTTGATAATTTCATCGCCTTCGGCATACACTTTGCCTTTCAAATCGGTTATTACGCTGAGCGCGTCGGCGAAATTGGCGGTAATGTGATAGCCCACTTCACCTATTTTGTCTCTCCAAGTAGCGGTGAAATCCCAGCCGTTCACCCGCATGTCGCCGGCATTTTGCATGGCCGGCTCCAGCCCTACCATGTAGGGAATGGTGAACGATTGCAGCATATCGGTGACGTGCCGCACAAAATAATCGAACCCCAGCGTTAATTTGTTGTTCCATAACCCGGCGTCGAAACCCAAGTCGAACTGCGTAGATTTTTCCCAGCTGATCAACTCATTGGCCACAGCCTTTTGAGCGCCGCCCAGCAGTTGCTTGCCATCGAACCAGTAGGCATAGCCCCCGGTGGCGACAACGGAAGCATAAGGATAATAGGACGCCACGATATCATTACCGGCCGGCAGGTTTTCATTGCCGAGCGACCCCCAGGACGCGCGGAGTTTCAGGTAGTCGATATTTTTTTTCAACGGCTCGAAGAAAGATTCTTCCGATATTCTCCATCCGGCCGATACGGAAGGGAAAAATCCCCAACGGCGGCCTCTGACAAAACGGGAAGAAGCGTCGTAACGCCAGTCGAATTCCAGCAAATACCGGGACGCATAGGAATAGTTGGCTCTTCCGAAGAGGGAGGCCTGTGCATAGTCGTACCTTGTTCCGGAATTGCTCTGGCCGGTAGAACTCCCGTTGTTAAGTTCCTCGTATCCGTCGAAATTGTAGCCCACACGGCTGGCCGATACATTCCGCTTCAGGTAATCTTGCGCACTTCCGCCGGTCATCACTTTAGCATAATGGTTGCCCAATGTTTTTTCGTAGGAAATCTGGGCTGAAAAATGGTTGTAAATGGTTTTTGAAAAGGCTTCATACTTTTGCCCGGTCGAAGCCGCCGGATACGAACTTTTCAGGTAGCCCTGGTCGTAAGTTTCATAAGGTTTGATGAACGAGTCGTTCCGGTCTTCAACCATTCTCCGGTTGTAAAAGCCGTGTATTTCCATACCTTCAAACGGATTGGCGATGAGGAAGAACCGGACAGCCGTTTCGGGCGTAGAATAATTAGAGGCACCGCCATCCCTGGCTACGGCAATAGGGTTAAAGCCGTTCTGCCCGTTTCCGTAGGTGCCGTCGCGGTTAATGCCCGGCAAGATGGGGCTCAGGGTGAGCGCTGCATTGATGAGCGCTTCGGGCGTACTGATACTGGGTGTTTTGGTGTCGTGTTGCCGGAAGCTCACGTCTAAACCGGCTTTGAGCCATTTGGATAGTTTTATATCGCTGTTGACCCGCAGGGTTACCCTTTGGAAACCGGTGTTTTCAATTATGCCGTCCTGAAACTGGTAAGTGGCTGTGGCGAAATAGCTGATAAAATCAGACCCGCTGCTCACGCTCACCGCATGCTTGTGCAACAAGGCGCGTTTTTTTAACATTTCGTCCCGCCACCGCGTGTCATATACCCGCCAGTTGTCGGGGCCATACGTGGCCAGGTCTTGAATAACTGCATCGCTGTAAATGCCGGCGCCGCCCGCATTAATGTTGGCGATGTTCATGTTTTTCATGTAGTCAACCGCCGAAACGGGCGTAGCCAGTTCGGTAGGCTCATTGAAGCCCGCATATCCATTGTAGGCAACGCGGACGCCCTTTTCCTTGCCGCGTTTGGTGGTGACAAGGATTACGCCGTTGGCGGCTTTTGAACCGTAAATGGAGGCCGATGCTGCGTCTTTCAGTACGGAGATTGATTCTACGGTGCTCATGTCGATGGCGTTGATATCACTTTCCATGTTGTCGATCAGAATGAGCGGGGTGGTGGTGGTATTGATGGAGCCTCTTCCGCGGATGGTGATTTCGCCGCCGTCGGAGCCGGGCCTACCGGTGGTTTGCACCACCGACATGCCGGCCGCCAGCCCCTGCAACGCCGACGACGTGTTGGGCGCACCGCGCTTAGTCAAATCGCTGCCCGAAACCACCTGCACGGCGCCGGTGAGGTTTACTTTCTTCTGGGTGTCATAACCAATCACCACCACTTCGTCAAACAGGTTCACCTGTTCCTGCATCACTACTTTAATTTCATTGACGCCCCGCACGTCGACAGTTTGGGTGACATACCCCACGTAAAATACTTCAACCGCCGTGGCCGTAGCCGACAGGGTAAGGGTAAACCAGCCGTTGAGGTCTGTGAGGGCTCCGGAGGCGCTGCCTTTCACGCTCACGGTAGCGCCCGGAAGGCTTTCACCCCGGGCATCGGTCACGGAGCCTTTCAAGGTACGTGGTTGGGCGCACAGGGGCAAAGCGTAAAGCATAAGGAGTGAAACGTAAAGCGTGAAGCGTAAAGTGTATGGTTTCATGGCTTGCCTTTTTATTTAATTTTATAAAAAACAAGATACAGGCTACAGCGCCTGTACCTTGCTTTGCTGTAACAGTTAGGGTTTGTTGCTTAATTCATGACACCATACCCCATAGTTGGTAATCAACGTATAGAGGCGGATTGTTTTTTCTCCCGTTTCGAGCGTTTTTTCCACCGAATTGGTTACAGAAGTGGCGCCATTACCGGCAGCTGTAGCTACTGTAACAATCTCGTCGGTCTTCACCACCCTGTCGTTTCTGGTATCCAAAATAGCCAAGTAATAAGTGATGTTTCCATCTGACTGTTGGGAACCTTCAGTAATTACCGCAATATAGGTGACCCCATTAAAATCGAACTTTTTAGCATGGCGAACAAAAGATCCCCAGTTGGAACTGACTACGACAACCTGTTCCGGATCCAAAAAACCGTCAATGAAACTAAGTTCACTGGAAGCATTGGCGGCATAGAACATTCCGGAGCGCAGGGTTGCGGCGGTGTTTCCGGAAAGTGCCACATAGTACGGGTAGATGCCGGTGGTTGTCATGGGTATCAAGGTCTGGTAATAACCTCCGTCTCCCTCAGAGCGGGTTACAATCTCTGAAGAATCAGGATCTACAACGCCTCCGGTTACTTTCCATACATACTGTTTGACATTGCCGGGGCTATTAGCTCCTTGATTGTGGCTATACTGAGCAATGTATCCATCTCCATTAATGTTGCCGGTTACGGATATTTTTCTGCCGAATTGCCCGTGCACAGCTTCATTGCTAACCACTTCATGAACCAACACCGGGGGGCTTTCAAGAGAGGTTGTCCATTTGTAGATCGGGAAGTTGGGTTTGGTCCATGCGCCCAGCGAAGTGCCAATCACATTGCCGGCGTCGTCGTTGGTCACGGAAAAAGGGTAATTTGGCTGAGCCGACTGGCTACCATTAAACTTTCCGTCGGCACCCTCTACGTTCAATTTTCCGCCGGTAAGGTTCCCGTCGGCTTCATTCAAGAGAATACCCGACCGGGAGGCTACTAATTTGTCGCCTAAACAGGCCAGCGTGGGCTCTGAGTTAGTAGCAAAGCCAAGTGTAGCCCAATCAGTTTGCGCCCACACCTCTTCGGCTTTGGCAAAGCCTTTGGCGTAAAATTCGCTCACTACCAAGCTCACCGTATAGTTCTGAAATGTTCCATCTTCCGCGGTCACCTTGTAGGTCACGTTCTCCGTGAAGTCCTGCGGCGCTGTGGCCAGCGGTTCAATGCTGACGCCATTGTACGCAATGCGAGGCACCACATTTTCCAGCTGTGACTGGTCAAAATCGGGCGTTACCGTAAGGACAATGGCGTACGTTTCCGCATTAATGTCCCCGGTCAAATCTGATGCAGGAATACTGAAAGCAGTAATTTCCTTATCCGTCCTTTTGGGCGGGTCTACTACTTCGTTGTCGTCTTTACAAGACGCCAGCGGCAAGATCAATCCAAGTATCAAAAGATACTTCACCATGTTGTTTTTTAATGTTTTCATGTTTTTAAAAAATTTAGTTTAACATTCAGGTTACTTTTTATTTTTCATATAATGACTGATGATCTATTACAAACGCACAGAAGTCGTGAAATAAATCCACTTCTTGCTGCACATTGGCAGCATGGTAGAGCCGGTACAGCGCGTCGGTTTCCTGGTAGTAGGCGATTCTTTTGGCAGACAACACATTGTTGTCTCTGAACGCCTGCATGTAATCACGCAACCGGTAACCCCGGTTGCCATTGTTTACAAAAACCCGCGTGTCGAATTCCAGTTCCAAATCCATGTCATACTGCCGGGCTACACTACAGACTGCCGTTAAGCGTGAATAGGGAATGCTTTCGTTGAAGAAATAATTAGGCTGCAGGTAGGCATAATTGAATTTTAGCGATTTCCATTCGTAATAATCGGGGGTTTCTTTCCAATAGGGTATCCAGTTGAAGCTATATTTCCACTTGTTCAGGTGAGCGGCTACGCCCGAGAGGATACTCCTGGTGTGCAGCGACTCCTCGGCCACCCAGTAAAAACCGGCCAGCTCCAGATGCTGAAAATTACCTTCGTGGAAGCGTTGCCTTACATAGTCGATGTACCATTTGCAAGCCGCAATGCGGTCGCTGTCCCTGGTAAAATCGAGCGTGATACCATCTATCTCTCCCCAGTAATTAACGGGCAGTATGGTATAGTTCGAATTGGGGCCTGCGGTAATCGGCTCGGGGAGCGCAATCACGATTTTTCGTTTCGTGCCGGTGTGTAACCGCTGTTCGGCCTCGGCGATGCACTGATCCAAGGCATCAATGGCGATGCCGGATTGGAAATAATAATCCGCCAGTGCTTTCCATTCGGTCTTTCCGGCCGGTTCGCCATAGTATCCTGTAGCAAAAATACGTGGTGCGCCCGGCTTGCCATTGGTAATTTCAAGAAACAGGAAACCGTCGAACAGGCTTTGTTCGTTATTCGTCCTGCCGGTATAACTCACGTAGGGGATAAAGTGATCCTTGTCCCAGGTGACATTCCGGTGCGCGCCGCCGCCGTAGATCAATACCATATCCGTAGCAGACAACGGGCTTGTCCTTCCCTCCTCCCACGGATAAGTTGTTTCTTCTTCCGCCTCATTGCCGGGTAGCGGCTCCTGGTTTGACGAACAGGCAATGACCCCGGCCATGATAATGCATATTGTATACTTTACATCCATACTGTTTGTATTGTTTTTCGTGTCTATTTGTATCTTCCCGTATCCCACCACACACGGACGTTCTGCCCGTCGCCCTGGTCGCTGTTAAGGTTTGGCGAAGTGGCGTTTTCTCTATTAATTTCCCGTTCGTTATCCACATAACGAAGCTTCTTAATAAACTCTCCGTTTGCCACGTTAATGGAAATGTCTTCGCTTCGTGCTACCGGCGTCAATTTGGGATATCCCGTACGCCGCACTTCTGCCCAGCCTTCCGTGCCATTTGGAAACAATGCTATCCACTTTTGCGTGGCTATTTTTCCCAATTTGGTTTCAAAGTCTGCGCCCTCATCCCATCGAACATGGCTGGTAGCTATATAGGTTTCGTCGTTGGCGGTGGAATACAGGGAAGGATCTACGCCCCATCGCGCTTCGGTGAAAGAGGCGCGAATGCCGTTTTCATAATTTTGCTGCACGTTGCCTGCGCCTGCCCATCCCCGGATGCCTGCTTCGGCTTTCAAAAAGCACACTTCGGAATAACACATGGCATAAAGCGGACTTTCTACTTTAAAAGTGGAGGGCTTTACGTGGTGAGTGTTCCATGTAGGCGCCCACAACAACCCCCAGCAGGTAGAGGAGGCCGTATTGGGTGAAGGAAACCGGTCGGCGGGCAAACCGTTGGTCACTCCTTTGAACGCAGGCATGCCTGCGGTTACAGAGGCCTCTGTAACCCCCCAGTAACATTCCATGCGCGGGTCGGGCACGGTGCTCAATGTTTTATAGGCATTTTCGAGGGTGGCGCTCATCCGGAACTCATTCCAGTTGGATATGACGAACAGGGGGTGACCCTCATCTCCAATGCTCGTAATCATGCAGGCGTTGTGGTCGGTGTCTGTCATCACCGGGCGGGAAAGCGCGGCTTCGCCTTCCTCCTTCGCCTTGCCGGGGTCTATGAACACGATGCGCAGCGCATACCGCAAGCGGAGCGAATTACCAAGACGAATCCACTTATCCACATCGCCATTGTAGAAGAAATCCGAAGCGCCGTATTTCAACTGTGCGACATTAAAACCTGCCGAAAGGGCCTCGGTGGCTTCTTTTAGTTCTTTCAGAATATCGTAATAGATATCTTTCTGCGCATCGTATTTGCTTTTATCTATCCCGCGACTGGCTTCGCTATACGGCACGTCGCCAAATAAATCGGTGGTTCGCGCCGCGCCAATCACCGCGACAATACGCGCAATATGATACATTTCTTCATATTCGGGATGTGTTTCCGCCATTCTCCGGATATCTAAAAACTGCTTGAGCACATAGGTATAATACGGCGACCAATAACCGGTGGTTACCCATTCGCTGTTGTATTCATACCGGTCGGAGTTAAAATAAGAGGCAATGTTGGCTACCCATTGGCAGTATTGGTTGGCAAAAAGATTCTCGCCCCGCTGGTATTCGTATGCATTGGAGTTGATCACTTCATATTGCATTTTGGGTAACAACAGTGCCGGATTTACATCAGTAACGGCATTGGGATTGCGGTTCATTTCATCAAATGAACCAGTGCACCCGGCTAACATGTATCCTGCTGCGATTATAAATAGTGTTGATATTGACTGTTTCATGACATTTAATTTTTAGAAGGTGAGATTGAGGTTAAAACCAAATGTCCGCGTGGGGGGAAGCGCGTTCAACTCAAACGCCTGCGCCCAGTCGTCCCTGATGGATGCGCCCTCCGGACTGGTGCCGGGCGTATGTTTTATGAAATAGAACAAGTCGCGCCCTATAAGCGATATTTTTGCCTGCCGGATAAATTTTATTTTCTTTAAATACCGCGCAGGAATGTTGTAGCCCAGTGATATTTCCCTCAGTGTGACAAAGGATCCGTCGTAGAGGAAGGTTTCTCCCACGCCATAAGCGCCACCCACTTTCTGCCAATATTGCTGGGCGGTGATGGATTTGGTATTGGGCTGTCCGGAGAGCGTTACGCCGTCCACGACCATCCCGTCACGCCCATCGACGGTGCGGGCGCCGGTTCCTGCCTCCGAGCCCAACGCATCGGTAACCGACAGGATGTCGCCACCCTTCCGGGTATCAATCAACACATTTAATACGAAATTTTTGTGCTGCAGCCGGTTCGTAACGGATCCGGTCCAGTCGGGCGATATATTTCCAATAGTTTCAAATTCATTAGATACCACAGGAATGCCGTCGGCATCCACCTGAATGCGCCCGGCGGCATCCCTGATGAACACCTTGCTGCGGATATCGCCATATCGTCCGCCTTCCATCACCACCACTTCGCCGATATTCAGGCTGCCTAATGTGAGCTTCTGAATACCGGGCGTTAATTCTACGCACCGGCTTTTGTTGGTTCCCCAGTTAAGATTCAAATCCCATTGCCATGCGCCGCTTCTCACGGGAGTAGTATTCAAGACCATTTCAAATCCCGAACTTCTCATTCTGCCGACATTGATATATTTCCGCTCATATCCGCTTGAATGAGGGATGGGCAAGGAAATTATCTGGTTAATCGTATTGGAATCGTAGTAGGTGAAATCCAATCCGATTCTGTTCTGGAACAAGCTCAGGTCGAACCCAAATTCAAGAGACGTGGTGCGTTCGGGTTTCAAATCGTTAAACGGTTTTATCAGTCCCGCCTCGCCCCATATATTCACGCCGTTCACCTTGGGGGGCAGACTGTACACCTGCGTTAACCGGTACGGGTCGGTGTCGTTCCCCACCTGCGCCCAGGAGGCGCGTATTTTTAACAGCGAAATGGGTGCGGGAAGGCGCACCATATCCGAAATAATCCCGCTCAGGTTGACCGACGGATAAAAGTAGGAACGGTTGCGGGCGGGCAAAGCAGACGACCAGTCGTTCCTTGCGGTAATATCCAAATAGACATAATGATTATAGGCTAATTGAACATTCCCCAGCACGGATTGTATTTCCTTCTCGGTAGTATAGTCATCGGCGGTAATGCGCGAGCCGTTCGACAAGCGGTTAAATCCGTACAGTAGCAGATAGCTCGATCCGGCATCCAGTCCGTCGGTTTTAAGGTTCATGAGGGCGCCGCCGATATTGGCCAGAACAGACAGCTTACCGAAAGTTTGGTTAAAATTCAACATCATGTCGGAATTGCTTTCGCTGATGGTATTATATGATTTTCCGTACACCGGATTTGCACCATCTACTCCCTTCACCCCCCATGAGTGATTGTTATTCACGATGCGGTCCAAGCCGGTACGCGCAGTAACACCCAGCCACTCCGTAAATTTGAAACCGGCTGAGATCACGCCAAACAATCGATCGCGGCTGTGGACGGTTTCCCTTTCCCCGGTCGTGTAGTTGTAGGGATTCATATATTCATTGCTCGGGCCGCTCCAGTTCATCGGGACATGGTCAACGGTCATATTATGCAACAAATCTTCCGCACGGATATTGGCGGGCATTTTGGTAAACATCTGCATCATGCCGTATTCGCCCGTGATCACAGGGTTTTCCTGCGTTTGCTTAGTGTAGGTGGCTTTGGCGTTCACCGTAAGGCGGCCATACTTCAGGTTGCTGTTTATGTCGAGATATTGCCGGCGCAGGTCATTGTTACTCGTGATACCCTGGTTGCGCGAATCGGTAAATGACAACCGGGTGGCGAGATATTGTCCGCCTCCTTCCACGGCAATGGTGTTACTGGCGTTGAAGCCCATTCTGAAGAAGTCCCTGATGCGGTTTCTCTGCGCCGTCATGGCATATTTCTCCGCCTCCTCTTCATAAAACCATTCCCGCCAGTTTTGGATCTTCTGCCCTGTCATAAGAGGCCCCCAGCCTCCCTTCGCACTAATATCAAAACTGCCGCGGTCGCCCTGCCCGTAAAGCCATTGAAAATCGTATCCGTCATACAATTGCGTCCAACTGAAATTGCCGTTGTAGGTCACGCGGAGCGGCTGCTCGTGCCCTGCGCTTTTTGTGGTGACCACAATCACGCCATTTTGCGCCCTGGAGCCATACAAGGCAGAAGCGTTCGGTCCTTTCAGCACCGAGATGCTTGCAATATCGTCAGGATTAATTTCGGAAGAAGCGCCTGCGGCATCCGCGCCGATCGAGCCGTCGAAAGACGCGCCCGATGCATCATCCCGGATGGGAATACCGTCCACGACCCACAGCGGCTGGTTCCGCCCGGTGAGCGAATTTAGCCCGCGCAGAACAATGCGCGTAGACCCGCCCACGCCCGTAGCGGAACGGCTGATTTGTACACCTGCCAATTTACCTTGCAACATATTCGCAACGCTTTCGGTTTTGGTTTCCGTAAAATCAGTGGTGTTTACCTCTTGCAGGGCATATCCCAGCGCCTTTTTCTCGCGTTTCATGCCTAAAGCGGTTACGACCACTTCGCCTAATTGTTGAATATCCTCTTCCAAGGTTATATGCAATACTGTCCGGCTGGCCACAAGGATTTCCTGCGGCCGGTAGCCGAGAAAAGACACCACAACCGTTGCACCGGGCGTTGCTTGCAGCGTAAACCGGCCGGATGCATCAGACAAGGTGGCCGTCGTAGTCCCCTTAATCACGATACTGGCACCGGCAATGGTTTCGCCTTTGGCGTCAACCACCGTCCCACTTATCATGCTGTTTGTCTGTTGCGCATAAATAGGCATTATGCTAAACAGCAGCAGCAAGATTATTCCTGCGAAACTATATGTTTTTTTTAGATAATAGACTGTAATTAAATTCATAACTCTTAGTTCTTAACTCTCCAAGCGTTTTCCAGCACTGGTACAGGGCTCTAGGCACATGGAAGCAGCCTTTCCACTTCCCGCCTTTCAATGTTAGCAGTACTTCACCTTGCCGGTTGAGGTACCCGAACCATTCGGGAAACGCCGTATCCTTAAAATGCAGCCACGTGTAGTGGTGCATCTTCTCAAACCACCGCAAACACTCTTCCGATTGTGTCAACTGATAGCCCTTCAACAATGAAATGAGCGCCTCCACATGCACCCACCAGAGCTTCTGGTCCCACTCCAGCTGCTGCGGGGGACGACCCAGCCGGTCCATGAAATAAAATATGCCGCCATGCTTTTTATCCCAACCGTACTCGAGCATCGTCAACGTGATTCTAACCGCCTTCTCTATCACCTCAGGCCGGTTTAACCGCTTGGCCAAATCCATGATGAACCACATCGCCTCTATCGCATGGCCCGGATTCACCAGCCGCCCCTCGAACGTATTGGACAACTTGCCCTCCGCGGTCACATTCTCCACAATGATCTCACCCAACTCCGGCCGGTAAAACACCTCCATGACCTCATGAATGCACTCCTCCATCAACTCCGCCAAAAAGCCATTCTCCAACAAATGCTCGATATCGAGCGCCAGGTTGCACAAAATCATCGGCAGCGAGAAGTTTTTTAAACTCCGGGTGCCGGGATGCGCCTTGTTCCACTTGCCTTTCGGGTTATCGCGCTTGGCCAGTACCGTATTGAACGTGCGCAGGGCGATATCGTTATATTCCTTGTTTCCCGTCGCCTTGCCCAGCTGGGCGAAGGCCATCGTAGCAAACGTATAAGAAAAAATGTTGTACGGCTCCACCAGCGGACGCCCTTGCCGGTCTAACGAGAAATACCAGTTGTAATCCCCATCATGGCCGTATTTCTTCAAGAACTCCCCGCCCAGCAGAGCGCACTTCAACCACCCTTTCTTCTTTTCCACCTCGTTATACAGCATCGAGAACAGCCACACCTGACGCGCCTGCAGCCAGATGAACTTGTCGGTGTCGAACACCGACCCGTCACGCTCAAGGCACGTGAAATAACCGCCATACTCCCTGTCCGGCGAACGACGGAGCCAAAACGGCAACACGTTGTCGAACAACTCCGCCCGGTATAATTCCTCCAATTTCTTAAAATCCATCATATTTCATCCACCTTTATCCATGTTTATCTATTTTTTCTGTCTTTCCCAGTGCTTTTCTATTTCCTCCAGCGACTTGCCGGTAGTCTCGGGCACCAGCTTCCACATGATTAACATATAAGGAATACACATCACGGCAAACAGCACGAACGTCCCCGCCGGCAACAGGGCGCCCAGCAGCCACGGCGTAAGCTGCCCGATTAAATACGTGCCTGTCCATAATGACAACCCCGCTATTGACATCGCCAACCCGCGCACTTTCGTGGGATACATCTCCGAGAGCAGTACGAAAATCACCGCACTGATGGATACGGCCGTACTGAAAATGTAGGCCATGAAGAACACCAGCAGCCACACCCCCGACAAGCCCAGCGCTTCGCCCTGCAGGAAATAGCCCGCAATGAGCAGCAGGAACACAATCATGGCCGAAACGCCGTAGTAGATTAGTTTCTTTCTTCCCACTTTGTCGATAATCAGCACGGCAATCACGGTGGCGAGCATATTGGCCAGTCCCACCATCACCTGATAAAACAAGGAGTCGCCGCCCGAGAGTCCGTTGCTCTCGAAAATCGTCGGGCCGTAGTACAGCACCGCATTCACACCCATAAACTGCCCCAGTATGGCAATGGCCGCACCGATTAATACGGCTTTCCGTATGCCCGGCTGAAGAAGCGTTTTCCACTCCGAACGGGTTTCGTGTTGCACCACCGCCTTCGTCTCGCTTAACTGGCTCATGGCTGCCGCTTCCGTGCGGAATATGCGCAACAGCGTGTGCTTCGCCTTCTCCTCCCGCTGCCTGAGAATCAGCCACCGCGGGCTCTCCGGAATAAAGAATATGGTGGCGAAGAACAGCAGCGCCGGCAACGTCTCAATGCCCAGCATGCCTCGCCACGGCTCACTGCAAAATATCCTGTGCCACGCGGCGGAGGTTAACTGTTCCGCCCCGCCGGTGGAGAAGTTCAACAATCCGAAGTTGACGAGGTAGGCGCCGAGAAAGCCCACGGTGATGGCCAACTGATAGAGCGTGACCATGCGCCCGCGATACTGCGCCGCCGACACCTCTGATATATACAGCGGCGAG
>JAITQN010000058.1 GCA_031288865.1 Prevotellaceae bacterium
GTGAACAGGCGCGGCAGCAGCAGCGGCGCTTCAATAAGCGAGTACGTATTCAGGATAACGATATCGAGCCAACCGTCGCTGATATTGGCTTCCGGCGCAATGTAGGCGTTGTTTCCCCATTGCGAAGCATTGGCTATGGTAATCAGGAAAGCCTTTCGCCGCAGGGATGTGCCGTCGATGTGGATGATGTATTCGCGCGGTACGTAGCCCAGCACTTCTTTGGTCGATAATCCTATGTAGTGGTAGAGACCCCGCTTCCCCCGCTGGTTGAAGAGGTTTCCGATGAGCGCGTCGAACCCTACGCCGGCGGTGCAGAAGAATATTTTTTTGTTGATTTCGGCGGCGTCGATGGCCTGTGTGTTACCTGCGCGGATAATTTCAATCGCCTTGCGGAAATTCAGAGGGAGGTGAAGGTGTCGTGCCAGACCGTTTCCCGACCCCATCGGGATGATGCCCAGCGTGGTTTGGCTGTGCAGGAGGCCGCGCGCCACTTCGTTAACCGTTCCGTCGCCGCCTACGGCCACCACCGTACTGTAGCGTTCGTTGGCGAATTGCAGGGCTTTCGTGTAACCGTCGTTGGCGCAGGAGGTGGTATACATGGCCAGCTCGTAGTCGGGCGAGAGGCCGAACACCTGCCCGATATACGACCACACGGCATCTTTGTTTTTGGTGCCCGCGATGGGATTCATGATAAAAGCAATGCGCGACATGTTGCAAAGATACAACTTTTAGCGATTATACGACTACGCCTTTATGTTTTTCCGGGCGTCCGCCTTGATTGCTTTAATGGCGTTGAGTGTAGGCGGCGGGTCGAGCAGGGCGGCGTTGTCGATGATTTTTTTGGAGAGCGCCACCGCCGGGTCGCCGGGCTGCATGGCGCCGGCCGACTGGTTAATCAGGTTCATGATGGTGTTGCGGGCGGCCATCACTTGCGCCCAGGCCGCGTTGCTCACATACAGTTGTTGTGCGTAGTTGTGCGCCGTCTCGTCGCGCACCGCGTTCAGCAGGAGCCGTTGCAGGTCGATGGCCGTGCCGGCATGGTTGCTGTAGCGCAGCACCAGTTCCGTGGGATTTATGCGCTCCATGAGCAGGATGAGCCGCTCGCAGGCCTGCAACTGCAAAGCCCGAACATCCGCGCTCTGCGGCGCTTCGCCCTGCGTTTTACGTCGTCTTCCCGGCAAAAAGTTAAATCCGAGCATTATTAATGCCAATATTAATATGGCGATAGAAAAGATATCATTGGAAAAAATGTTATCCATACACAAAGTTTTTCACAAAAGTAGGATTTTTTTTATAAATTTGTCCCCGCAAAACTTTTTTTTGATATTGTGAGAATTATACGTAACCTGTCTTTCTTTAAAAACCGGTGTATCGTTTGCCGGATTGCCATCGTCTTCGTGTTGGTTGCGACGCTTGTTTCGTGCTACCGGTATTATCACGCCAATTATGCGTCGAATGTGTCGTTGCCCGACAGGGCGGCGTACTTGTATATTCGTCCCGGCGCAGATTTCGACGAGGTGCTCGACAGCCTGCGCCGTATGCAGGTGCTGAATGATGAACGCGCCTTTGTAGATGTCGCCACGCGCAAGAAATACCCCGGCAGTGTTCATACCGGGCGCTACAAACTTACCGACGGCATGAGCAACTGGCAGCTGGTGCAAACCCTGATGATGGGCATGCAGGAGCCCGTGCGGTTAACCCTTTCGGGGAATATCCGCACCAACCGGCGCCTGGCCGCGCTGCTTTCGCGCAACATACAACCCGACTCGCTCGCCATCTTGCAGGCGCTCGAAGACACGCAGCGCACGCGGGAGCGCGGCTTTACGCCGGCCACCATTATGGGGATGTTTATTCCCAACACCTATGAGGTGTATTGGAGCATTAGCGTTGATGCGCTCTTGCGGCGTATGAAGAAAGAGTATGATGCGTTTTGGAACGCCGAACGGCACGAGAAGGCGGCGGCCATGCAGTTCACGCCGCAGGAGGTGGTCACGCTGGCCTCTATTGTGTATGAGGAGAGCCTGAAGGCCGATGAGATGCCGCGCATCGCGGGCGTTTACGTCAACCGGCTGCGGAGGGGCATCCCCCTGCAAGCCGACCCGACCCTCAAGTTCGCCGCCGGCAATTTCGCCTTGCGCCGCGTGCTCACCCGTCACATAACCATCGACTCGCCCTATAACACCTATAAATATACGGGGCTTCCGCCGGGACCCATTTGCGTGCCGCCGCCCGTGGCCATCGACGCGGTGCTCAATTATGAAGCGCACCAGTACCTTTACTTCTGCGCCAAAGCCGACTTCAGCGGCTATCACAATTTTTCCAAAACGCTGGCGCAGCATAACCAGTATGCCCGCGAGTACCAGCAGGCGCTCAGCCGAAACCGCATCTACCGGTAGTAGAGACGCGGCATGCCGCATCTCTACGTTGCGTCTCTACGTTGCGGCATTACGTTGCGACGTTACCGTCGCCGGTATTTCTTGTTTCCCGCGTTGTAGATGGTGAGGTAGCCCTTCCGGCGCAGGGTGTCGGCGGTGACGCCCCCGGGCAGGCGATGGGGATACAGGCGTACCTGCTCGCCGGGATGGACGAGGAACGCCTGGGGCGGCGTGTCGCCGGCAAATGTGAACCCCAGCTTCTCGTAACTCTGCCCGGTCGACCAGTCGCGGTCGGCGTAGGTCATCACGTCGCCCGGATGCCGTTCGTCGACAAAGTGCGCCAGCAGCTTGCCCAGCCCGCCCACCACGGTGTGCGACGCAAGGCTGGCAAAGCGTATCAGCTCGTAGGAGTCGTAGGGTTCGGGATGCCACAGCATGGGACGCCGGGCGCTGAACGAGGCCGCGGCCACCAGCGTGCCGTGGCGGTAGAGGCCGTACTTATACTTGGCCTGCGGACTTCCGTGCAGATGGTGTTGCGCCATGAACCCGTCGAGCGTGGTTTTGTCGATGCGCGACAGGGTGGTGTGCCGTGCGAAGACCCGCGCCGCATGTCCCAGCACGACGCGGATGCGCGCCTCTACGATGCTGCGCTGCCGGTTCCACACGTCTTCCCACAGTTGGATGAGCCGGACGCCCTGCTGCTCGTAGCGTATAGACAGCTCCTGGAAATATAGCGGATCGCTGTATGGTGCCAGCGGGTTGAGGCGAAAAGAAACCTGCCGTTGCGGAAAGTGCACAAACGGCAGGTCGATGCGATGCTCCACGTCGAGGGCGCTCAGGAACGCCGCGGCGTTATGGAGAAAGGGGTTCATTATTTCTTTTTGCCGGCGCTTTTTGGTGCGAACAGGTTAGTCCACGCAAAGGCTTTGCGCTTTTTCCAGTCGCCCCGGTGATAGGCGTAGCTCGCAATCAGCGGCACTACGGTGGTGGCTTCGGCATACACCATCTGCTCGTGCACGGTTTGCACCTTGCCCCACGAGGAGGCCTCTTTCAGTGTGGAGCTCGAGCAGGCGCCGTCGCGCGGGTCGGCCACGGTGATTTGCACGGCATACTGGTGCATCGGCACGTCGTGTCCCAGCACTTCGGCGCACACCACGGTGTCTTGCGCGAAGTTCTTCGGCACGCCGCCGCCTATCATAAACAGGCCGGTGGTCTTAGCCTTCAGCTTGACTTGCGTCAGCTCGCGGAAGTCGGCCACCGCGTCGAGCGTCATGTAGGGCTTGTTCTTTTTCATCCGGTCTACCTGGTGCAGCACGAGCCCGAAGCCGGCACTGCAATCCGAGAAGGCCGGCACGAAAATAGGCACTTGGTGCTCGTAGCAGGTTTGGATGAGCGAGTTTTTCTTCTTCGCGTGCTTCGTGAGCCATTCGCCCATGTTCCGGATGAACTCGCGCGACGAGTAGGGACGGGGCTCCAGCGTGTCGGCGATTTTCTTCACCGTGGCGTCGCACGCTTGCAGTTCTTCTTCGTCGATATAGGTGTCGTAGATTCGGTCGATGTAGTTTTTCCGGAGCATGCTGTCGTCCACAAACGGCGTGCCCTTGTAGTGCTTGTAGCCGAGCGCTTCGAAGAAATCCATGTCGATGATCGACGCGCCGGTGGCCACCACGCAGTCGACCATGCGGAAGCGCACCATGTCGACATACACCTGCATGCATCCGCCGGCGCTGGTGCTGCCGGCCAGGATGAGCCAGTTGCTGGACTCGCGGTTCTTGATCATCATTTGCAGGATGTCGGCGGCGCGTGCCGTGTCGCGCGAGGAGAACGACATCTCGCGCATGGCGTCGATGAGGTTCGTGGCGTCGATTTTCGTAATGTCGATGTGCTTGACGGTGTCTTTCAGTAATGTTTTTTGTTTTTTAGCCATAATCGTAATAGTTGGTGTTTATAGATTGTCCTTTTTGATGCAGTATTTCCGGATTACGCTGTAGGCGTCGTCGATGCCCAGTTCGCCGGCCTTGCTGATGTCGAGGCAGCCCTTTTCGGTTTCGCGCAGATAGATGTGCACCAGCCCGCGGTTGTAGAACGCCTCGCCGAAGTAGGGATACAGCTGTATGGCATAGGTGTAGTTGCTGATGGCTTCGGGGTAGGCGTTCGAGAGGCAGCGCAGGTTGCCGAGGTTGTAATAGATATAGGTCATGTCGGGCATGATGCGGGCGGCCGTGTTGAGGTCGTTGATGGCGTCGTCGTAGCTGTATTCGCGCGTCACCTGGTCTTGGATTACGGTTTTCGTGACGCCCGAATTGTCGAGCGAGAGCACCTGCATGTTGTTTTCGATCGACGCGATGAAGTCGATCATCTCGCTTTGCAGGGCGCTGCGGTTGATGTAGTACAGTGCGTTGTCCGGGTCGGTTTCGATAGCCCTGTTGAAGTAGAGGAGTGCGTCGTTGAAGCGGCGCAGCTGGAACTGCGTGATGCCTTTCCTGAAGCAGGCCCCGGCGTCGGACGGGTTGAGCCGGAGCGCCGCCCCGGCGATAGAGTCGCTACGGAGCAGTTCCTTCTCGTCGATGTGCTGCGTTTCGTTCACCATGTAGAGCGGCAGCTCCGGCAGCTGCCTTAGCAGCTCGAGCGTGGGATTGAAATACTGCCGGTCGAACGCCGGCTGTCTGGCGGGCGCTGCGGCCATGAGCTTGAACAGCGGCTTGAGGCGGATGTCGATTTTGCGATACTGGAGCAGGTCTTGGCTGAAGTCGTTGCGGGCGAACTCCGCGTCGAAGGCGAGCAGCCGGTTGAACTGTTTGCTGGTGTCGGCATACATCGAGAATGTGCTGTCGCTGCCTATTTTTTGCTTGTAGGCCTCGATTTTGCGCTGGGCGGTTTTCCGGTCGTCGTTGGCCGACGCCACGAGCCCCAGCCGCGACTTCACGTAGGCGCGGTTCATGTAGGCATTGGCGAAGTCGGGATACAGCTCGATGGCCTTGTCGTAGTCGTTCAGCGCCTGCCGGTAGCGGTTGAGTTCGATATACACTGCCGCGCGGTTGTAGTATACCAGCACGTTGTTGGGGTTGATGTCGATTACCTTTTCGTAGTCTTGCAGCGCGTTGTCGTAGTCGCCGATTTGCGAGCGGATGAGCGCCCGGTTGTAGAGCGTGAGCGCGTTGTCGGGGTCGAGCCGGAGTACCTTTTGGAGGTCGGCCAGCGCGCCGTTGATGTCCTTCATGCTGCTGCGCACCAGCGCGCGGTTGAAGTAGGCAAATGTGTTGGCCGAGTCGAGGCGGATGGCCTCGTTGAGGTTCTCGATGGCCTTGTCGTTCTTCTCCTGCAACGCGTAGATGCGTGCGCGGCGCACGTAGCCTTCGGGCTCGAACTTGTTGAGGAGGATTGCCGTGTTGTAGTCGTTGAGTGCGGCGGTGGTGTCCTTTAATAAAAGGTGTGCCGTGCCGCGGTTCAGGTAGGCTTCGCCCACCTTCGGCTCGAAGCGCAGGAAGCGGTTAAAGTCCTCGATGGCGCGCTCGAACTGCTGCGAAAGGAAATACGTGATGCCGCGGCTGTAGTACAGTCCCGCGTAGCCCGGGCGGAGGCTCATGGCCTCCTTCAGGTCGCGCAGCGCGTCGTCATACTTTCCCATCCGGCTGCTGGTGATAGCGCGGTAGTGGTAGGCCGGCGTGTACACCGGGTTCACCTGTATCGCCCTGCCGAAGTCGGCCTGCGCCCCGATGAAGTCGTTCAGGTTATATTTCGCGATTCCGCGGAAGAGGTAGGCCTCATACAGCGAGGTGTCGGTTTTTATCAGAAGATTGAACACGTTGATGGCTTGCGTGTATTTGTTGTCGACGAGGAACTGCCGGCCGCGGTAGAAGAAGTTCACCTTGTCATACTGCGCCTGCGCCGGATACAGCAGCAGGCACAGCAGCGCCGCGCCCGTCCATTTCGATATTTTCCTGAAAAGTTTCATATTTTCGACTGCAAAGATAGGAATATCTTATATTTTTTCGTTTATTTTGCGGTAAATATTCTATGATGAGAAAAGTCGTTTTTATTATTCTGATGGGTTCTGCGGCCGCCGGCCTCACGGCGCAGGACATGCTGCTGGGAAATTATGCCTCGTCGATTTTGCAGCGCGACCTGCGGCGGCACGTGGAAGTGCTGGCGTCGGACTCGCTGCAGGGGCGCGAAACCGGCACGCCGGGCGGCTGGATGGCCGGCGATTATGTGGCCGCGTGCTTCGAACGTTATGGTCTGAAAGCGCCGTATGACGGGACGTATTTCCAGCCGGTAGACACGCTGCCCGCCGGCGCGCGTAACGTGGTAGGCCTGCTGGAAGGCTCCGACGCCGACGCCGGCGCGGTGGTGCTGGGCGCCCACTACGACCATCACGGGATGTACTATTATTCGGTGTACAACGGTGCCGACGACAACGCGTCGGGTGTGGCCGCGATGCTCGAGATTGCCGAAGCGCTCGCCGGCATGCACAAAAGCGGATACCGGCCGCGGCGCAGCATCATTTTTATTGCCTACGACGCCAAGGAGCGCAGCATGGCGGGCTCGGCGTGGTATGCCGCGCATCCGCTGACGCCCCTCGCGCGCACCGCCGCGTGTTTCAACATCGACATGCTGGGACGTATCGACGCGCCGCCCGCCACCGACACCAACTACGTGCTCGCGGTGGGCGCCGACAGGCACCCCTCGCCGCTCCGGCAAATCACCGACGCCGTGAACGTGACCCGCCGCCTCTATCTCGACATCGACTACACGTTCTACGGCAGCAGCACGTTCTCCGACATGTTCTACCGGATTTCCGACCAGTATCACTTCGGACGGCGCGGCGTGCCCGTCATTTACTACACCTCGGGCATGCACGACGACCTCTGGAAACCCGGCGACGATACCGCTAAGCTGTCGTTCCCGGTGCTGCAAAAGCGCACGCAGTTAATCTTTTATACCCTCTGGGAGATGGTGAAGTAGGCGCCGTCAGGTAGTTACCCAGAGCCGCCAGGTAGTTACCCAGAGCCGTCAGGTAGTTACCCGGTGACATAAAAACCCCACGCTAAATTGAATTTTATTTAACGAGGGATTAATAGGAGTTCCAAAATTATTAATTATATTTGTCAAAAAAAAAAAAATCTATTAACTCTTAAAATTGCTAAACGAATGAAAACGAAATCTGTGTTATTAAGCGCCGCTGTTACTTTCGCCGTAACCGCCGCATTTGTCGCCTGCGACAAAAAGGAAAATGAGGAGGAAAAAACTCCCGAAACCTACATCCCCCCCCCCCCCGCAAATTAAGACTTTAGCGGAAAGCCCAAACCTGACCAACGACACTTTATCAATCCCTTACGAAAGGGAAATCACACTAAATACGATTTTCAGCGCCGAGCGCGCGGCAGATGACACCTCTACCGCTGCGTTAACATTGGAATATGCGCTGGAGCGGCAGCCCTCCTTCGCAGAAGGTAGTGGCGAGTGGACGCCTTATGACGCCTACAGTGTAACAGCCGGCACGCTTTCTGCCCTTGCGGGTAAGCGCGTGCCCGACGTCTTGGCCATCAGCGAAACCAGATCGCGTGCGGTAAGGGAAGGCGTATTGAAAGTTTCGGTAAACAGGGCCGGTTACCCGGGCGCTGCTGCCACGGCCACCTATGTGGTAAAGATGACCGGTAAGCCGGATCTCGTGCCTGTGATTACGCTTGCCGAGGGTCTTACAGGCGTTGAAAACGGAACGCTTACACTAACCACATGGGGACAACCTCGCCAAATCACTCGCGCTTCGTTCAAAATTGCTTTAGAATTCGAAGAAGAAGATATTAAGGTAGACATAGGCAATGCCGGTGATGACAGCTATATAACTACGAGCCTCTCCGGCGCTATTCAGGCCGGCGGTTCAAGTGGGAAGGCCGGAACTGGAGGCTTTGTAGTGGCTTATTACAAGGATAATACTTTGCAAGAGGTATTGGCCGATGAAACGCTTCCGCAGGCAAAGCTGTATGTAAACGTTACTTTTGTGGATCCTCCCGAGGTTGTGGGGATTGAGCTCAATGTAGCGGCAATCGGTAAATGTAGTACCGCTTCATTTTGGAAAACCGGTCAAAAAACCACTACAGCCTTTGTTTTGGCGAAATTGAACGACGGAACTACAAGAGCATACGATAGCAGTCAAGATGGTTCTCTTTTGTCCGGCAACTTCAACGCAAATACGAAAGGTGCGGGGACAGAAAATGCTTCACATGCAGGATGGTATCCGAATGTCAATTTGAATGGCACTCCTGAAACAGACGCCGAACTTTCGTGGACGATTACTCATGCAAATCATTTTGAAGAGACAGCATGGACAGTAGTAGTTACCACCAAAAAACTTGCTGAAAATCCGGGAACTTGCAACTAACCCCATTTCTTATTAATTAAAGAGACACCTGTAATATGATCGGCTTACGGGTGTCTCTTTTTAAAATCCGACCCGATGTTGAAAAGAATAATCATATTGTGGTGCGCGTGGTGTGGCGTGGCGTGCGCGTGTGCACCCGCCCGCGCCCAAACCCCGCCTCCGGCGCTGGACATGGTGACCATAGAAGG
>JAITQN010000131.1 GCA_031288865.1 Prevotellaceae bacterium
TGCCGCGTCTCCTTATTCGAAATGAAAAGAGAATAGAACCATCCGGGAGTTCATGCGGGTGATGGCGTCGGCATAGGGCTCGAAGCCCTCGGCCACGTGCCGGGACTTTACGTTGACCAGGCCGCCGGCGTATTTCACCTCGAACGACAGCTTGAAGTAGTAATAGAACCAGTCGAACCCGAATCCGCCTTCGTAAAACGGCTCGAAGGGCGTTGTGCCCACAACCACGCCTTTCGCGAGGTTCACCTGTCCGCTCAGGTTGTAGCGGGCTGCCGTGCCGGCCACCACGTAGGGGCGGAAGTTGCTGTGCCGGTTGGCGGAGAATTTGAGCAGCAGCGGCACCTCGATGTAGTAGGAGTCGTATTTCGAGGTATGCATCAGCGGGCCGTTTTCGCCCCGGTAGAAGTTCACGTCGCGCTGGCCGAAACAGATGCCGAAGCCCGACCGCAGGTGCCAGTTCCGTATGAGGCGGTAGTCTACAATCCCGTTAATGTTGAACCCGGTGCCGGGCGTGGTGACCTCGGCCATGAGCGGCGCGCCGCCGGGGTATACCGTGCCGTCGTATGCCGTCATGGCGCCGTATACCGGCTTCTCGGAATTCGCTATGGCGTAGTCGAAGACGTGGCCGCCGATGGTGAAGCCGAAGCGCCACTTCCGCATGTAGTCGTAGTGCAGCAAATGCAGTTCGGTGACCTGTATCTGCGCGGTTGCCGGTGCAGCAAGGGCGGCGAGGAGTAATATCGGGATAACGCGTTTCATGCCGGAAGTGCAAAGATAGTTATTTTTTCCTTGCGGTATAAAGACAGCACACGCCGCCGGTGAATGAGCGGCAGCGTAATAGGGTAAATCCGGCGCGTTCGAGTTCCAGCAGGAATTTTTCGCGTTGAGGGAAAGCGTGTATCGAGCGGGGAAGGTAGCCGTAGGCGGCGCGGTGTGCGGAAATCAGGCGTCCGGCCAGCGGGATGAGCCGGAACGCGTAGAGGTGGTAAAGCTGTTTCAGCGGAAACCGCAGGGGCGTGGAGAGCTCGAGGATGGCGAGCGTTCCGCCGGGTTTGAGCACGCGCAGCAGTTCGGCCAGCGCCTGTGGCAGGCGTTCGAAATTCCGTACGCCGAAGGCCACGGTGGCCGCGTCGAATGTGGCGTCGGGGAAGGGGAGGCTTTCGGCTTGCGCCTGTATGAAGCGGAGTGCGGCGTGGCGGCGGGCTTTCCGCTTTGCGATGCGGAGCATGCCGTCGGCAATGTCGATGCCGGTTACGTCGGCGCCGGTGCGCCGATGCAGCAGCAGGGCGAGGTCGCCGGTGCCGGTGGCGGCGTCGAGGATATGCCGGGGTTGCTGTTTGGCTACTTCGCCCACGAGCCGCCGCCGCCACAGGTAGTCGAAGCCGAATGAAAGCAGATGGTTCAGGAAATCGTAGTGCGGCGCAATGCCGTTGAACATGCCGGCCATGCGCGCTGCACTTTTGTCGGGGTCGTGTGCAGGGGTGCGCATCAGGCGTGCTGCGGACGGGTGCGGCCGTCGAGGAGTTGTTCGAGCGCCGTGTCGTAAACCGATTTGAAGTCGTTGACGAAGCCGAACGACACGTCGTCGATTCTCAGTTCGCTTTTGGTGACGTGTCCCAGCGTGGTGACGGGCACGGGCTGCGTGGCCATGAAGTTGAGGAAGTGGGTTTCCTGCGCGGGCGACACCGACACTACGATACGCCCTTGTGCTTCGCCGAAGAGGAAGGCGTCGGTGCGTATTTCGGCGTCGGTGGTGACGTCGAATCCTAAGTTTCCGGGCATCGCCGATTCGAGCAGTGTGATGAACAGGCCGCCGTCCGACACGTCGTGTGCGCTTTGTAGCAGCCCGGCCCTGATAGCGCCCAGCACCGTTTGTTGCAGGGCGAGTTCTTCGTCGAGGTTGAAATACGGCGCCGGCGAGGCTTTGATGCCGTGGTAGCTGTAGAGGTATTCCGAGGAGGCCATGTCGTCGCGCGATACGCCGAGCAGGTATATCATGTCGCCTTTTTCCCGGAAGGCCAGCGTGGTGTGGTGTGCCTTGTCGGCCAGCACGCCCAGCATGCCGATGGTTGGCGTGGGGTTGATGGCCTCGGTTTTTCCTTTTATCTCCGACTGGTTGTAGAAGCTTACGTTGCCGCCGGTGACCGGCGTGCCGAAGCGTTCGCAGGCGCGCCCCATGCCTTTGATGGCGTGCACGAATTGCCAGTACACTTCGGGATGGTAGGGGTTTCCGAAGTTGAGGCAGTTGGTGATGGCGCAGGGCTCGGCGCCCGAACATACCACGTTGCGCGCGCTTTCGGCTACGGCAATCATGGTGCCGGTTTCGGGGTCGGCCTTTACGTAGCGGCTGTTGCAGTCGGTGCACAGCGCCAGCGCCTTGTTGGTGCCTTTGAGGTGCACCACGCCGGCGTCGGAGGGGTAGTTGGTGCTCATGTTTACGGTGCGCACCATTGAGTCATACTGCTCGTAAACCCAGCGTTTGCTTGCGATGTTGGGGTTGGCGGCGAGTGCCATTGCCACTTCTTTCAGGTCGTCGGGCTGGGGCACGTTGCCACTGTCGTATGCTTTATATTCGCGGTAGTAGGCGGGTTCTTTGTATTCGCGGTCGTATTGCGGCGCGCCGCCGCCCAGCACGAGCACGGAGGCGGGCACTGCGGCTTTGAGTTCGCCGTTGTGATAGAACTCCAGCTTGTCGTCGTCAATCACTTCCCCGATGATTTGGCAGGCGAGGTCCCACTTTTTAAAGATGGTTTCCACCGCGTCCTCCATGCCCTTTTTCACCACCACCAGCATGCGTTCCTGCGACTCGGAGAGCAGGATTTCCCAGGCCTCCATGTTTTGTTGCCGCATGGGCACTTTGCTCAGGTCGATGCGCATGCCGCAGCCGCCGCGTTCGCTCATTTCGCTGGTAGAGCAAATGATGCCGGCGGCGCCCATGTCCTGCATGCCGGCTACGGCGCCGCTTTGTATGAGTTCGAGCGAGGCTTCGAGCAGCAGTTTTTCCATGAAGGGGTCGCCCACTTGAATGGAGGGAATGTCGTTGGCCGAATCTTCGGTGATGTTGGCCGAAGCGAACGACGCGCCGTGTATGCCGTCTTTCCCGGTCGACGAGCCCACGATGTACACCGGGTTGCCCGTGCCCGATGCGGTGGCCGAGACGGTTTCGCCTTTCCGCACCAACCCCACCGACATGGCGTTTACCAGCGGGTTTACGTGATAGCACTCGTCGAAATACACTTCGCCGCCCACCACGGGCACGCCGAAGCAGTTGCCGTAATGACTGATACCTTTTACTACGCCGCGCAGCAGGAACTTTGTGCGTTCGTCGGCGGGGTTGCCGAAGCGCAGGGAGTTGAGTTGTGCGATGGGGCGGGCGCCCATGGTGAATATGTCGCGGTTGATGCCGCCCACGCCGGTGGCGGCGCCCTGCACGGGCTCTACCGCGCACGGGTGGTTGTGCGACTCTATCTTGAATGCGCAGGCCAGGCCGTCGCCTATATCTACCAGGCCGGCGTTTTCCTCACCGGCTTCGGCCAGGATGTGTTTGCCTTTTTTCGGCAGTGTTTTCAGCCATTTGATGGAGTTCTTGTAGGAGGCGTGTTCGCTCCACATGGCCGAGAAGATGCTGAGTTCCGTAAAATTGGGCAAGCGACCCAGAATTTCCTTTATCTTGTCAAATTCTTCGGGCAGCAGTCCCAAACTTTTTGCTGTGTCGTAGTTTATGGCCTGCATAGGGTTATTCTTTATTTTCTGGTTCTTCGTCTTCAAACTCAAGCATATCGTATTTTTGCAGGATGTTGTACCATTCCACCAGCTTTTTGATATGCGAGGTGTACACGCGCTCGCGGTCGTAGTCAGGCAGCACCGTTTCCATGAATTGTTGCAGGGCGGAGGCGTCCGACTTGTGGTCGATGGCGGGTTTACCGTCCTGACAGGCCTTGATTTTGAGCAGTACTTCTTTCAGGGGGATTTCGTCGGTGTCGGTATACATGGCCACTTCCGACAGGTTGGTCACGCGCATGGACGGGCCGGCGCTCATTCGTTTTTTGTCGGACATTGCTTCTACGATTATGCCGTTGCGTCCCTGTGAAACTAAGGTAAACAGTCCGGGATAGCCGGAGATATACAATACTTTTTGTAAATTGGTTTTCATATCGTCTTTAAAATATTTTCGTGAATTGTCAGCACTTGCGGCAGCAGCGCCTGTTTCTCGTCGTTAACGATGACGAAGCCGGCGTTGGCGTTGCGTTTTTCGTCGGGCCACTGCCATTGCAGCCTGTTTTTTATTTCCTGTTCCGTGAGCCTGTCGCGTTGCCTGATACGCGTGATGCGCAACGCTTCCGGCGCGGTTACGGCAATGGTATGATTTAGTTTTTCGTGTAGTCCGCTTTCAAATAGGATGGCTGTTTCCTGTACCACGTAAGGGGTTTGCTGCTGTTGTGCCCACCGGTAAAATACTTGCAGCACCAGCGGATGTGTGAGTGCATTTACTTTCCGGAGCAGGTTCTCGTCCGAAAAGATAAGCGAAGCCATGAGTTTACGTTGCAGGCAACCGTTCCGGTAGATATGTTCACCCAGCAGGCCGGTCAACGCCTTGCGCAGTTCATCATTGGTGTCGTAAAGTTCTTTTGTGGCGGTGTCGGCATAAAACACCGGTATTCCCAGTGTGCGAAAAATGCGGGATACCGTTGTTTTTCCGCTGCCCATTCCGCCGCTTAGTCCCACGGTTATCATTGGTCAATTATTTTCAAACAACAATGTTTCGGTAAGAATATGCTCCACTTTTATTCCTTCGTTCCCCACCGCTTCTATGATAGGGCCATGTATGGCGCTTGTAGGGATGTTATATTCTACATGGTCATTAATTAAGGTGCGTGTCGCCTTTACCCTTTTTATATCAATGTGGAGTTGCGCGGGCCGGTTCAGGTATTTCATGATGTAGAAACCGGTAGCCCTTACCCTGACTCTTAAAAGATTTTCGGCGCAGTTTGCCGGTGTTTTCTCCGTGCTGCTGTACACGCATGCCGTGAACGACAGTTGATAGGGGTATTCCTTCGACAGCTTGTTGATGAAAAATGCAACGGCCGCCCCCAGCACAAAGAGGAGGAAAACATACGATTTCCGGCTTATTATTTTACTTGGCAGGCGCATCCGACATATCTTTCAATATCGTTGATTTATCGAAACGCAGTTTTACATCTTTATCCACTTCAACCAGGGCGTAGTTGTCTTTAATTTCGACAATAGTGCCGTAGATTCCGCCTGAAGTCACCACTTTATCTCCTTTTTTCAAGTCTTCGCGAAACTTGCGCAGTTCTTTCTGGCGCTTTTGTTGCGGGCGTATCATGAAGAAATACATGACCACAAAAATCAAGCCCATCATCAAAAGGAAATTCAGGCTTCCGCCGCCCTGGGCAGTTTGTCCTCCCTGTTCCTGGAGGAATACAAATGTTCTCATAAATTATTCTCTGTTTATTTTATTATTAGGTTTTTTTATGATGGTTTCTTCAATGAGTCCCCGTCCGGTTTTTTTGACAGTGCCTCCGGCCACCATGTTTTGGATGACTTTGTCGAGTACGCCGTTCACAAATACGTGGCTATTGCGTGTGCTGTAGTATTTGGCGATTTCAACATATTCGTTGATAGTCACCTTGATGGGGATGCTTGGGAATGCGATGGCTTCGCAAATTCCCATGACGATGAGCGTCATGTCTACGAATGCGATACGGTCTGACTCCCAGTTTTGTATGTACTGGTGGGCGAGCTGTGAATATTCTTTAAAATGTTCCAGCGAATAGCGAAGCAACTCGAATACGTATTCTTCATCATCGGGGGCGCGGAACATTGGCATGAGCATATTGTTCTCGTCATGTTCCTGCCGCAGGTTGTGGATTGTCCGGATAATGGAAACGAGCGCAAAGCCGAGGTCGTCGGCCCAGTAGGCGTTCATTTCCTCAATCATGCCTTCTACCAGCTCATTGTCCTCAAACTCATGCCTGAAAAACTCCTCTATGAAGCGCAGATCTTCGTGGAGGGAATAGCTTTCCGACTCCATATAATCCTTATAATAAGGACGCTCAATTATGCTGGTATAGATTTGTTTTACCACGTCGGCATGTTCCCTCCAGTTCAAATGCTGCTTGGCATTGTATTTCTGCAAGGCGGTATTTCTCCTCAAAAGTGCAATTACTTCGTTGTTAATAAACTTTTTATTGGGATTGGCCTCTGCTTCGGAGGGTTTAAACTTCCGCAGCCCGATTTCTATGCGTTCTTCGGCATAGTCGGCCACTGCGATAATGGCGGAGAGCAAAAAATGATAAAGATCGTAAGTCTTCTCCAAACTGGCCCTTAAATCTTTTTCGGCGTGTAGCAGAGAATCGTTGTCAGAGTAAGCGTAGCTGAACAAGATTTTGAATACTTTTACACGTAAAAAACGGCGTGTTAACATAGTCCTTCTTACTATTTAAAATAACAAATTTTCCACAAAGATAGTTTTTTAACATTTAAAATACGAATAAAGTGAGAATTTATTTTACTTTTGCAGGTGAATTAATTTCTAAAATTGTGGTTATGGTGGATGATTTTGATCGGAATGATTTTCCGGAACATGCTGGCGATGACGTTTTTTCAAAATCGGTACGCGCAGGAAAGAGGACCTATTTTTTTGATGTAAAAGCAACAAAGGGTAGCGACTTGTATCTTACGGTAACGGAAAGTAAGCGTCGGATTGACCGTGACGGGCGTTTTATTTACGAAAAGCACAAAATATTCCTGTACAAGGAGGATTTTGAAAAGTTCGTGGAAGGCCTGAATGAAGCTATTGGGTACGTGAAGGAACACGTATCCGACATTGTGCCCCGTGAGGAGCGCCCCCGGGATTCGGATTTCGAGAACGGGGATTTTTGAAGATTTGGGTACGCAAACTACACGAATACTTCTTGAGCTGCGGCTTTGAGGGTGTTTTTGAGTAACGACACCCTGGTCATCGGCCCTACACCTCCCGGGACGGGCGTGATGTGGCTGCATTTGGGCGCAACCTCGGAGAAATTCACGTCGCCTGCAAGGCGGAATCCTGTTTTTGTGGCTGCTTTCACGCGGGTGATGCCTACGTCGATGACCACGGCGCCATTGCGCACCATGTCGCCGGTGAGAAATGCGGGCTTGCCGAGGGCTGCAATGATAATATCGGCTTGCAGGCACAGGGATTTCAGGTTGTGGGTGTAGCTGTGGCAAAGCGTTACCGTGCAATTGCCGGGATTTGCTTTCAGCGAAAGAAGGTTCGACACCGGTCGGCCTACAATGTTGCTCCGGCCAATCACTACCACATGTTTTCCTGCCGTTTCGATGCGATAGCGCGCCAGCAGTTCCAGTATGCCGTCGGGCGTTGCCGATACATAGCTGGGAAGCCCCGCTACCATTCGCCCTACGTTTAGAGGGTGAAAGCCGTCGACGTCTTTTTTCGGGTCAATAGCCTCGATAATTTTCTGCTCGTTGATGTGTTTGGGCAAGGGCAACTGCACAATCAGGCCGTCGATATCGGCGTTGCGGTTTATGTCGTTTACCTTTTGGAGAAGCTCGGCTTCCGTGATGGTGTCGGGCAGGCGGATGACGGTAGATTGCATGCCCACTTCATGGCAGTCGCGTTCCTTGCTGTTGACGTAGGTTTCGCTGGCGCCGTCGCAGCCCACCAAAATAGCCGCGAGATGCGGGGTTTTCCGCCCTTCTTTTTTCCATTGTTGCACGGTCTGTGCGATTTCTTTTTTCAGCACTTCGGCCGTGGCTTTTCCGTCGAGTAGAATCATATATTTAGCTTATCGTTGTAGTCCCCGCATGGCGCCCATAGCCCGCATCATGTTTTTTCCGCCGCCGCTGAGGTTTTTCATCATTTTGCGCATGTCGTCGAATTGTTTGATGAAGCGGTTTACCTCGGCAATGTTGGTGCCGCTGCCCATGGCGACGCGTTTGCGGCGGCTGCCGTTGAAAAGGGCAGGGGTTGCGCGCTCCTGGGGCGTCATCGACTGGATAATGGCTTCGATATTCTTGAAAGAGGCATTGTCGAGGTCTGCCTCCTTAACGGCTTTGTTCACACCGGGTATCATGGTCATCAAATCTTTGATGTTGCCCATTTTTTTGATTTGCTGGATTTGTTTGTAGAAGTCGTCGAATGTAAACTGGTCTTTGGCTAATTTGCGTTGCAGCTTGCGGGCTTCCTCTTCGTCAATTTGTTCCTGCGCCTTCTCTACTAAGCTCACAATATCGCCCATGCCCAGGATGCGGTCGGCCATGCGTTCGGGATGGAACATGTCCAGCGCTTCCATCTTTTCGCCCGCGCTGATAAATTTCAAGGGTTTGTTGACTACGGCGCGGATGGAAATGGCTGCTCCGCCGCGGGTGTCGCCGTCTAATTTGGTAAGCACCACGCCGTCGAAATGGAGGCGGTCGTTGAACTCTTTGGCGGTGTTTACAGCATCCTGACCGGTCATGGCGTCTACCACGAACAACGTTTCGCCCGGGTCGACGGCCTTTTTGATGGTGGTGATCTCTTTCATCATCTCCTCGTCGATGGCGAGGCGTCCGGCGGTATCGACGATCACGGTGTTGTAGCCGCGCTGTTTGGCAAATTGAATGGCGTTGCGGGCGATTTGCACGGGATCCCGGTTGTCGTCTTCGGTATATACGGGCACGTCGATTTGAGCGCCCAGCACCTTTAGCTGTTCGATGGCTGCCGGGCGATACACGTCGCAAGCCACCAGCAGCGGCTGCCGGCCTTTTTTCGATTTGAGATTCAGCGCCAGCTTGCCGGAGAAAGTGGTTTTCCCCGAACCTTGCAACCCTGCAATAAGAATAATGGCCGGGTTTCCTTTGAGGTTGATGTCTGTGGCTTGTCCGCCCATGAGTGCTGCCAGTTCGTCGTGCACAATTTTGGTGAGCATCTGTCCGGGACGTACAGACTTCAACACCTCTTGCCCCAAGGCTTTTTGCTTTACATCGTCGGTAAATGTTTTGGCCACTTTATAACTCACATCGGCGTCGAGTAGCGCCCGGCGGATGTCTTTCAACGTTTCCGCCACGTTGATTTCGGTAATGCGTCCTTCGCCTTTCAGTAATTTAAAGGCCCTATCGAGCTTATCGGATAAATTCTCAAACATACTCTTTTTACGAAAAATGAACACAAAGATAGTAAATTAAAATAAATGTCAGTAGGCATATTTTTGTTATCTTTGCGGAAAGATATTGTTTCTGTGCAAAATATTCGTTTTCATATCGCTGAAATTGCTGCCATTATTCGAGCGCAACGTATATCATGCCGCGTTGACGACGCCGGTATCACCACCCTGCTTACAGACAGCCGTAATGTGTCGATTACCGAGGGCTGTTTATTCTTTGCGCTGGTAAGCGCCCGCAACGATGGACATAAATATATTGAAGAGTTGTATCGCAGGGGCGTGCGGCATTTTGTGGTGCAGTATGTGCCCGATTGCATGAAAAACAACCCGGATGTTGATTTTTTAGTGGTAGGCAATACGCTGGATGCCTTGCAGCAGTTGGCTGCCGTGTATCGGCAGCGGTTTGCCATGCCGGTGGCGGGCATCACCGGAAGCAATGGGAAAACTATCGTGAAAGAGTGGCTGGCCTGTCTTTTGGCGGAAGACCGGAAAGTGGTGAAAAGCCCGAAAAGCTACAACAGTCAGATTGGCGTGCCGCTCTCGGTGTGGGAAATGACGCCCGGTGACGAGCTGGCCGTTTTTGAAGCAGGGATGTCGCAACCCGGCGAGATGGAACGCCACCGGAAGGTCATCCAGCCCACTATCGGCATTTTTACCAACATCGGCACGGCGCACGATGAACATTTTACGAGCGTCGAACAAAAAATTGAAGAAAAACTAAAACTGTTCGAGGGCGTTCAAACGCTGATTTATTGCGCCGACCACACCCTTATTGCCCGGCAGATTGCGAAAAGCAAAACGCTGCATCATGTGCCGGCATTCACTTGGGGCTATGCGCCTGCAAGCACTTTGCGTTTGCTTAGCGTGACGGCGCATCCGGATAAAACCACTATCGAAGCGCGTTATAAAGAGAATACGCTCCGGCTCGATATTCCTTTTCCCGACCAAGCATCGCTCGAGAACGCCATGCACTGCTGGGCATTCATGCTGTGGCTGGGGTATTCGCAAAGCGTCATTGCACAACGGATGAAAAACCTTCCGGTAATTGAAATGCGGATGGAATTGAAGGAGGCCATCAACCACTGTTCCGTGCTTAACGACAGCTACAGCTCCGATTTCAACTCACTGCAAATAGCTGTTGACTTTCTGAGCCGGCAGCAGCAACATCCTAAAAAAACAATCATCCTGTCGGATATTTTGCAGAGCGGACGCGATGAACGCGACTTGTATGGCGACGTAGCCCGGCTGCTCGAAGCCAAAAAAGTAGATCGCATCATCGGTATAGGCCCTGTGATTTCAAGACAGGCCGACCGCTTTACCATGGAGAAGGCGTTTTATCCGGATACCGAAACGTTTCTTCGCGAAGCCGCCCTTGCTGCTTTTTATGATGAAACGATTCTCCTGAAAGGCGCGCGCGTGTTCGCTTTTGAGCAAATCGACCGGGCGCTGCAACGGAAAGCGCATGAAACGATCTTGGAAATTAACCTGAATGCCTTGGTGCACAACTTGAATTACTTTCGCTCGAAACTCTCTCCCGGCGTGCGGCTGATGGCCATGGTCAAGGCGTTTTCCTACGGCAGCGGGAGTCATGAAATAGCCAGCCTGCTGCAATTTCACCGGGTCGATTACCTCACGGTGGCCTACGCCGATGAGGGCGTGGCGTTGCGCAAGGCCGGCATTACCATGCCGGTGATGGTGATGAACCCCGAAGCACAAAGCCTCGACGCCATGCTTCACTACAGGCTGGAACCCGAAATCTACAGTTTCAGGGTACTGCAAGGCTTCTATGAACGCGTGAAACACCACGCGCCGGCGCAGTTTCCGGTAAATATTCATATTAAGGTAGACACCGGCATGCACCGCCTGGGCTTCGAGGAAAACGACCTTCCGCGGCTGTTGCAGGAACTGCACCAGCAGCCGCAACTGCGAGTGGCCTCGGTGTTCTCGCATTTGGCGGGAGCCGACAGTGCGCAGTTCGACGCGTTTACCCGGCAGCAGATAGCGGCGTTCCGACGCATGAGCGCGCAAGTTAAAGCGGCCTGTGGCTATCCGGTGTATAGCCATATTCTTAATTCGGCGGGCATCACGCGCTTCCCCGACGCCCAATTCGATATGGTGCGCCTGGGCATCGGCCTTTACGGCATCGGCGCGAATCGGGAAGAACAGGCGCAACTGCAACAGGTGAGTACGCTGAAAACGGTGATCTCGCAAATTAAACACATCCCTGCGGGCGACACGGTAGGCTACAGCCGACGCCACCTCGCGGTACACGACACCACCATTGCGGTAATCCCCATCGGCTATGCCGACGGCTTAAACCGCAGGTTCGGCAACGGGCGCGGACGGGTAATCGTGAACGGGATGTGGGCGCCGGTGGTCGGCAACGTGTGCATGGACATGTGCATGATCGACATTACCGGCATCCCGGCCAAAGAAAACGACGAGGTGACGGTATTCGGCAACCGGCAACCGATAACCCGCGTGGCTGAACTTTTAGATACCATCCCCTACGAAGTGCTAACCAACATCTCGCGGCGCGTGAAGCGGGTGTACTTTCAGGAGTAAGAGATTTTTCGTCAAAATTTTGCGGATTTCGAAAGAATTTATACCTTTGCATTTTACAGTACCCGTATCCACCTCATAAAAACCACCAACGGGTCGTTATATGTATGAATAAAATGAGAATAGCAAATGGATAAACAACGCATTATACAGTATCAATCAACGTTTGATAAAATAGCACATTTTATCAATAGCGACAGTGGCGAACAAATAGAAATATGGTTTGCGCGCGAACTTCAAGACTTGCTGGGATATGCCCGCTGGGAAAATTTTCTGGTAGCTGTCCAACGAGCGATAGATTCATGTAAATCTCAGAATGTCAATGTCGATGATCATTTTCGTGAGGTCACGAAAATGATCGATGTTGGCAAGGGGGGAAAGCGTGAAATAAATGATTATATGCTGACCCGTTATGCCTGCTATCTGATAGCACAGAATGGCGATCC
>JAITQN010000139.1 GCA_031288865.1 Prevotellaceae bacterium
TTCTTCAAAAGCCTCAGCGACGCCGCACGCATGAACCTTCACATCACTGCACGCGGCGACAACGAGCACCACAAAATCGAGGGCATATTCAAAGCCCTTGCCCGCAGCCTCAAAATGGCCATCCGCCGCGACATTTACCAATACGAACTGCCTTCCACAAAGGGAGCGCTATAAACTTAAAAGCTATGATTGCCATTCTGAAATATAACGCGGGAAATATATGCTCGGTCGATTATGCGTTGCAGCGACTGGGTGTGGAGCCGGTCATCACCGCCGATCCGGAAACGTTGCGGCAGGCCGGGAAAGTTATTATCCCCGGGGTGGGCGAGGCGCGCACTGCGATGGACCACCTCAGGGCGCACGGCCTCGACCGGCTCATCAAGGAGCTCCGGCAGCCGGTACTGGGCATCTGCTTGGGCATGCAACTGATGTGCCGCCACTCGGAAGAAGGCGACGTGGATTGCCTGCACATTTTCGACAGCGACGTCAAGAAATTTGTTCCCCAGAAGCACGAAGACAAGGTGCCGCACACCGGGTGGAACACGCTCTCCGGCACGCGCAGCCCCCTTTTCGGCGAAGCGCCGGAAGGCCGCTTTGTGTATTTCGTCCACAGTTATTATGTGCCGGTGAACCCCTGCACGGTGGCCACCACCGATTATATTCTTCCGTTCAGTGCGGCGCTGCACAAAGACAATTTTTATGCCGTGCAGTTTCACCCCGAGAAATCGGGCGAGGCCGGCGCGGCCATCCTCAAGAATTTCCTTTCCCTGTAGTTCCTCCTCTGCTTTTTATCGAATAATTAACTATCTTTGTGTTGTTAAATACTGTGATAATAATGCATACCGACTTAGTAAAAGATTCGACTTTTAAGCAATGGCTTGTGGACTTAAAAAATCGCATTCATCAAAGCCAAATTCAGGCAGTAATAAAGGTAAATAGTGAATTATTGCACCTCTACTGGGATTTAGGGCGTGATATCGCTGTTCGTCAGATGGACGCAGTTTGGGGAAGTGGCTTCTTCGAAAAATTGAGTAAAGAATTAAAGGCCGAATTTCCTGCTATGAAAGGCTTCTCAACTACCAACCTGAAATATTGCAAATACTTTTATCAATTATATTCGCAGGAGGTTGCATTTCGTCCCCAAGCTGGGGACGAAATAATATTTTTAATTCCTTGGGGACATCAGAAGCATATCATCGACAAATGTAAATCTATAGATGAAGCCTTGTTTTATACACAAAAAACCATCCATAACGGTTGGAGCCGGGCAATGCTGATGAATTTTATCGACACGGATTTATATAAAAGTCAAGGGAAATCCATTAATAATTTTGATCGTTTCCTGCCCGATGTTCAGAGCGATTTGGCTAAAGAGACACTAAAAGATCCGTATAATTTTGATTTTCTAACACTCACCGAAAATTACAAGGAAAAGGAATTAGAGGATGCTTTGGTCGCAAATATTACCAAATTTTTGTTGGAGCTCGGACAAGGTTTTGCATACGTAGGGAAACAGTACTCCATAAAAGTCGGTAATAGAGAACGAGCCATTGATTTGCTTTTTTACCATTTAGAGCTACGCTGCTATGTGGTTATAGAGTTAAAAACAAAGGAATTTGAACCTGAATACACCGGCAAACTTGGATATTATATAACAGCCATTAATCATCAATTGAAGAAAGAAGTAGATAATCCCACTATCGGGTTGCTTATTTGCAAAACAAAGAATAACATCGATGCACAATACTCATTAGAAAGCAGTAGTCAACCGATAGGAATTTCAGAATATGCGTTTTCGAAATTACTGCCGGAGAATTTCAAGTCCTCACTTCCGTCCGTTGAAGAAATAGAAAAGGAATTAAGTCAGAACCATGAAAAAAGAATGGAAGTAAATTAACCAAACAAAATTATAACACAATTTAACACAATTTATTTGGTGTTTCAAAAATTGTATATAATTATATCTATATTTGAGATGTAAAATAAGTAAATTATTTTTTTCTTATAAAGGTGCTGTCGTGTGGCCACGCGGTGTGGTATGAGATTTGTTGCATAAAAAAACATGAAAACAAAAATTTTTAAAAGCACTACGATACGCCAGTCGTTGTACATTGTGTTGTCCGTGTCCCTCCTTCTTGGAAGGGGGGTAGGGGGAGGCCTGTTGTTTGCGCAGAACGGCGTCACCTTGTCGAATTACAGGGCACAGGCGGGGCCTGCCGGGTCGTCGACGCTGACGATCGACATCCGCTGGGAGCCGCCCGCAGATGCTAAAAAGGTGTGGAGCGACACGGTGTGGGTGTTCGCCGATTACAACAACGCCGGCACCATGACCCGCCTGCCGCTGGCGCAGGGCGCCACGCTCGCCAACCCTTCCTGGAGCGGGGCAAAAGTGATTGAGGAGCCGGGCAACTCTAACGGCGTGTGGGTGGTGGGCGATGCCGGCACGTCCGGCGTTTTCTCGGCCACCGTCCAGCTGGTTGCCACTTGTACAGACGCACGGCCGTGCGTCCCTACAGGCGTGTGCGTATATGCTATTAATTATCTGCCGGAGGGGCGCTACACGGCCTATAACCAGATTCACTTCACCGGGACGCCGCCGTTTTATGTCACCTACAAAGAGGGTGGCAATAGTGTTGTACAAAACAGCCTTGCCAAACCCTTTACCGTTCCCGCAGGTAAAACCATAGCCTCGTTCACCGATGCATCGTTGGCGCCGGGCACGCTTATCTGCAAGCCGCCCGTGGTGCAGACGTTAACCGCATCGGCAATGAGTTATTGCCTGGGCTCTCCGGGCGTTACGCTGAAGCTGAGCGGCACCGAACCCGGCGCGGTGTACCAGCTATATAAAGACAACGCGGAGCATTCAGTCTTAACGGGCACCGGGAGTGAGGTGCCGTTTTCCGGCTCCTTCACGAAGGGCGCCTATAGTGTGAGCGTGGTGGCCGGCGCGTTCTGCGGCGCGTCGATGGCCGGGGCGACTGAAGTCAAAGACGAGTACCCGCTTCCGGAGAATCCCACGACAACAGGACAATCACGCTGCGGCGGCGGAGCCGTGACCCTGTCGGCCGGCGCCTCGGGTGGCGCCACCATCGACTGGTACAGTGCCTCCTCGGGCGGCACACGGTTGGCGCAAGCCAGCGGCGCCTACACCACGCCAAGCCTTTCGACGAACACCACCTATTACGCGGAAGCGCGGAACACCGCCACCGGATGTGTATCATCAGGCCGGACTCCGGTGACGGCTACGGTGAACGCAGTGCCCACGGTAACGTCTACCACCCCCGCTTCACGCTGCGGCGGCGGAGCCGTGACCCTGTCGGCCGGCGCCTCGGGTGGCGCCACCATCGACTGGTACAATGCCTCCTCGGGCGGCACACGGTTGGCGCAAGCCAGCGGCGCCTACACCACGCCAAGCCTTTCGACGAACACCACCTATTACGCGGAGGCGCGGGTTGCTGCAACCGGATGCGTGTCATCAAGCCGGGCGGTGGTGACGGCCACGGTGCATCTTGAGTATCCGGGAAATCCTACGGTGACGGCAGGCTCGCGCTGCGGCACGGGCTCGGTTCAGCTTTCGGCGAGTTCGCCGGGAGCGGTGGTCGACTGGTATAGCGAAGCGAAAGGGGGCTCGGTGTTGCCCAATGGGAGCGGGGTGAATTCGTTTACGACGCCGTCCCTGACAACAACGAAAACCTATTACGCGGAGGCGCGGATAGCCGCAACCGGATGCAAGTCGCTAAGCCGGACTCCGGTGACGGCCACGATGCAGAAACACCCTGCGGGTTCAACGGCCGACTTTACAGAATTTGATCCCTGTCCGGGTTATACCCCCGGCGACAGGGCTTCTGAGTGGACGTTGGTAGACCGTCGTGAGCCCAATAATGTGCAGTCGTATAAGGTGCGGCTGATGTATGATGGCCGTTATTGGATGGTGCAGGATCTGAAGTTTGGCGACAAGTGTGTGAACAAGGGAAGTTTTTGGGGGTCAAGAGACTCAGACCAGACCGGGAGTGAACTCACCTCGATTCCCGGGTATCCTTATGGGGATTGTCGTAATAATGTTAAATCCGCTGCGGGTTTTTTATATGATTGGGCAGCCGCGATACAGAAGTCCGGAGCGTATTATAACAGCAAGTCGAATGTGGGTTGCTCGGGCACCGGCGCCAGCGCTAATGCGTGCCGGGGTATTTGCCCGGCGGGCTGGCATATCCCTACCGGTAATACTTCGGGTGAGTTCTATGTCTTGCATAATGCTCCGGGTCGTCTGTGTTATATCGGCAATGATAAGTGTTGGAATAATAAATCACCGTGGGAAGGCGTGTTAGGGAACTCCCTGCTCTATGACGGTCCGCAGTATAGTCAGGGTTACTACGCCTACTATTGGAGCAGTACGTACTACAATAGTGCCTACGCGTACAACCTGCGTTTCACCGGTAGCGGCACGAACCCCGGTACGAGCAACAACTACGCCAAGTACAACGGCTTTTCAGTGCGTTGCGTCAGGAACTATTAAACCGGAGAACGGGGAACGGAAATGTCCCCCGCTCCGAGGGGGTGCCCGAAGGGCGGGGGAGGACATGTCCCCCTCTGGAGGGGGTGGCCGGAGGCCGGGGGAGGATAGATAAACGTGTTGCCGGGTTGCACCCGCCAACACGATAAAGATAGATAAAGGTGGATAATGATTAGTGATTAATGATTATCCCCTTCTTAAAAACCCAAAAAATACCCTCGCCGCACGCGCGGTTGGCTTCCCAGACGCTCTGGCGACAAAACCGCACGCGCGGTTGGCTTCCCAGACGCTCTGGCTACAAAACCGCACGAGCGGTTGGCTTCCCAGACGCTCTGGCGACAAAACCTCACGAGCGGTAGGCTTCACAGAAGCTCTCGCGACAAAACCGCACGAGCGGTTGGCTGCC
>JAITQN010000051.1 GCA_031288865.1 Prevotellaceae bacterium
CCATGTTCATATCACCGTTTACAACCAGGAAGTTATCGGTCGCCGGTGACAACGTGTTGTCCGGGTTGAGTCGTCCCTTTATTGCAAACCCCAGCCTGTCGGGGAGTCTGCTGCCGTCAAGCGACAGGGAAGGTGTAAAAGTTTCTGATGTGTTGCGTGGGGTTACGGTTGTACCGGTGTAGATGGCGGGCTCTATCGTGAAACCGAAGTCGCGCAGAAGTGTGGTCAATGAATCAGCGCCATTATACATGATAAGGTCGCCTTTCACGCCTATTGGGAGCCCCAGGTTGTTGGTGACGTTCATCGTGATGCCGATATCTTTAAACCCAAGACTGCCTGTAAACTCCAAATCTTTAAAGAACTCAAGTGCAAAGCCGTCGTTTTTTTCGATGGTGTCTTTCCCGAAGTTACCGAAGATATATTTTGGTTTAATTTCTTCAAGTGTGAATTCGATTTCCGGACCTTTTGCCGGCGCACCATTAGTAAAGTTGCACAACATGTCAACGGCATAGGTGATGTAGATACTGTTACCGTTGTCCAGGGTTACGGAGCAATCCCGCAACGTATACGTCTGTGACGTTGTTGTTCCGCCGGTCAGGCCTTCGAATTTCGACATGAAAGTTTTCCCATCTTTTTGCAAGGCTGGTATTGTAAACGTCACGTTGCCCGTTGTACCTGCCGGAAGTGATATTTCTATCTGGAGGGTTCCTTCGTCAAGCACCGCTTTGCTTATGACTACATCCGGCTTGTCGGTGCCCCCCGCCGTTACTGTAGCCTGCTCCGTGCCTGTAGCCGAGTATGCCACTGGTATAACGGCAGTCAGCGACCTTATCTGATAGGCCGCTGCCGGTGCAGGATGGCCGGGTGTTAGTATTCCTCCGGGAATATTGGAAAACAGGTTTTCTTCATCAGGTATCTTTCCATCAAGCCACTCATTTATATCATCGGGGAGGTTATTGGTGTCAAGGTCGGGAAACAGTTTTGTTATATCCTCATTACTCTGACTTTCGATCATTTCAGTCGTCAGGTCGAACTCTTTCGCACAGGTAATGTTCTTCACTGTGATACTGCTTCCGTTCTCCCAGTTCACCGGCTGTTTGTGATGGTACTGTACATACAGCACGCCACCATCACCAATACGCACAGAGTCAGACGAACTTATCTTCTTATTGATGGTTTCATGAAGGGGAACCGTCGCCTTGCCAAGAGGCAGGGCAATGGTCATGGTTCGAAATTCTTTGCCTTCGGGATCCGTATTGTACACGATGTCGTTATCCTTACACGAAACGGCTAACATGCACAGCAGGACAATGGCAAGGTGCAGGGGTGTTTTTATTCTCATTGTTTTGTATTTATTTATGATTGAGGTTCAATTTCAATTTCTGATTCTGATTTCGATTCCGTCTCTCCCACTTCCTCTTCTTTAACAGCTTCTTCTACCTGCGCTTCTTCTTCCGTCTCCACATCCTCCACTTTATCTTCTTTAACTACTTCATCTATTTGCTCCTCCGCCGCGCTCTTCTCTTCTACAACTTCTTCTTCCACCGGAGCTGCTTCTGCTTCATTATCGACATTAACTTCCTGTTTTTCTTCTACTTCTACCTCCATTTCTTCCACCACGCTTTTAACCACGTATATATCGAGGCCACCTCTTCCGCCGCGCCGGTTGGACGACAGCAGCGCGATGGTGGTATCGGGAGTGATGTGGTAAAACAGGTCGTCGTCGGGGCTGTTGAGGGGATAGCCCATGTTAACCGGCTCGCCCCAGTTCCCGTCCGGTGTTCTTTGTACCTTATATATATCGAACCCGCCGAACCCTGTGTGTCCGTTCGACGAGAAGTACAGCGTATTGCCGTCGGCCGATACCTCTACGCCCTCTTCCGTCAGGGGCGTGTTGATGGCGCTGCCCAGGTTCTTGGGCGACTTGTAGCTACGTTTTCCTGATTTTTCGGCATACCAGATGTCCTTGCCGCCAGCGCCGCCCCGGCGGTCGGAAATGAAATAAGCGTCGCCGTTAGCAGTGAAAGAGATGCCGGTTTCCCGGCCGGTTCTGGAATTGATGGTATTGCTCAGTCTTTTACCTGCGTCTGTGCTTCCGTTCTTTTTGAACTTGGCGCGATAGATATCGCCGAATCGCTTCTTCGACTTGTAGTAGAACACTGCGCCCTCGCCGCTGTGGTCAACGCCGGCCACGCTGATATATTTCCCCGTTGACGGAGATGAAGGGGCGGCCTCGCCCGCTTGTCCACCGGTAAACGCGGCCGCAAACACGTGCTCCTTATCTTCCCGGCGGCCGGCGGAATCGGGGTACTCGCCCTTAGGGCGGAGGGAAGTGAAGAACAGCAGCAGGGTGTCGGGTTGCGCCACAACCACGGCGTTATAGTCGTCGTAGCGGCTGTTCACCGTTTCGCCCGCGTTCTCAATATGCACCTGCACGGAGTCGCGTATGGCCGTTTCCGAGAAGTCGCATATAGCGATAAAGCGGTTGATGTCTTTCTCTACCTTTTTCCGCTGCGGCGCAGAAAGCGACTCCAGATACTGGGAAAAAGCCTCTTTTGCTTCCGCATACCGGTGCTGATACACCAATTCAATGCCTTTCTGACGATAATTAATGGTTGAATCTTCTTGTGAATAAGCAAATAAACTCGTTAAGAAAAAGAATAGAAAGACGGATATCTTCATAATGCTAAGCGTTAATTTTCCGGCGAAGATACTAATAATAAGTGAAAATAGTATACATTTGTACTTTAAAATTTAAATAAAATTATTAACATTGAATACATGGAATGCAGTAAGACTTACAATTGGGGTATTGTCGGCGCGGGGCGCATCTCGCGCAAGTTTGTCGACGGACTGAAAGCCACCCGCAACGGCCGCCCTTATGCGGTAGCCGCCCGCAATATTGATGATTCACAAGAATTTGCGCGGGAGAAAGACATGCCGGTGGCCTACGGCAGTTACGCAGAGCTGGCCGCCGACCCTCAGGTCGATGCCGTGTATATCGGCACGGTGAACACCATGCACGAGGCCAATACCATTTTGATGCTGAGCCACAAGAAGCCGGTGCTGTGCGAAAAGCCGTTCGCCATGAACCGCGTGGAGGTCGACCGCATGATTGCAGCGGCACGGCGCAACAAAACGTTCCTGATGGAGGCCCTGTGGACGAATTTTCTGCCAAGCATGAATGCCGTGCGGAAAATCATCGACGGCGGCGTTATCGGCGACATTACCTACATTCGCGCCGACCTCGGTTTTTTCCGCGCCTACGACCCGCAGATTCGCACGTTCAATCCAGAAGTGGGCGGCAGTTCGCTGCTCGACATCGGCATCTACCCTGTTTTTTTGGCCGTAACCCTGCTTGGCTACCCCGACCATATTACCGCACAGGCGGTGAGAATGCCTGATGGCGTGGACGTCACGTCGTCCATGTTTTTCAAGTGGAAAAACGGCGCGGTAGCGCAACTCTTTTCCTCTTACTGCATCCAATTGGATTGCGAGGGCGTGATTTATGGTTCCAAAGGAAAAATCACCATGCACAGGCGGTTTCACGCACCCACCAGCATCTCGGTGACGGTCGACGGGAATACGCAGGACTATCCGGTAACGTCGGTGGGCAACGGCTACAATTACGAGGCGCAGGAAGTCATGGATTGCCTCGACAAGGGATTGCTCGAAAGCCCCCTTTTCCCGTTAGCCGAAAGCGCCCGCTTTATAAGCTTACTTGATGCTATTATACAGCAATTTAGTTAAAAATAACAATAGAGTTACTAAGAGTAATATAGTTGTTATATAACAGCATAATGAAAATATATTCACGTATTTAATTTCCTCTATCAGCGAAAATCCGGTCTGTTTGATTTTCCGCTCTTCTACCCGCACTTTGTAGTCAAATACCGGGGTTTTCTCCCCTCCTCTCCTGCCCGATTGCAGGTAATTTTTCAGCGCCACCCACTCCTTAATCTCATGGCCTGCGCTGTCGTGCACGATAGCCTCATTCCAGTCTGTAATGGGTTGTCCTGCTGTATTCTTAGGCGACAAGGACAATAGCCCGAAGGTTTTTTCTTTCACCACGCCCATTGTTTTTGCCGTGTATAAACTCCCTATTGCACTATATAGCTTGTCGTTATCAGGAACAACATAGATTCCGGCGCTGTCCTGCACCTCTACCCTTTTCACCTTGTTGCAGAACAGGCTGCCGGGATAATAGGTGTAGCGAAGCCCGCTGAAGAACAATTGCGCGTCGGGGACCATTCCCGATATGCTGGCGTCCACTTCGCAGAGGTCGCGCAGCTCCCGGCCATAAAAATAGACCTTCAGGAGCGGGAAAGCCGGCTTTTTGTCCGCACCCACGCCCAGCGACAGGATGTTGAAAACTTCTTCGGCGGTAACAATTCCCTTATATAAATTGGCCCGGATGGTGCCCAACGGCACAACGGCAATGTCGGGTCGTTTATTTTCAGCTTTTTGTACGGCTTCCACAAAGGCATCGGCAATCAGATGTCCCAAAGCAATGCGGTCGGACTGCGCCGAAATGCTGTTCGTAACTTCTGCCAGCGGCTCGTCGAAACCCGTTTTTTCCGCGTTCAGGTAATGCGTTTCCACCAATTTTTTGTAGGAATCGATAGCGGTTTTAATCGCAGCATTTTCAGTCAGAGTGCTGTCTATTTTTATCACCTCGTAAGACGACACGTGCGGCTTCCCGTCTGTCATCGCCAACTTTATGCATCCCAGATGCCTTCCGTAGGCTCCCGCCGAGCCGATGACGGTATGCCCCTCCACTATGGGCTCCTGCAATAAGCGGTGCGTGTGACCGCTGACAATTATGTCGATGCCGGGCACACGGCGAGCCAGTTGCACGTCTTCCGAGTGTTTCTCGTTTTCAGTTGTTCCCGAATGGGAAAGGCACACCACCACGTCCACCTTTTCTGTGTTGCGCAAGTGTTTCACCATGCGTTCCGCCGCCGTAATGTACTCCTCATAAGGCAGGTCTTTATCAATCAGGCTTTGGCTGCGTGCCTCCGTGCCCAGCAGCCCGAAAATCCCGATGCGGCAGCCCGCTCTGGTGACCACAAGGTATTCCTCCGTTCCCGCAAGCCCCTTGATGTTCGACGTTACCACGGCGCAACGGTGCGACGTGTCGGAAAAATAAACCCGGAGCGCTGTTTGCAGGGCGTCTACCCCGAAATCGAAGTCGTGGTTTCCAATGGTGACGGCGTCGTATCCCATCCTGTCCATCAGTTGCAGTTCCGCAAAGTGGGTGTTGAACAGCGTGTGGAAGAACGTGCCCATGGCCACGTCACCGCCATCGACCAGCAGTGTGGCGCCGGGGTTTTGCTGCCGTATCTGTTCAATAGCGGTATAAAGCCGTGCGTAGCCTCCGGTGTGCTGCACGTGGTTGCCGCCGTCGATTTCACGGCTTCCGGAAAAATACGAGTGCAGGTCGTGGGTAAACAGTATGGTGAGGGTATCGGCCGCCTGCGCTGGCAGGTGAATGGCCAACAGCCATATAACTAATAGA
>JAITQN010000140.1 GCA_031288865.1 Prevotellaceae bacterium
TTCCGGGAGTTGTCGAAGCGCGCGCTTTTGTTGGTAATCCACACCTCCACGCGCTTGATGTTGATGCCCGACAGGATGAGCGGCAGGTTGCTCAGGTGGCGGTCGTAGTTGTCGCGAAAGTATTGTGCAAGGAAGAAGTGCCGGTTGGCGTCATATTTGTCGCTTTCGATTTCGAACATGTTCGTTTGGCCGCCGCCGCGCAGTTCCACGGATTTCGATTCGGCGTCCTGCCGCGAGAAGATGCTCGTTACGGAAAGGTTCCCGAACTTCAAGTCGGTTTTGATGCCGAAGAGGCTCTGGCTGCCTGTAATGAGCGAACCGTCGAGCGGAAGCGTCACATTTCCCGCTTCTATCTTCTGCACAATGTCGTCTTCGTCGCCGGCGTATTCGAGCTTCAGGTTGGTTTCAAAGTCGAACGTGGCCTCCGTGTTATAATTAAAGTTCAGCTTCAGGCGGTCGCCGATAGCGCCGTCGATATTGAACTGCATCTTGGTGTTGAAGTCGAAGTTCGTGGTTCCGCGATACTGTTCGGGGATAATCGGGTTGTCGGTGTACATGTGGTTCAGGCCGAAAGTGAGGTCGACGTTCCCCTGCGGGTTAATCGTAATCTCGTTGCTTCCGAACACCTTTCTGAACGCGTCGCTCCGGATGTTGAAGGTCGTGGGCAGCGCGCCGCCCGAGGGCAGCCCCCCGGCCTGTGCGCTGTGCCGGTCGACCCATCCGCGGCGCAGGAGGTCCAGGAACTGTTCGCGGCGGTATTCTTCCGACGAAACCACCTTATAAGGCATGACCTTGCGCGTGTCGAAGCTGTGATAGTAGAGGTAATTGTCGCCCACCGGGTCGTAGTCGATAATGGGCTTGTCGACGTGCAGCGACGTTCCCGCCGGTTCCGCTTCCGGGGCCGTGCGCGGCTCCTGTGCGCTTGCCGTCAATGCCGCACCGCAAAGAAATAGGAAGATTATATGTGGGAAAAAACGATACACTACAACTGTTTCAATGCTGCTTTGATGAGGGCTTCCAAGGCCATTTGCGGCGTTTCGCGCAGCAAGCCGGTTAATACTTTGTCGGCGGGCGCTTTTGCAAATCCCAGCATGACCAGCGCCGACAGCGCTTCTTCATGCAGCCCGGCTACAGACGCGCCGCCGGGCAGGCTCGTGGTACCGGTTGTTTTTATGATCTTGTCTTTCAGTTCTACGACTAACCGCTGGGCGGTTTTCATCCCTATGCCCTTAATGCTTTGCAGCCGCCGTATGTCGTCCTGCATAATTGCCGCGCGCACCTCGCCCGAAGTCAGCGACGAGAGAATCATCCGCGCCGTGTTCGGCCCGATGCCCGACACGCCTGTCAGCAAACGGAATATTTCGCGCTCTTCCTTTTCGAAGAACCCGAACATCAGCTCGGCGTCTTCGCGCACAATGTGGTGTATCCACAATTGCACTTCCTTCAGGTTTCCTATGCTGCTGTATGTTTGTAGCGATATGTTCACCGCATAGCCTATGCTGCCGGCTTCTACCACCACACAGGTCGGCGTGAGTTCCGAAACAATACCTTTAATATATTCGTACATAATATTGAAATTAACCCCGGCTTGCAAAGGTACTTACTTTTTTGATTTTATTAAAATTTTTAGCTAAGTTTGTCCCATGTTTATACTGCAAACCATACGAAAAGATTTCCCTGCCTTGTCGCAACAGGTATACGGAAAACCCCTCATTTATTTCGACAATGCCGCCACCACACACAAGCCCGCTCCCGTGATAGCGCTCGTGAATGAAATGAACAGTTTCATAAACGGCAATATTCACCGTGCGTTTCACTGCCTCGGGACGATGTGCACCGAACGGTATGAAGAAGCCCGCGAAACGGTGAGGGCTTTCCTGCATGCGTCGTCTGTGGAGGAGATTGTGTTTACGGCAGGCACTACGGCCGCCATCAACACCGTGGCGTTTTCGTTCGGCGAGCGCTTCGTGCACGCCGGCGACGACATTGTGATTACCGAAGCCGAACACCATTCCAACATCGTGCCCTGGCAGCTGCTGTGCGAACGCAAAGGCGCACTGCTGAAAGTGCTGCCGGTGAACCACGACGGCAGCCTGCCGGTTGAACAGCTGCCCCGGCTTCTCTCGAAAAGGACGAAGCTCCTTTGTGTGACGCAGGCTTCGAACGTGCTTGGCGTGATGAATCCCGTGAAGGACATCGTGGCCGCCGCCCATGCCTGCGGCGTGCCGGTGCTCGTTGACGGCGCACAGGGCGCGGTACACGGCGGAATAGACGTGCAGGACGCGGGTTGTGACTTCTATGTGTTCTCCGGACACAAGCTCTACGGCCCCACGGGGACGGGCGTGCTCTACGGCCGGCAGGAACTGCTCGACGAGATGCCTCCCTGGCAGGGCGGCGGGGAGATGATTGCGGCGGTGTCGTTTGAAAAAACCACCTACGCCGGACTGCCCCTGAAGTTCGAGGCGGGAACGCCCAACTTTATTGGCGTCTGTGGGCTGAAGAAAGCCATCGACTACGTGCAGGAGCTCGGCTGGGCGCAGGTGAGGGAACAGGAAGAGACGCTGGTGCGGCATGCCACACGGCGCCTTCAGGAAATCGAGGGCTTGCAGCTTTACGGCGCGGCACAGCCGAAAACAAGCCTGCTGTCGTTCAACATCGCCGGCATCCATCCCACCGACGCCGCCCAGCTCTTAGACAAGATGGGCATCGCCGCACGCTCCGGACACCTCTGCGCCGACCCGCTGATGCGCCGCTTTAACGTGCAGGGCATGCTCCGCTTCTCGTTCTCGTTCTACAACACTACGGAGGAAATCGACACGGCCGTAGACGCCCTCAAGAAAATCAAACAACTGTTATCATGCCAATAGCCGACATTGCACAACAAATTATCGACGAGTTCGCGCTGCTGCCCGACTGGATGGACAAGTACGAACACCTTATCGAGCTGGGCAGGACGCTGCCGCCGTTCGACGAGAAACACAAAACCGACACGCACCTCATCGAGGGCTGCCAGTCGCGCGTGTGGCTCAGCGCCGCCTGTCACGACGGGATAATAACCTTCACCGCCGACAGCGACGCCATCATCACCAAGGGCATCGTGTCGCTGCTGGTGCGGGTGTTCTCGGGACAGCCGCCGCAAGCGGTCCTCGACGCTGACCTCGACTTTATCAATCAAATCGGGCTGAAGGAAAACCTTTCGCCTACGCGCTCCAACGGTTTGCTCGCCATGGTGAAGCAAATGAAGATGTATGCGCTGGCGTTCCTCCACAAAAAGCCGTAACCCCCGCCTGCCGATGAACGTTTTTCTTCTGCTGGGAAGCAACATGGGCAACAGGGAGGCCATGCTGCGCGAAGCGTGCGCGCTGCTCGCCGCGCAGGCCGGCACGGTGACGGGGCAGTCGGGTTACTACGAGAGCGAACCCTGGGGCTTCGAGGCCGCCACGTGGTTTGTCAATCAGGCGGTGCAGGTGGAGACCGCCCTCGGGCCCGCGCAACTGCTGCACGCCATCCAGCGCATCGAGCGGCAACTGGGACGCGTGCGCCCCACCTCGCCCGGCGCTTACGCCTCGCGCCCCATCGACATCGACATCCTCTTTTACGGCCACGACGTGATTCACACGCAGGAGCTCGTGGTTCCGCATCCTTTGTTGCCCCGGCGCCGGTTTGCGCTGCTCCCGCTGTGCGAGCTCGCGCCCGGATTCGTGCATCCGCTGCTGCGCGCCACCGTAGCCAGCCTCCTGCTGCGCTGCAACGACCGCGGCGCAGTACGCCCCTTCGGGGAACGGGAAACGGAGAACAGCGTATTGCGTACAGTGTAAAGCGTAATTGTTAATTCGTAATTAAAAAAAGCGGCCGCCCGTTACCGGACAGCC
>JAITQN010000014.1 GCA_031288865.1 Prevotellaceae bacterium
CGCTGAGCTCCTGACGGGCACCGCTGAGCACTTGACGGGCACCGCTGAGCACTTGGCGGGCACCGCTGAGCACTTGACGGGCACCGCTGAGCACTTGGCGGGCACCGCTGAGCACTTGACGGGCTCCCCGGAAACCCTCAGGGGCTCCCCGGAACGTTCGCGGGTTCCACCCCTGCTCCTGACGAGGAGATATTTAACCTTGCCCGAACCTGTAGAAAAATTTTTCACCACTCGCCCGAACGCGGGAACTCCGCTCCACGCCTCACATCTCACGTCTTAATTGCGCATTATCAACCACTAATAAATTTAAAAAAAACGGAAGTGGCACAGAATTTGCTACATTGGAGTTTCGTACTAAACGATGCAAAGATCCTGAATGGCAGAATTATGGGGATGCTACACCATGAGCCCGCGGTGTGCCGCGGAGCAACGACTCGCGGGAATAGTTTTGAATTATGAATTTTGAATTATGAATTTTGAATTATGAATTTTGAATTAATGTATATGAAAACAAATGCAATTTGCCTGCTGCTACTGCTTACTGCCACCGGCCTGTTTGCGCAGAACGGCATTACCCTGTCTAACTATAAGGTGCGGGCGGGGCAGAGCGGGTCGCCGGCCACGCTGACGATCGACATCCGCTGGAGGCCGCCGGCAGACCCTAAAAAGGTGTGGAACGACACGGTGTGGCTGTTCGTCGACTATAATAAAAGCGGCACGATGACCCGGCTGCCGCTGGCGCCGGGCGCCACGCTCACCAACCCCTCATGGAGCGGGGCTAAAGTGATCGAGGTGGCGGGCAACCCCAACGGCGTGTGGGTCGTTGGCAACGCCCGGAAGAGCGTAAACCCGCAAAGCGCATTCTCTGCCACCGTGCAGATGGTTACCACTTGTAGGGACACACGGCCGTGCGTTCTTACCGGCGCGTGTGTGTATGCCATCAACTACCCGCCGGTGGGGCGCTACACGGCGGCCGACAGCATAAAGTTTACGGGAACGCCGCCCTTTACGCTACAGCTTAATCCGTCGGGCAGCACGACCTTGAGCCGTGCCCAGGCGGCCGGCACCTATAAAATCCCCGACGGCAAAACCATGGCCTCGTTCACCGATGCGTCGCTCGCGCCGGGCGCCTTTGGCTGCAAGCCGCCCGTCATACAGACCTTGAAGGCGTCGGCAACGAGCTACTGCGCGGGTTCGAGCGTTACGCTGGCGCTGGCAAAGACCGAACCCGGCGCGGTGTACCAATTATATAAAGGAGGCGCCCCTGTGTCGGCCTCTGCCACGATAACAACCCTCAAGGGCAGTGCGGGCACCTTCAGCGGGCGTTACACGCAGGGCAGTTATACGGTACGGACGCTGTCGGGGGCTTTTTGTCCGCGGGTGGCGAGCGGCACACTCTCGATTGTGGCATGGGCGTTGCCCACGGTTATCGTGACGGCGCCGCCGGCTGCGTTTTCGTCTACGGTGACGCTGTGCGGGAACTTTGCGCAACTCGCGGCTTGGCCTTCGGTGGGGGCGAGCGGGAGCTCTATTAAGGATTATCGGTGGCGGCGCGACGGTGCGGATATCGCCGGCGCCGCCGGCCCGGCCTACACGGCCTATTCGGCGTTCATCGAAACGGGCGGGGTTTATACGGTGAAGGTGACCGACAGCAACGGCTGCAGCGCAACGTCGGATGCGGTGAAGGTCGTTGCGGGCAGCGACGCTTCGGGCGGCATCGGCCTCACGGCGGCGGCTACCTGTAGCAGCACGCCCGGCCACATCGGCGGCACCGCCGGGGTGACCTGCAGCAGTGCGCCGGGACAGGTAGGCATTACCTGCAGCAGCACGCCGGGAGCGATAGGGCAATAGTTATGAGTTATGAGTTCTGAATTAATAAATATAAGTTATGAGATATTCGTTGTTCATTGTCATTTGTCAATTGTTAATTGTCAATTTGATGTTTGCGCAGGACCGTCAGTCGATGATGGTGGCCGAGGGGTCGTCCTTTACGATTCAGAGCGTGACGGCGGCCACGAGCGGCAACGGCGGAACCGTTACGTATCAGTGGCTGGAGAACGGGGCGCCGGTGCCGGGCGCCACCGACGCCGCTTTCTTTTGCGGACTGGGACGCCCGGCGGGGAAGTATGAATACGTTCGTTTGTCGAAGAGGCCTGATTGCGACGACACATGGATGGAGTCGAACGTGTTTACGGTGCATGTGCAGTGCCGGGTTTCGCTGACTTTTGCCTCGTTTGCGCTTTGCGGCGGGGAGCCCGAGGGCTCTTCGTGGCTGCTCACCGATGAGCGCGACGGCAAGCAATACAAGGTGGTGTTGATAGACACCTTTCTGGTGATGGCGGAGAATTTGAACTATCAGGGCACTGGTGCTGCGCCGCTGGTGTGGAATCAGAATTCCAAGGAGGCGAATGGCACAGTGTTTACATCTACTGCTAATGGCATTCCTGCGATAGGTTCGTTCTGGTGCCCCGGCGCCTTTAGTGCGACATCGAGTACTATTGCGACTTGTAATGTGTATGGCGCGCTGTATACGTGGGAAACGGCAATGGCCTCGGATGGCCTCGGCACATGGGCGGAAGTCGCCACCTATAATACCGGTGCGGCGAATGAAGCGAACTCGAAGTTTAATCACGGACGGACGGCACCTGCCGGTACGGGCGCCGGCGGTCGCGGGATATGCCCGGAGCACTGGCATGTGCCCACAGACTTCGAGTGGGGCGTGCTGCTCGATGCGATGGAGGGTGGCGGCTCCGGCACTGTCCTCCAGACTGCGCCGGGCAAAAGCTGGTATGGTGTTGATGCCGGGAAGAAGGCCAAGTCTACGGCCACCTGTACTTCCGGCAGCTGCAATGGGGAAACGGAGGCGAAGTGGGGATGGAAGGATAAGTCGGTGATGGGCACTGACCTTTATGGGTTCCGTGCGCTACCGGCCGGCTACCGCCGCAACAGTGGCTCCCACTTCCACACTCGAGGCAACTACGCCTACTTTTGGAGTTCATCGGCCTACAATAGCTCGGACGCATGGATCTGGCACTTCCGCGATGAGGAGGCTCGTGTGTTCCGCAACGGCGCATCCCGTTCCAGCGGCTTCTCTGTTCGCTGCATGAAGGACTAACTAAGAGTTAAGAGTTATGAGTTATGAGTTATGAGTTATGAATTATGAATTAATAAATATAAGTTATGAAATGTTCGTTGTTAATTGTCATTTGTCAATTGTTAATTATCAATTTGATGTTTGCGCAGGACCGCCAGTCGATGATGGTGGCCGAGGGGTCGTCCTTTACGATTCAGAGCGTGGCGGCGGCCACGAGCGGCAACGGCGGAACCGTTGCGTATCAGTGGCTGGAGAACGGGGCGCCGGTGCCGGGCGCCACCGACGCCGCTTTCTTTTGCGGGATGGGGCGTGCTATAGGAAAGTATGAATACATTCGCTTGGCGAAGACACCCAGCTGCGGCGACGCGTGGATGGGGTCGAATGTGTTTACGGTGCATGTGCAGTGCCGGGCTCCGCTCACCTTTGCCTCGTTTGCGCTTTGCGGCGGGGAGCCCGATGGTTCTTCGTGGATGCTCACCGATGAGCGCGACGGCAAGCAATATAAGGTGGTGAAGATAGACACCTTTCTGGTGATGGCGGAGAATTTGAACTATCAGGGCACTGGTGCTGCGCCGCTGGTGTGGAATCAGAAATGCAATGAGGCGAATGGAAAGCCGTTTGACGCCAGTGCCGCTAATGGCATTCCTGCGATTGGTTCGTTCTGGTGCCCCGCCGCCCACGGTGCTACCTTGACGAGTAGCAGTGCGACTTGTAATGTGTATGGCGCGCTGTATACGTGGGAGACGGCGATGGCCTTGGATGGCCTCGGCACATGGACGAATGTCGACAGATCTAATTCCGGTGCGGCGAATGAAGCGAACTCGAAGTTTAATCATGGCCGGACGGCTTCTTCCGGTACGGGCACCGGCGGTCGCGGGATATGCCCGGAGCACTGGCATGTGCCCACAGACTTCGAGTGGGGCGTGCTGCTCGATGCGATGGAGGGTAGTGGCAGCGGCACTATCCACCAAACTGCGCAGAAAAGCGGGATGCGCTGCGGCGTTGATGCCGGAACGAAGGCCAAGTCTACGGCTACCTGCGCTGTCGGCGGCAACAGGTGTGCTACGGATACGGACGCAAAGTGGACATGGAGTAGTGAGGCTGTGAAGGGCACTGACCTTTATGGATTCCGTGTGCTGCCGGCCGGTTATCGCAGCCTCAGTAACTTCATGAATCAAGGCAGCGACGCCCCTTTTTGGAGTTCATCGGCCTACACCAGCTCGCACGCGTGGGTCAGGGCATTCATCTTTTCCTACAGTGATGTGACCCGCGGTGTGTTCGCCAATTACGATGGCGCCTCTGTACGCTGCATGAAGGACTAACTAAGAGTTATGAGTTATGAATTAATAGATATAAGTTATGAGATGTTCGTTGTTAATTGTCATTTGTCATTTGTCATTTGTCAATTTGATGTTCGCGCAGGGTCATCAGTCGATGGTGGTGGCCGAGTGGTCGTCCTTCACGATTAAGAGCGTGGCGGCGGCCACGAGCGGCAGCGGCGGAACCGTTGCCTACCAGTGGCTGGAGAACGGGGCGCCGGTGCCGGGCGCCACCGACGCCGCTTTCTTTTGCGGGATGGGGCGTGCGGCAGGAGACTATGAATACGTTCGTTTGGCGAAGACGCCCGACTGCGGCAACGCATGGATGGAGTCGAACGTGTTTACGGTGCACGTGCAGTGCCGGGCTCCGCTCACCTTTGCCTCGTTTGCGCTTTGCGGCGGGGAGCGCGAGGGCTCTTCGTGGATGCTTACCGACGAGCGCGACGGCAAGCAGTACCGGGTGGTGCTGATAGACACCTTTCTGGTGATGGCGGAGAATTTGAACTATCAGGGCACGGCTGCTGCGCCGCTGGTGTGGAATCAGAATTCCAAGGAGGCGAATGGGAAGCCGTTTGACGCCAGTGCCGCTAATGGTGTTCCTGCGATTGGTTCGTTCTGGTGCCCCGCCACCCACGGTGCTACATTGACGAGTAGCAGTGCGACTTGTAATGTGTACGGCGCATTATATACGTGGGAAACGGCGATGGCCTTGGATGGCCTCGGCACATGGACGGAACTTGCTACCTATAATACCGGTGCGGCGAATGAAGCGAACTCGAAGTTTAATCACGGACGGACGGCGCCTGCCGGTACGGGCGCCGGCGGTCGCGGGATATGCCCGGAGCGCTGGCATGTGCCCACGGAGTTCGAGTGGGGCGTGCTATTCGATGCGATGGAGGGTGGCGGCTCCGGCACTATCCACCAAACTGCGCCGGGCATTGGGGTACGCTACGGCATTGATGCCGGAGCGAAGGCCAAGTCCACAGGCACCTGCGCTTCCGGCGCCGGCACCTGTGCTACGGACACGGATGCAAAGTGGGATTTTTATGGCCAGTCTGTAGCAGGTGCCGACCTTTATGGATTCCGTGTGCTGCCGACCGGTTCTCGCACCGTCAGCGGCACCTTCACCAATCGAGGTGGCGCCGCCTTCTTTTGGAGTTCATCGGTCTACAGCAGCACGAACGCGTGGATACGGTACTTCAGTTGTCTCCATATTGCCGTGAGCCGAGGATACCAGTTGCGTTCCTACGGCAGCACTGTTCGCTGTATCAGGGACTAACCAAGAGGCATGTAGAGACGCGGTTGGCCTCCCGGAACCTCTGGCGACCCATCCGAACATTCGGACGGCCTCCCAGAACCTCTGGCGACCCATCCGAACATTCGGACGGCTTCCCGGCACACATTAACCACTAATCTGCCGGGCTATATATTCTGGTAGAGGAACCGCTTGATGCTGCGCTTCGGCGTCTTCTCGAATTCCTCGGGGAAGATTTTCACTTGGGCGATTTGCGCGTATTGGGGGAGCTCCTCGTTTATTCTTATGCGTGTTTCTTCCATGGTGCGGGGCAGGTCGGTATCGGCGAGGCCGGCGGCGGTGGTTTGCTCGTAGTCGGGATAGATGAGCGCGGTGAGCTTGCCGCCCTGATCCACCACCAGCGATTCGCTCACGTAGGGCATGTTGTTGAGGAGGTCTTCCAGTTCTTCGGGGTAGATGTTTTGCCCCGACGCGCCGAGAATCACGCTCTTGCTCCGTCCCTTGATGAACACGTAGCCGTTCTTGTCCATCGTGGCGAGGTCGCCGGTTTTCATCCAGCCGTCGGGCGTGAACGACTCTTCGGTGGCCTGTTCGTTGCGGTAGTAGCCCAGCATCACGTTGTCGCCGCGCACCAGCACTTCGCCGGCCGTGCGTTCCGGGTCGGGCGAGTCGATTTTTATTTCTATGCCCGGGATGGCCTTGCCGCAGGCGTAGAGCGGCGTTTTGCTCCAGTCCTCGTAGCAGATGAGGGGGCCGCACTCCGTCATGCCGTAGCCCACCGTGTAGCGGAACCCGATTTGTTTGAAAAAGTTCTCGGCCTCGCGGTTGAACGCCGCGCCGCCCACCACGATTTCGTAAAAATTGTTGCCGAACACCCGGTTGAGCGCCGTGAGGATTTTCCTCTTTATCGTTTGGTCGATAACGGGAAGCTTCAGCAGCATCCTTATCGACATCTTATTCAGTATGGGTTGCAGTTGCTTCTTGTAGATTTTCTCGACAATCAGCGGCACCGAAATCACGAGGAAAGGCTTGATGTCGGCAAACGCCTCCATGATGATTTTCGGGGTGGGCACGCGGGTGAGGAAATGCACGTTGGCGCCCTGCGCGAGCTCGAAAATAAATTCAAACATCATGCCATACATGTGCGCCATGGGCAGCATCGACACCACGTTGTCGCCCGCCTTAAGCGCGAGCGCCCCCTGCGCGAATTGCAGGTTGGAGAGCAGGCTGCGGTAGGGCAGCATCACGCCTTTGGAGAACCCGGTGGTGCCCGAGGTGTAGTTGATGATGGCCAATTCTTCGGGCTCGTCGTGGTGATAGGCGATGTGTTCGGGACGGAAGTTCTTCGGATATTTTTTTCCGAACAGTTCGTTCAGGCGTTCCCGTGCGGCGTGGATAGACGGTCGCCGGCTGTATACGATCGAGAAGTCGCCGGTGAGGATGATGGCCTCCAGAGCGGGCATTTCCCGTTCGCTGATCGACTCCCAGATGATGTCGCCGGCAAACAGCACGCGCGCTCCGGAGTGGTTTACGATGTGGTGGATGTTGTCGGCCTTAAATTCGTGCAGGATGGGCACCGCGATGGCGCCGTAGGTGAGGGTGGCGAAAAACACGACGCCCCAGTTGGCCTGATTGCGTCCGCAGATAGCGATTTTGTCGCCCTTTTTCAGTCCGCATTCCTGAAACAGGATGTGGAGTTTTGCAATGCGCCGGGCTACGTCCTTATAGTGGAGCGTGGTGCCTTTGTAGTCCGACAGCGCCGGGAGATCCCAGTGGTTTTTGAAACTTTGTTCAAACTGAGCAATAAAACTTTTTGTCATAAGCAGCGTATTTTAGTTAAAGGTTTGCAATTCGCAGAGCCGTTTGTAGAGGCCTTGCATGGCCACGAGTTCGGCGTGTGTGCCCTGTTCTATGATTTCCCCTTTTTGCAGGACAACGATTTTGTCGGCATGCTGGATGGTCGACAGTCGGTGTGCGATCACGATAGAGGTGCGGTTTTTCATCAGTTTCGTGAGGGCATCCTGCACCAGACGTTCGCTTTCGGTGTCGAGCGCCGAGGTGGCTTCGTCGAGGATGAGGATGGCCGGGTTCTTGAGGATAGCGCGGGCAATGGAGAGGCGCTGGCGCTGTCCGCCCGACAGCCGGTTTCCCTGATCGCCGATATTGGTTTGGTAGCCGTTCTCCATTTGCACGATAAACTCGTGGGCGTTGGCCGTCTTCGCCGCCCTCACCACGTCGTCTTCCGTGACATTCTCCGCCCCGAACACGATGTTGTTATACACCGTGTCGTTGAAGAGAATTTGTTCCTGTACCACCATGCTGATTTGATTGTAGAGCGAGCGCAGGTTGCAGTCGCGCACGTCCACACCGTCAATCAGGATGCGGCCTTCGGTTATATCGTAGAGGCGGGGGATAAGATTGATGAGGGTGGTTTTTCCTGCTCCCGACGGCCCTACAAGTGCCACCGTTTGCCCCTTTTCAATATGCAGGTCGACATGGTTTAATATCTTGTCGGTTTGATAAGCAAAGCTGACGTTTTGCAAGTCGATCGATTTTTCAAAAGAGGCGATCTTTACGGCATCGGGACGTTCTTTGATTTCCGTATCCGTGTCTAAAACGGCAAATACCCGCTCGGCCGACGCCAGTCCGCGTTGAAAGTTGGTGGTGGCCTGCGCCAGCGACTTTGCCGGCATAAGAATTTGCGAAAAGACAAAAACGTACACAATGAATCCGCTTCCCGAAAGCGCGTTCGACGCGTTGCTGAAAATAAGATGACCGCCATAGAGCACAATAAACGCCACGGCCACGATGCCCAGTATTTCCGACAGCGGTGAAGCCATGTCGATGCGGTTCCACATTTTTTTGAATACCCATCGTTGTGCGTTATTGTATTCATTGAACTTTTTGTTGATGAATTTTTCGGCGTTGAAAACCCGTATAACCCTGATGCCTGTGATGGCCTCCTCCATCAGTCCAAGCAGGTTGCTGAGCAGGTTTTGCGATTGCTTGGCATTCCGTTTTAATAAATTGGCGATGCCCGAAATGATAACACCGGCTATAGGCAGCACCAGCAGCGTGAAGAAAGTGAGTTGCGCCGACTGGTAAAACAGTACGGCGGCGTATGCAATAATAAACAGCGGCTCGCGGAAGAACACCTGCAAGGCATTGCCGGCTACGCCTTGAATCTCGTTGATGTCGTTGGACGATACAGACAGCAAATGTCCCTTTTTGTTCTTTTTGAAAAATCCGATATGCAGGGACATTAGTTTTTCGAATACCGCTTGTCGTAGATTACGGATGAGCAAACTCTGCATACGCGTAATGGTGCGCTGTGCGGCGTATTTGAAAATATTCGCCAGCGTTACCGATACCAGTATCGTAATACAGGTGAATTGCAACGCGCCCATCGGCCCGCGTGTTTGTTGCAGCTTGTTGCAATAGTAGTAAAAGGCGTTTTTCGCATAGTCTACGCTGAACGAGAAGTCGGGCAATGCGGTAACGGCTGCGGTGCTTGTGTTGCCGGGGTTGAAAAGGAGGTCTAATACCGGCACGAGCAGCGAGAAATTGACGATGCTGAACAACACTCCGAACAGTACGAGAATAAGGTAACGTACCGTTATGGGCGCTAAGGGCGGCGCGTAGGAAAATAACCGGAGAAATGTTTTCATGATTCGGGAGTATGTTTATCGATACCTTGTTCTATATATGTGGTTTTATTTTGTATGCTTTCGCAAAACAACTGTGTGTTAATCGACAGCCTTGAGCGGTCGTTTTCGGGATGGTAAAGATGAAAAATAATAGCGTGATATTGCAGGAAGCGCAGTTTTACGTTATTATTCATAAACCGCAATGCGAGATCATTGTCTTCCTTGCCCCAACCGCGGAATGCCTCGTTATAGCCGTTGATGCAAAGCACATCGTCTTTCCAGAATGCCATGTTGCAACTCATTACATATAGATACGAGTGCTTGCTGCGCCGTATACAGTAATTGAGCTTTGCCAGCGGCAAGCAATGGACGGCATATATTCTATTCTTTACAGCGGCGCTATAAAATGAGGGAAAATGCGTTTTGCCGTTCTTATACTTTTCAGTAAATGCCGGTGTGAGCAACACGCGAGATCCGGCAATCAGTGTGCCGTGTTGTGCAAAGCATAGATGGTCGCGAATAAAATATTTATGGAGCAGCACATCTCCGTCAATATCGATGATATATTCGCCCGAAGATTTGGCTATTGCTTTATTCCGTATGGCGCCCGCCCGGAAACCCTCGTCGGGTTGCCACACATGGATTATGGGAACAGGTGAAGTGGCGGCTATCTCGTTTATGACTTGCTTTGTTTCATCTGTTGATCCATCATCGGCAATAAGTACTTCGGAGGGCATAATCTGTTGCTTCAGCACCGACTGCAGGCAAAGTCGTAAATAGTCGGGCGTATTATACGTAGTTATTATAAGGGAGCATGAAGGTCTTTTTCTCATTTTTCGGTTACTTCTGTGTAGGCTACGTAGTCGCCCACATCCTTGTCGATTTTTTTGTCCTGTTTTGTTACTTGCCTTATTTTAATGTCGCCTTCCTTGCGCGGCTTCGCGCCGTGCTGCGGATTGCGAAATCCCTGCTGCTTGTTGATGTTTCTGAAAAGCGAGGCCAGCAACATCGGTGCGAAGCGGCGCATAAGCCACCGTGCTATGATAAATGACAACAATATGACGAGGAATATTTTCATCTACTTACATTATCTACTTAAATTCTACTTTTCCGTCTTTCAGATAAATTTGTACTTGTTTCCCGTCGGCTGTGGTGGCCTTGAGGAGTGCGGGCTGCTGCTGTGCCGTAACCGGCGTATCCGGCTTTACCACTACCGGCTGTTCGAGCTTTACCCGTTCGTTGCCTTTGCGGTCGAGGATATACGTGGTTTGTTCGGTGCACACCACAATGTAGTCGCGCGACGCCACGCGGAAGAACTCCGGCGCACGCGTGATGGCATGTGAGCTTTTAAAAGGCTTCCATCCCTCTACAGGCTGTATGCGCTTGTCGTGCACGCGCACCGTGTTGCTGGCGTCGGTGGTAAAGATGCGGTAGTTGCGGTCTTTGTCGTAGTCGAACACGGCGATTGTCGACACCGGCGTTTTCCATGCTACGGGGTAAGGCGTCACCATGTTTCCATTGCGGTCATACAGGTAAATGTGGGTGGGCGTGGTGAAGAGTATTTGCAGTTTTCCGTTGCGCAGGTAATCGATCTGTATGACGCTGCCGGTGATGGCGCTGTTGAGTTTCTTTGTCCACAGCCACTGCCCGTCTTTGCTTTGCAGGCCGATGCGGTTATCGGCAAATTGAACGAACGCCTCCTTTTCCTTGGTGTAATGGTTGATGACCGGCACGCGCAGGCGTTCTTCGGCGCCCTCGCCGGTGAGGTTGGGCGCTGCGACCGTTTCGGGAACTGTTTCCTGCGGTTGCGGCTTTTCCTCTTCAGGCGCTTGTGCCGGCTCGGGCTTGGGCGCTGCCGCCGAAGCGCTACTGCCGGTTTTCGTGTCGAATAAAGATAAGAACGAAGCATACAGCTTGTCGTTCGACGGCTGCAATTGCAGGATTTGTATGTTGACCGGGGCGTTTTCCGCCGCTTTCACCACAGCCCGTTGTGCACGGGGATGGAAATACTGTAACAGGGGGTGATCGGTCTTGCCGGGTGTGCGCACCACAGCCGTGAGGCACGCACGGTTGGTGAGATATTGCGACACTTCAATCTGCGAGAGGTGCTTTTTGAGCGTGTTTTTTTGCGACGCCACAGCCACCTGTTTCAGCAGTTCTTTGTTGCTTGAGAAATAAAACCAGTCGCCGGAAGTGGCGAAAAGCGCGTCCTGATTTTCGGGGAACACCTCGCCGAGCAGCGTGTGGAATAAGCCGGCCGCCGGATTGTTGTACAGGGTGATGGTGCTGTTGTCGACAGCGGTTTCCCGCGTCGATATGAAATTCTTGTCGAGGTGCAGGGCTTGTGCCCGCAGTTGCTCGAGGGCGTATTCGGCATTGGTTGTCCGGAGCAGCGTCACCCAGTTGCCGGACGGGAAATTGGCCAGCGCCACTTCCGCCGGATACAGCGAGCAGAACAGCTCTGCCGCGTTTTGCAACCATCCCTTGTCTAACGCAGCCACGCGCTGCTTGTATTTGTTGAGGTCTTTGTGCACTTCGAGGAAGTGGTCGCAGTTGCTCAGGAAGCGCTTGGGGTCGTCTACCGACAGGCTGAGCATGAAGTGTGCCGATGCGGGCAGCACGTCCCACGCCCCGGTGTTGCTGTTCGACTGCTGAAGAAACACCGACAGGTAATTATCCGTGGTGAAGGAGGGGAACACAAAGCCGTTGAGGGTAATCATATCCGGCGTGATTTGTCCGTCGAGCGCCGTCCAGTTGGCGGTGTGCGCCAGAAAACCGGTGACTTTCGCCGGCAGGTTGTGGCCGGCCACGTTGCCCAGTTGCGGCAATTGGCGATGGTTGAGCATAAAGCTCATGTCGACATGCCGGTTGACGGTTTGCGCCGCCGTGGCAAATTGTGCGTCGTGCGACAGCGACTCCCCGCTTTTGAGGTGCCGGATGGCCGACTGTATCGTGATCAGTGAACTGCTGGCCATACCTACGCCTTTGGCATAGGACAGGTATAATATGCCGTCGCTTGTTTGAACCGAAACGATAGTGCTTTCCTGATAGCGCGTGCGGCTCGCCGGCCGGATGATATCGCCGAGGATCTGTTCCCAGTTGCTGTCGTTCACCGGCGACGGAAATGCCATGGCGCACAGGATGGCCAGTTCGTTCTTGCCAAGCGGATGCGCCGAGAGGCATGCTTTTGAGTGCAGAAGGAGTGCGGCAGCATCGGAGTTGTCGATGGCGTCGATCGTCTTTTTAATCCATGCGAGCAGCGGGGATTTGCCGGATATGAAATTATTCCATACTGCCGGCGTCGAAAAATTGTCGTCGAGCAAAACTAATTTGTCGAATTGTGCGATAAATAAGGCATCGAAAGGTATTGCGCCGATAATGTCAGCTTCCGCTTTTTGTTTTTCTGTTTGATTGGTCAGGAGATGAAAGGCGCCCGACAGGCAAGCAAGCACAGCAACACATATTAATAGTATCCATTTTTTACTCATGGGTAAAAATAAAAGTAACCGCAAATGTAAGAAAATTTTATAAATTTGCGCCTATAAATTTTCTCCGGTCATGAAAAAGTACATGATAATAGCATTGTTACTTGCGCCGTTAAGCGTTTGCGCGCAGCCCGACGCCTATTTTGAGGGCTTTTGCAAGGCGTTCGACGCCTTCCACTCGTTTTTTAGCGCCTACCGCACCTCGCCGGGATTAACCTCCGATGCGGGCGCCGCCGGTCTTTCGGGACTTACGCAACAATATCATACGCTGTTGAAGGTATACGACGAAGTGTCGTTTAAACATCGTCACGATAACCTGTTCTACACCGTTTTCCGCCCCGGATACCGGCAAGCGCTGGAGGAGGTAGAGGTGCTGCTGGAGGCCGACGCGCCGCTGCGGTCGCTGAAAGAGATGGTACGCACGATGGTGCGCATAGAGCGGGAGGGCTTTCCGCATACCGACAGGGAGGTGGAGGAAAGCATCAGGTTGCTTCGCTTTGCAAAAGTTTACCGTCCGGCGTTTTTTAAAGGTACGCTGGAAGGCATGTTGCTGCAAAACCAAATAAGAGGACTGGAGGCTTACATTTTCAGGAAATATTTCGACAAGGTTATTACAACGCTTAAAACAGCGCCGGTCACGGATAGCCTGCGTGCGCAGGTTCACAGCGTTATGGAACTGGCGGAGGCGTCGTCCTGTGTGTCGTGCAGGGATAGTCTGTCGGTGGTGCTGCTTGATTTTTACTGCCGCACTGGCAGCCGGTGACGTGCGTCAGCGGAGCATTTTCAGCATGGAATCGAATATCTTTAGCCCGTCGCAGTTGTTCAGGGTGACGTCGGCAGCCCGCTCGGGGTGGGGCATCATGCCATACACGTTTTTCTTCGCGTTGCATACGCCCGCAATATTGTCGACCGAGCCGTTCGGGTTGGCAACGTCCGACACCGTTCCCGTTTCATCGCAATAGCGGAACAGGATTTGGTCGTTTTTGCGCAGTTCCGCCCGTGTTTTTTCGTCGGCATAATAACGGCCGTCGGCGTGCGCAATGGGGATTTTCAGCGGTTCGCCCGACGGCAGGTAGTGCGTCAGGTGCGACGTTTTGCTGTCGGGCAGCAGGTACACGTTTTTGCATATAAATTTTTGGGCGTCGTTGGGCAACAGGGCACCGGGCAGCAGTCCGCTTTCGCACAGGATTTGGAAACCATTGCATACGCCCATCACAAAGCCGCCCTTGTCGGCAAACTCCATCACTTCGTTCATCACCGGCGAGAACTTGGCCAGCGCCCCGCACCGCAGGTAGTCGCCGTAGGAGAACCCGCCCGGCAGCAGGATGCAGTCTGCCCCTTTCAGGCTGTGATCCTTGTGCCACAGTTCCACCACGTCCTTTTTCAGCAACTCACGGAAAAGATAAATCATGTCATGGTCGCAATTTGACCCCGGGAAGATAACGATGCCGAATTTCATACGTAAATTTTTGTGCAAAAGTAGACTTTTTTTTTAATATTTGCGAATTTTGATTGTGGCGGGAAATCAAAAAATGCGTATCTTTGACCCGATTATGGAAGCACAAATCAGAAAATACCCCATCGGTACGCAGGATTTTAGGGTTCTGCGGGAAAGCGAATTTTTATATGTGGATAAAACGGAATTTCTGTACACGCTGGTTACGAACAGCCGGCAGATTTTTCTTTCGCGTCCGCGCCGCTTTGGAAAGTCGCTGTTTCTTTCCACGCTGAAATATTACTTTCTTGGCGAGAAGGAACTTTTCGAAGGACTTAAGGTGGCCGAACTGGAAAAGGAATGGATAAAATATCCCGTGTTTCACATTGAGTTTAACATTGAGAGTTATGTCGACGTAAATTCGCTAAATCAGGCATTGGAAAGCAACCTCTCTATATTAGAAAAAGTTTGGGGCAAGGACGTCACCGAGAACACTTATCCATCTCGTTTCAGAGGGCTTATTCGCCGTGCTGCCGAAAAGACCGGCCGGCGTGTGGTGGTGCTGGTGGATGAGTACGACAAGCCGCTGCTCTCCACAATGAACAACGAACAATTAAACGAGGAGTTTCGCACCATTCTGAAAGGCTTTTACGGCGTATTGAAAGGCGAGGACGCCAACCTGCGCTTTGCTTTTCTTACGGGCGTTACGAAGTTCAGCAAGGTGAGCATTTTTAGCGACCTGAACCAGTTAAACGACATTTCGATGGACAGGCGGTATGCTGAAATCTGCGGAATTTCCGAAGCGGAATTAAAAACAAATTTCGCTCCTGATATAGAAAATTTAGCACACGCAAATAATATAAGTGTTGAGGAAACTTTCACCAAACTTAAACACCGTTACGACGGCTATCATTTTTCAAAACATCGGGAAGGGGTGTACAATCCGTTCAGTTTGTTAAATACGTTTGAGAAGCTTGAATTCGGAAATTACTGGTTTGCCACCGGCACGCCGACGTTTTTGGTAAAGATGCTCAAAGCGGCGAAGCTGGATATTACCCGGCTTGAAGGCGATACCCGGATTGGTGCCGATTCCATTATGGATTACCGCGCCGAAAGCAAAAACCCGATACCGGTGATGTACCAGAGCGGGTATTTAACCATCAGGGAGTTTGACGAAGAGCAAAATCAATATGTGCTCGGTTATCCGAACGAGGAGGTGAAGTACGGCTTTTTGAACGAACTCTTGTTTGTTTATTATTCAAATCAGGAAGAACGGACGGAAATAGACTATAATAAATTTGTTAATGATTTGCTTAATGAAGACATAGACGCTTTTATGGAGCGCCTGCAAACGTTTTTTTCAGGCTTCAGCTACGATCTTGAGAACAAGACCGAGAAGCATTACCAGACGGTGTTCTATATCTTGTTCGCCCTTATGGGGCAGCGGGTAGCCGTAGAGCCGCATTACGCGGTGGGTCGCCCGGATGCCGTGTTGGAGTTTAAGGAACTGGTTTACATTTTCGAGTTCAAGCTCGACGGCCACGGCACGGCCGAGGAGGCCTTGCAGCAAATTGAAGAGAAAGACTACGCCGGGAAATACAACCTTTCCGGTAAGAAAATCATAAAAGTCGGCGTGGAGTTCGACCATGAAAAACGGAATGTCCGGCGGTGGCTGGTGAACAATTAATAATTAACAATGCCAATAATTTCCAAAAAATAATTACCTTTGCGCCCAATTATGAACGAAAAAGGCTATATTATTGATCTCAACCAACGGAGACGACACGTCCGAGGATGTGCCTGAGGAGGCCTTGTTCAAAAATCTATCTTATTTTTTAATCTTTTAATCTTATTGCTTAGATGAATAATATTATCATCTGTCAGGCAAATTGCAATCATGTGAAGTACGCGGAGAAAATCTGCGAGATGGTTTATATTTCCGCACAGGAACGGGGAACCGGCATCGCCAACCGCACACCCGGCTACATTGCCAAAAAAATGATTGAGGGGAAAGCCGTGGTGGCGATCGAAAATGACGAAATCGTGGGTTTCTCGTATATCGAAACCTGGAGCGATAAACAGTTCGTGGCCAACTCCGGGCTTATCGTGGCGCATGCTTACCGGCACAGCGGACTGGCGAGAAAAATCAAGCGGGCCGTGTTTGCGCTGTCGCGGGAGTATTACCCGAAGGCTAAAATCTTCAGCATTACTACCGGCCCCGCCGTGATGAAAATTAATTATGAACTGGGGTTCCGGCCGGTGCCGTTTGTCGAATTAACCGACGACAAAGAGTTTTGGGACGGCTGTAAAGGCTGCAAAAATTATGATATTCTCGATCGCAACGACCGGAAAATGTGTCTGTGCACGGCGCTCCTCTACGATCCCGAATATAAACCGAAAAAATAATTAACTCGAACGAATATGGAAAAAGTTGTATTGGCTTTTAGCGGAGGGTTAGATACCTCCTTTTGCGTGCCCTATCTCAAAAAGGAGAAGGAGCTGGAAGTGCATACCGTACTGGTAAACACCGGCGGTTTTTCAAAAGAAGAAGAGCACAGAATAGAAGCGCGCGCGCTGGCGCTTGGAGCGGCTACGCACACCGCTGTTAATGTAGAGGAGGAATACTACAGCAAGGGGATTAAGTATTTAATCTTCGGGAATATTTTAAAGAATGCCACGTATCCGTTGTCGGTGAGCTCGGAGCGGGTTTTTCAGGCGTTGGCGGTGTTGAAACAAGCGCAAAAGCTACAGGCTGCGTATGTGGCGCACGGCAGCACCGGTGCGGGAAACGACCAGGTGCGCTTTGATTTGGTGTTTGAGGTGATGGCGCCCGGCATAAAGGTGATTGCCCCGATCAGGGAACTGGCGCTGTCGCGCGAGGAGGAGATTGCCTATCTGGCCGGGCACGGATACAACCTGTCGTGGGAAAAAGCAAAGTATTCGATCAACCAAGGGTTGTGGGGCACGAGCATCGGCGGGGCAGAAACCCTGAAGTCCGACACGTATTTGCCCGGCGAGGCCTACCCGTCGCAACCGGAGAAGACCGCACCCGAAAAAATCACCATTACGTTTCATCAGGGTGAGCCGGCGGCCTTGAACGGCGAGCCGTTGAAACCCGTGGCGCTTATCCGCAGGCTGCATGCGCTGGCGTCGAAATTTGCCGTGGGGCGCGACACGCACGTGGGCGATACCATCATCGGCATAAAGGGACGGGTGGCGTTCGAGGCCGCCGCGCCGATGATTATCATCAAAAGCCACCACTTGCTCGAAAAGCACACGCTCACCAAGGGACAGCTCTACTGGAAAGATCAGCTGGCAGGCTGGTACGGACAACTCATGCACGAGGCGCAATACCTCGACCCGCTGGCACGGAATATCGAAACATTTTTGGCCGACACGCAGAAAGCAGTATCCGGCGTGGTGACGGTGGAGCTGCGTCCCTATCATTTTGCGGTGCTGGGCTGCGCATCGCCCTACGACTTGATGAACGCAAAGTTCGGACAATACGGCGAGGTCAACACCTCGTTTACCGGCGCCGACGTGGTAGGCTTTACCAAAGTGCTGGCAAATCCATTGAAAATTTATTATGCCATACACGAAAATGATTAAAGTAGCCATTGCCGGCGCCACCGGCTATACCGGCGGAGAGCTAATCAGAATATTGATTAACCACCCCCACGTGACGATCACCGCGTTGCTGACGAGCAGCCTCAACGGACAAGCGGTGTCGTCGGTGCACACCGACCTGTACGGTGATTGCAACTTGCACTTTACCGACGCATTGGGCGAGCCCGATGTGCTGTTCCTGTGCCTCGGCCACGGCCTGTCGCGGGAGTTTTTAACCACGCACAAAATACCCGCACACTGCAAGATTATCGACCTCGGGAATGATTTCCGGGTAGACAATAAATTCGGAGATAAACATTTTGTGTATGGCGTTCCCGAATTGTTCAGAAATGACATTGCGGCAGGCGCCTGCGTGGCAAACCCCGGCTGTTTCGCCACGGCCATTATTCTGGCCTTGGCGCCGCTGGCCGCGCGCCATTGGCTGGCTGATGATATTTATATTCATGCACTCACCGGCGCCACCGGCGCAGGAAAACAACCGGCCGAGACGTCGCACTTTTGCTATCGTGCGTCGAATATTTCCATTTACAAAGCCTTTACGCACCAACATCTGGGCGAAATCAACCACACGCTTCAAACCCTGTCGGGCGGCACGATTCCGAAAGTGAATATGATTCCCGTCAGGGGCGACTTTACACGTGGGATTTTCGCCGGCCTGCTCACCAAATTGCCCGCGGGAACAACGGAGGAACAGGTGAGCGACCTCTTCCGTGAGTTTTATCACGGCGCCCTGTTTGTGCACCTCTCCGAAACAACGGTAAGTTTAAAGTCGGTGGTCAACACAAACAAGGTGTTGTTTGACGTGGAGGTAAACGACGGCGTCCTTCACATCACGTCAATCCTCGACAACCTCATCAAAGGCGCATCGGGACAGGCAGTGCAAAACATGAACCTGATGTGCGGACTGGCGGAAGATTGCGGATTAAAATTAAAAAGCAGCGCATTTTAATATGAAAAACTTTGAAGTATACAACCAATGGAATATCGAGCCGGTGCGGGGCTCGGGGTGCAAGCTGTGGGACAAAAACGGCGTGGAATATCTCGACCTGTATGGCGGTCATGCCGTAATATCGATCGGCCATGCGCACCCGCACTACGTGGCGGCCATTACACAGCAATTGCACGATTTGGCATTTTATTCCAATGCCGTGCAATGCGGCTTGCGCGACCGCCTGGCCGAAAAGCTGGGCGCGATAAGCGGATACCCGCACTACCGCCTTTTCCTGTGCAATTCGGGCGCCGAAGCCAATGAGAACGCCATAAAATTAGCCTCGTTCCACACCGGCAAGAAGAAACTGATTGCCTTTAAGGGCGCGTTTCACGGCCGGACTTCGGGCGTGGTGACAGCCACCGACAACCCTTCTATTATTGCACCCTACAACGAATCCCCGAACGTGGTTTTTCTGCCGCTCAACGACAGCGCGCTCGTTGAAAAAGAACTTGCGGCCGGCGACGTGGCCGGCGTGATTATAGAAGGCATACAGGGCGTGGCGGGCATCGTGCTGCCCACCGACGGCTTTCTGCAGGACTTGAGAGAACTGTGCAGTAAATATGGTGCAACGCTTATTGTAGACGAAGTGCAGAGCGGCTACGGACGTACCGGGAAGTTCTTTGCCCATCAGTATGCCGCTATCGAGCCCGACCTCATCACGGTGGCAAAAGGAATGGGCAACGGCTTTCCTGTGAGCGGCGTGCTCATTGCACCCCACATCGAGCCGGTAAAGGGCATGCTGGGCACTACGTTTGGCGGCAATCACCTGGCTTGCGCAGCGGCGCTTGCGGTGCTTGACGTGATAGAAAAAGAAAATTTAATAGATAAGGCCGCAGCATTGGGCAACTATGTTATGAGCAGCCTGAAAAATGCAACGGTTATTCGCGAACTCAGAGGACGCGGCCTGATGATCGGCGTGGAATTGCATCCCGAGCACGCCGCATTGCGCACCAAAATGTTAAGCGAGCATAAAATTTTCACCGGATCTGCGGGCGCCAATGTCATACGCCTGCTACCGCCGCTCACCGTTACGGAGCAGGAGTTGCAGCGGTTTGTGCAGGTGATTAACGAATAATTTCGGTTTCAAAAAAAAATTGTATATTTGTGTATTCTAATCAATTTAATTCCAATTTTTATGAAAAATCTAAACCGTCGCCACTTTTTGCGCCTGACAGCCGCCGGTAGTGCAGGCCTGTTTATTCCTTCAAAACTTCCGGCTGTGACAAGCCGTACCGGCCGTCCGGAAACGGAAAAAATCAACATGGAATACCGCACGTTGGGGCGTACAGGCATCAAAGTGCCTGTGTTGAGCATGGGTGTGATGCGCGCCGATAATCCGAATTTGGTAAAAGCGGCCATGCGCTCCGGTATTGTGCACTTCGACACAGCCCACGGCTATCAGGAAGGAAAGAACGAATTGATGTTGGGTAAGATTTTTAAAGATATGCCGCGTGAATCGTTTGTGGTTGCCACGAAAATCAAAGTCAGCGCGCGCGGGGGGACTTTCGGCAAAGAGGCGCCGGAAGAATTTATGGAAAAGTTCAACATTAGCATGCAACGACTGGGCTTGGACTACGTGGATATTCTTTATTTCCACGCCATCGACAGCCGGGAAGCCACGCTATACGAACCTGTTTTGAAGGTCATGCAGGATTTGAAAAAACAAGGCCGCACAAAAAATATCGGAGTGTCGACACACTCCAATGAGCCGGAAGTTATCAATGCAGCCGTAGATAGCGGTGTATATGACGTGGTGTTGACCTCATACAATTTCAAACAAAAGCACCTTCCCGAATTGAACGCCGCCATTGATCGTGCCGCCGATGCCGGATTGGGCGTAGTGGCAATGAAAACAATGGCAGGAGCAAAAGACATTAACATCCCCGCTGCCTTGAAATGGGTGTTTCAAAACAAAAACATACACACGGCCATCCCCGGCTTTACGGCATTTGACGAATTGGATGTGTGCCTGGCCTGCGCCACTAATCCGCAACTGACCGGCGATGAAAAGAATTATCTGGCACAAGCCGATACGGCGCCCTCGCTTTATTGCCAACAATGCAACAGTTGCACGACACAATGCGTAAAACATCTTCCTATCCCTGACCTGATGCGGGCTTACATGTATAACTACGGATACCGTTACCCGGCAAAAGCCAAAACGCTGGTGGCGGAACTCAATTTATCAGGCAACCCGTGCGCCTCCTGCACGTCGTGTGAGGTGAAATGCACCAACGGCTTTGCCGTAGCCGAAAAAGTGCGCGACATTGCCCGTATTGCCGCTGTACCGCAAGAATTTTTAGCATAAACAAGGTGATGAAGCAATTATTTTATTTTTTCTTCCTGCTGCCGGCAGTCACGGTAGCCGCACAAACGCCCGCGCAACTACGCGCCTGCCTGCCGGAGGTGGAGGGTTGGACTATTGCCGGCAAGGTAGAATCGTTTACACCCGAAAATTTATATGACCGCATCAACGGCGCCGCCGATGCTTTCCTGTCCTGCAATTTCGCAGAGATGACACAGCTAAGCTACAATCGCATAAACAGCGACGCCTATATCACCATACAATGCTATCGCCACGACACACCGCCCGATGCCTATTGCATCTATGCCGGCGAGCGCTTTCCCGATGCAGAGTTTTTGGACATTGGCGCCGAAGGATACCGCGAGCCGCAAATGCTGAATTTCTTATCGGGCAGTGTGTATGTTAAAATGGAAACGCACGACAAGAGCGCCGAAGCAAACGAAGCGTTAGAAAAAATTGCACGCACGCTGGCCGCAAAAATTGATGCCGCGTCAACGCTCCCCGCCTTGCTTCAACGCCTGCCGGAAGCAAACAAGGTGGAACGTTCGGAGTTGTATGTTTCGCAAAGTTTTTTGGCGCATAAATTTCTGCATTCGGCTTATATGGCGCAATACCGGGAAAACGGCAATGAATACCGCCGGTTTATTATTGACGCCGGGACGCCCGACGCCGCCAAACAAATGATAAGGGAATATCTTGCTTTTGCCAAACAGGATGCCGCCCCGGAAGAAAAGGAATTGATCGTCATTAACGACCGCTACAACGGGCGCGTGGACGTGACTTGGGACGGGCAGTATATTATTGGCCGCACTTACGAATAAACTTTTTTTATGACACGAGAAACTGCTATTAAACTGTTTGAAGGCAAAAAAGTCCGTACCCACTGGGATGAGGAAAAAGAAGAATGGTATTTTTCAGTAACAGATGTGGTCGAGATTTTGACGGGAAGCGCTAATCCACGGGATTATTGGTTCAAGATGAAACAGCGTGTGCAACTCGAAGACGGAATTGAGTTGTCGACAATTTGTCGACAACTGAAAATGATTTCTTCGGATGGTAAAAAATACAATACCGATTGCGCCGATGTGCAAAGTTTAATGCGCATTATCCAATCTGTTCCGTCGCCTAAAGCTGAACCGTTTAAACAGTGGCTTGCCAAAGTCGGTTACGAACGGATTCAGGAAACGGTGGATCCGGAACAAAGCCTCGACCGCGCCAGAGAAAAACCGGTATACCCGTAGTTACCGGCGAGAACTTTTTGCCGCCGGGGAAAACAAAAAAGAAATTGCAGAAGTAAAAGGTTTTGTTATTTTGCGGGGTTTTAATAAAAACTTTTTGTGCAGACGTGTAAACTTTTCGTACCTTTGCATCAAACTTTAAGCGCTCATGAAGAATTTCCTTTCCGTAAATGATGTCTTGCCCCTGCAACCGGCGCTGGCACTGGCAAGGGAGGTTAAAGCAAATCCCTTCGCCGACGGCGAACTCGGCAGGAACAAGACGCTGCTGATGGTGTTCTTTAACGCCAGCCTGCGCACGCGGCTCAGCACCCAAAGGGCTGCGCTGAACCTGGGGATGAACGTCATCGTGCTCGACATCAACCAGGGGGCGTGGAAGCTCGAAACCGAACGCGGCGTGGTGATGGACGGCGACAAGCCGGAACACATCCTCGAGGCTATACCCGTGATGGGATGCTACTGCGACATCATCGGCGTGCGGGCGTTCGCCGGCCTGCACGACAGAGATTACGATTACCGCGAGGAGATTTTAAACCAGTTTGTGCAGTATTCTGGGAAACCCGTGTTCTCCATGGAGGGCGCTACACGTCATCCTTTGCAGAGTTTCGCCGATTTGATCACCATCGAAGAATACAAAAAAACGCCGAAGCCGAAAGTGCTGCTGACCTGGGCGCCGCACCCCAAAGCCTTGCCGCAAGCGGTGCCGAACTCATTCGCCGAATGGATCAACCAAACGGATTATGAATTTGTGATTACGCATCCCGAAGGCTACGACCTCGACCCGGCCTTTGTGCAGGGCGCCAGGGTGGAGTATGACCTCGAAAAAGCATACGCGGGCGCCGACTTCGTGTATGCCAAAAACTGGTCGGCATACACGGGCGAACCGTATGGAAAAGTACTCCACGCCGACCGGCGCTGGACGGTCGATGCACGGAAAATGTCGCTCACCAATAACGCTTACTTTATGCACTGCCTGCCGGTACGCCGGAATATGATTGTCACCGATGAGGTGATTGATTCGCCGGCCTCGCTGGTTATTCAGGAGGCGGCCAACCGCGTGGTGTCGGCGCAAACAGTGCTCAGGGAAATATTAAGAGAATTAGCATGAATACATTGATCGTGAAAATAGGGGGAAACATCATTGATGACCCCGCTGCATTGAAGCGCTTTCTGGAAGACTTCACCAAACTTGCGGGCGCTAAGATTTTAGTGCACGGCGGCGGAAAATTAGCCACAGACATGTTGACGAAGTTGCATATCCCCGTGAACATGCACGAGGGGCGCCGGATTACCGATGCCGAAACCCTCAAAATATGCACCATGGTGTATGCCGGGTGGATTAACAAAAGCATTGTGGCGCAACTTCAGGCGTTGGGCTGCAACGCCATTGGCCTGTCGGGCGCCGACGCCAACATGCTGCGCGCACACCGCCGCCCGCCGGAACCGGTTGATTTCGGCTTCGTGGGCGACGTCTCGGCAGAGGCCGTGGACGTGTCGTTTCTCGCCGCGCTGTTCGAGCAGGGGCTGTGCCCGGTGCTCTGCGCCGTGACGCACGACGAGCAGGGAACCTTATTAAACACCAATGCCGACACTATTGCCTCGACCCTGTCTATTGCCTTGTCGAAGGCGGGATTTACCAAACAGATTATCTGCTTTGAGAAAGACGGCGTGCTCTCCGACATCAACAACCCGCAGTCGGTCATTGACGAAATCACCGAAGAGGATTACGCCTTGCTGAAAGAAGAAGGCGCCATTACCGAGGGCATGATTCCCAAATTAGAACAAGCCTTTGCGGCCATCAGGGCAGGTGTGGGGGAAGTGCACATCAAGCATGCCCGCAACCTGCTTTCCGGCAAGGGCACGGTGGTGCGCAAGAACGATCACGGCAGCGACGAAGATATTTCTGCCGGCCGCTGATCCGTCACCTTACACATATCACACGAGTTCCCCAGGGGAACCGTCAGCGTGTTGGGGCGAGGTTGAACCTTGCCCCAACAAGGGTGTTCGGGCGAGGTTGAACCTCGCCCGGAATATGGGGGACGAGGTTAAACCTCGTCCCAACAAGGGAGCTCCCTCTAAGCCGGAGGGAGCTCCCTCTAAGCCGGAGGGAACTCCCTCTAAGCCGGAGGGAACTCCCTCTAAGCCGGAGGGAGCTCCCTCTAAGCCGGAG
>JAITQN010000130.1 GCA_031288865.1 Prevotellaceae bacterium
CGAACCGCCGTAGCCCCGCACGCAGAAAAACAACAGCGCGGTGAGCATTGCCGTCGTTATGATAATGCTTCTTTTCGTTCTTGTCATTTATTAATGAAGTGAGTATTATAAATAAAAAAACACGAGCCTAAAATATCTTAGAAAAAGGTTCACCAAAACCCGATAAGTAGATAAATTAGGCCCGTGATTTGCACGGACGCTAACTAAAGACTCTACTTATCTAAAAATTGGTGATTTTTTTCTAAGAGTGCTAAAGCTAACTCATAAAGTATACAAAGAACGTAAAGATTACGCGGCAAATATAAGCACAATTTTCAAATGTACAAATATCTGTGTGCTAAATTGTGTTATGCGGACGCCAAACAACTACTCGTTTGATGTCCCGGAGCGGGTTTGTGGAGAAATCAGATGGCTTTCAAATCAAAATACATGGTGCGGGTGGCGTCGGCACTGTCCTGTTCGGTGAGGAATTTGAAGTCATTCTTTTGGTAGAACGGCAGCGCGCCGCGATAGGCGTCCACCATAAGAAAACGGCACCCGGCGCGTTGCGGTTCGTTGATATACATGTTCTGGATGGCTAAAATAATACGTTTGCCCAGTCCCTTTCCTGCATACTTTTTTGCCACCGCCAGCCGGCCAATCTTTACGGCCGGATAGCTTCTGCGCCGCTTATTGTTGGGGATAAAACGGTTTATCCTGTTCCATACCGGCCGCTCGCTGTCGTTCTTAATCAGGTTATCGTTCGACAGGGAGAAATAGGCCACCGTTTCGTCGCCTATCTTAAGCAGGTAGGTCACGGCGAGCAGCGACTTCAAATAATCCCTCGCGTCGTTCAGCAAAAAATCATTCAAGTCCCTGTCTTCACTTTCAAACGATTCTACTTCCATATCGTTTTCCAGCTTGACAATATCTACTGTGTTTAATATCGCTTCTGTACTCATACCACTGGGAATTTAGCCCTGCTTTTAAACCATTCGTACGCCTTTTTCATTTCTTCGCGCTTTTCCTTTGATAAAGGCTGAACATTTTCCATGGCTTCGGTGAGCCGTTTCGCGTCTTTGCCCCATATTATCGGGGTGTCTTTTATCGGACGTGCCATAACAATTAAGAATTAAGAGTTAATAATTTCTTTTATTTCGTTTCGCAGGTGGATTTAAAATCTGAGGCAAAGGTAAATAATAATTCGTAATCCGCAAAAAAATAATGAACAATGCCGCACGGGGGGAGAGGCCGTATTATAAAAGTTGTGCAATAATGTGGTTGTTGCTGATGTAGCGCACTAAATAAATGAATTCCCCCTCATCTTTGTAGATATTGAAAAATACGTACCATTGTGTGTGCTTATGCTTTCGGAAAACAGCGTAATACATATTTTTTCCATATCGCTCGAAATATAAAGGGGCGTGGCGTTTTTGACGGTTCGGGAGCGTGGTTTTTATAGCCTCGAATAATTCCTCTACATATTTCTCGGCTGTTTCCAAATGCCCGAAATAGTCTTTTTCATACAGTATATGCGACAATTCGTTAAAATATCGCCGTACTTCGGGCAGGACTAAGATTTTCATTTTTTAAACATTGTTCGTAAATCCTCTTTAACCCCTACCAATAATTCGTCCAATGTAATTGCTCGGGAAAGGTCTGCGTCCGGGGCGAGATGTTTCTCTGTCGGTAGTGTGAAAGTTTCCGCTCTTCCCCGCTGAATTGCGATTGGCTTCGTAGCCGTGAGGTGCCTTTTCACGTTATCCCGTAATTCCGCCGAACTGAATACTGCCATAATTACATTGTTTAATAAATGATAGGCAAAGGTAAATAATAATTCGTAATCCGCAAAAAAAGAACAAGGAATCCCGTTACGGGAATTGTCCATTATCCATTGTCATCGGTATTTTCCGTCGACGGCCTGAAGCATCTTGAGGTAGCTGTCGTAGCGTTCGGGGCTGACGCGCCCTTCCTCCACCGCCCGGCGCACCGCGCACTGCGGCTCGTGGGTGTGGGTGCAGGGATTGAACTTGCAGCCGGCCGCCGCGCGGAACAACTCGGGAAAGAAGTGATACAGCTCCTCCTTGTCGACCGCTATCAGCCCGAAGCCCTTGATGCCGGGCGAGTCGATCACGGCGCCGCCCGAGGCGAGCTCGAACACTTCGTAGAACGTGGTGGTGTGCATGCCTTTTTCGTGGGCCGTGCTGAGCACGCCGGTGCGCAGCGCGAGCGTGGGGTCGAGGGCGTTGATGAGCGACGACTTGCCTGCGCCCGACGCGCCGGAAAACAAACAGAATTTTCCGCGCACGTCGTGGCGCAGCCGGTCGACCTGAAAACCTGTTTTCGCCGACACGTCCATCACCTCATATCCCGCCTGCGTGTAAATTTCCGAGAAGCGCGCCTTCTCTTCGTTTTCGGCCTCGCGGCACAGGTCAACCTTGTTGACGATGAGTTTCACGGGCACGCTGTAGGCCTCGCAGGTCACCAGAAACCGGTCGATGAACGCCCATGCGGTGCGGGGATGCGTAATCGTCACGATGAGGTAGGCGCAGTCGAGGTTGGCGGCAATGATGTGCGCCTCGCGCGACAGGTTGGCGGCGCGGCGGATAATATAATTGCGGCGCGGGCGCACGGCCGTGATGATGCCCTCTGCGTCGTTCGTCGGTTCAAACTCAACGACGTCGCCGATGGCCACCGGGTTGGTGGTCGATATGTCGTGCAGGCGCAGTTTGCCGCGCACCACACAGTCCACCGGCTTATGCAGGGTCTTGCTCTTCACCATATAATGGCTTCCCGTATGGCGGAAAACCGTGCCCTCGGAAAAATGTCTGTTCATAATTACAAAGATAAGTAATTTGTCTGATTTGCGGTAAATTCGTAAATTTGTCGATTAACTGGTAAAAAGAGTGGTTTTGGTACGCAAATTGCAGCATTTTATAGAAAAAGAAATCATGGCATTAGACTTGTCGAAGGCGCCGCGGGAGCTGTATGATCCCGTGGCGTACATGATGTCGATAGGCGGAAAGCGGATCCGGCCGTTGCTGTGCCTGCTGTCCTATACCCTGTTTAATGAACGGGTGGATAAGGACATTTTACTGCCGGCCGTGGGGCTGGAGATTTTCCACGGGTTTACGCTGGTGCACGACGATGTGATGGATCAGGCGCCCGTGCGGCGCGGCTACGACACGGTGCACCGGAAGTGGAACGCCAACGTCGCCATGCTCTCCGGCGACGTGATGTGCATCATGGCCTACCGTTACCTGTGCGAGGCGGCGCCCCGTTACCGGGACGTCATCCTGCACCTGTTCGGCGCTACGGCCGCGCAGGTGTGCGAGGGTCAGCAGCTCGACATGAACTACGAACACCGGCCGTGCATCGGCGAGGAGGAATATTTGCAGATGATTGAACTGAAGACGGCCGTGCTGCTGGCCGCTGCCGCGAAAATCGGCGCTATTGCGGGCGGCGCCACGGCGCACGACACCGACAGCATGTATGAGTTCGGACGCTGCTTAGGCATGGCCTTCCAAGTGCAGGACGATTTGCTCGACGCCTACGGCGATTCCGGCACGTTCGGCAAAGCCATCGGCGGCGACATCGTGACGAACAAAAAAACCTTCCTTCTGGTGTATGCCCTGAAAAAGGCCACAGGCGCGCAAAGGCGCGACCTCGAATACTGGCTTCAGCATACCGGCGCGACGCCCGCCGAGAAAATCAGCGGCGTGCTGTCTATCTACAACGAGTTGCAGGTGCGCGAACAGGCCGAAACCGTAATCGACAGTTATTTCAAACAGGCCGAAGCGCAGCTGTGCGCCGTGCAACTCGCCGACGCGCGGAAAGAGGCGCTGCGCGACTTCTCCTGTCAACTGATAAATAGAAAAAAATAATAAATCTAATACTTTAACTTATGTCTTTTGCCGAAAAATGTAATACGATTTTTTCAAGAAGCACCGCCTGCTATCACACGACAGACGATGTGGACGCGGATTTGAAAAACCCCTGCGAGCCCGAAACAATCGAGCACATCCTGTTTCTGAAAAACTGGATCGACGCCGTGCAGTGGCACCTCGAAGATATTATCCGCAACCCCGCCATCGACCCGGGCGAGGCGCTGCTCATCAAACGGCGCATCGACCGGTCGAACCAAGACCGCACCGACCTCGTGGAACTGATCGACGGTTTCTTTCTCGAAAAATATGCTGATGTAGCTCCCTTGCCCGGCGCCACCATCAACACCGAAAGCCCCGCGTGGGCTATCGACCGCCTGTCGATACTGGCGCTGAAGATCTACCACATGGAGCAGGAGGTGAACCGCACCGGCGCCGACCCTGCACACCGCGAAGCGTGTGCGAAGAAGCTGGCCGTGCTGCAGGAACAGCAAAAAGATTTGTCGGCTGCCATTGACCAGCTGCTCGACGACATCAAGGCAGGACGCAAGTATATGAAGGTGTACAAGCAAATGAAGATGTATAACGACCCGTCGCTGAACCCGGTTTTGTATGGAAGTAAAAGCAAATAAAGATGCACGCACGTGCGTGCTGGTGCTGCGTTTCTCGGCGCTGGGCGATGTGGCTATGGTGGCGGCCACGCTGCACGAAATTGCAGCGGCGCACCGTCACGTGGAATTTATGGCCGTGTCGCAGCCGTTTATGGCGCCTCTGTTCAACGGCCCCGACAACGTGTCGTGCATTGCGGTCGACATCCACGGCCGCTACAACGGCCTGCGGGGCTTGTGGAAGCTGTTCCTGAAACTGCGCGACTTGCGCCCCGACGTCGTAGTCGACGCGCACGACGTATTGCGCACACAGGTGTTGCGGTTGTTGTTCCGCCTCAGCGGGGTGAAGGTGGTGAAGATTGACAAGGGACGCCGGGAAAAGCGGCAGTTGACGCGCCGGAAAAATAAAGAACTGCACCCGGTAAAAACCATGATTGAACGTTACCGGGAAATCCTGAACGCAGCCATCGGAGGGCAGGCCGCAACCACCGGCGAAGTCCCGCGTCCGGCGCCGGCAGCGCCGAAAGAAGGAGGGAAATGTTTGGGCATTGCGCCTTTCGCGCGTTACAAAGGCAAGTGTTATCCCACATCGCGCATGGAAAAAATCGTGGCTCACTTCTCGGCCTACGACGACGTGGAGGTGTATCTCTTCGGCGGCGGCGCGGAGGAAGTGAAGGTGTTGTCGGAATGGGAAAAGAAATACCATGTGGTGTCGATGGCCGGGAAAACGTCGCTGGGCAACGAGTTGATAAAATTGAGAGGCATGGATGTGGTGCTGTCGATGGATTCGGCAAATATGCACTTGGCGTCGTTTGTGGGCGTGCCGGTGGTGTCGGTGTGGGGCGCCACGCATCCCTTTGCGGGATTCACGGGATGGAAGCAGGCCTCGGAAAATTGCGTACAGATTGAGCTGCCGTGCCGGCCGTGCTCCGTTTTCGGAAACAAGCCCTGCTACCGGGGCGACTACGCCTGTATGAATATCCCGGAAGAAATCCTCATTGCTCAACTTAAGAAAAACCTACAGTTAAATAAATAAAAATAAACCGAAATGTTTCATCTTAGAAAAAAATTAGTTATGTTTGTACCGCATTCAGGGAGTAATAGGTGATGAATATATGTAATGATATTGAGATAATGTCTCCGGCAGGTGATTTTTCATCCTTGACGGCGGCAGGTCAGGGTGGCGCTAATGCAATATACTTTGGTCTGGGAACGCTGAACATGCGTGCGCGCTCCGCCAATAATTTCAGCCTTTCCGACCTGCCGCGCATTATAGATGCTTGCGGGCATTACGGCTTGCGCTCCTATCTTACGCTGAACACTATATTATATGATAACGAACTGGAAGAGGTGTACCGGTTGATTGATGCGGCGAAACAGGCCGGCGTGTCGGCGGTGATTGCATCAGATATGCTGGTCATTCAACGCGCACGGGCTTGCGGCATGGAAGTGCATCTTTCCACGCAGCTCAACATATCGAATGTGGAGGCGCTGCGCTTTTACGCAGCCTTTGCCGATGTGGCGGTGCTTGCCCGCGAACTGGATCTGCATCAGGTTGCACATATATATAATACCATTGAACGGGAACGCATCACAGGGCCGTCGGGAAATTTGATAAAGCTGGAAATGTTTTGCCACGGTGCACTGTGTATGGCGGTGTCGGGAAAGTGTTACCTCAGCCTGCACGAATACAATGCTTCAGCAAACCGCGGGTCGTGTTACCAGCTGTGCCGCCGCGGCTACACCGTAACCGACAACGATACCGAGCGCCAACTGGCAATCGACAACGAATATATCATGTCGCCGAAAGATTTATGCACCATCGGTTTCATCGATAAGATACTGGCGGCCGGCGTACGGGTGTTGAAAATCGAAGGAAGGGCGCGCTCGGCAGAATACGTAAAAACGGTTACAAGCGCCTACAGCGAGGCTGTGCAAGCGGTTGCTAACGGCAGTTACACGCCGGAACTCATCGCAGAATTGACAGCAAAACTGCAAACCGTGTTTAACCGCGGCTTCTGGGACGGCTATTATCAGGGCGCCCGGCTCGGCGAGTGGAGCGACAGCTACGGAAATCGTTCGACGAAGCAGAAAATCTACGTGGCCAAAGCCACCAATTACTACGGCAACCTCGAGGTGGCGGAGTTTCTGATGGAAACAGGAACCCTGCAGCAAGGCGATGAAATATTGATTGTGGGGCCTACCACCGGCGTAGTGGAGGATCGTGTTCGCGAGATACGCGTAGAGCTTCAGCCTGTGGAGCGGGTAGAGAAAGGAAGTTATTTTTCTATACCGGTGCCTCAGAAAATAAGAAGAGCGGATAAACTGTATAAACTGGAAGAAAAGAAATAGCGGTAATGATTCAACGGATACACCATATAATAAGTAATGCGGCAAGAAAATACTTGTTGCTTTGGCTTGTGGTGTTTTTTGCCGTGCCGTTGTTTGCACAGCCGTTTATCGACCCCGAAGGGCGAACCGTTGAAAGCCGCTTCATACCGCCGCCCGGATATGCCCGTATGCCCGCCGACGAAATATCCTACGACGCCTATTTGCGCAACCTGCCGTTGTTGCCGCATGGCTCGCCGGTAAAATATTATGACGGGACGGAAAAGCCGAACGACGACATTTACGTGGCGGTTGTGGCTATCGACATAGGACTGGAAGATCTGCAGCAAGCGCCCGAAATATGTATCCGCCTGCGGGGGGAATATCTTTTTAAGCAAGAGCAATACAATAAAATTTCGTTCACAATCAGTAACCACAAGAATATTCCGTATGTGGACTGGGTGGAGGGTCTGAAAATGATTATCGACGGGAAGACCTACTGGACAAAGTCGCCTACCGAAGCAGACCGTTATGCGACGTTCAAGCGGTATCTCGATTTTATTTTCACGCACGCCGACATTGAAACGCTGCTCGACGACGTGCAGCGCAGCTCATTGGACCGCGTCATGCCGGGCGACATGCTTATTCAAATTACGCGTCCTGGCCACGTGGTGGTGGTGCTCGACGTGGCCGAAAATGCCGGCACCGGCGACCGGGTATTTTTGCTGGCGCAGAGCTACAAGCCGGCGCAATCGCTCCACGTGCTGGTCAATCCCGGCAATGAAGCCCTCTCACCCTGGCACAGCGTATCGGACATAGATGACAAAATATTGACGCCGGAATTTATTTTCTACAAACGCGACTTGCGCCGCTTCCGTGAAATGACGGAAACTCCTCCCAAGAAGAAAACCACGACGTTCTACTTCTAAAATGCCGTGCTATTTTTTATGATTTTCCGTTTGCCGGGCGGGCATGGTGCAGGTACCGTTAAATAACGCTCCTACTTCAATACACAGTTTTAGTGTTTTAATATCGCCCGTTATCGTAGACATGGCTTTCAGGTTGGTGATTTCCGAGGCATACAGGGAGCCTTCCAGCGTGCCCCAAATATCTACCTGACGACAATTCAACTCTCCCTTTATCCTGCCCTTCTCGCCAATTACAATCCTGCCCTTTGAAGTCAGATTACCTTCCAGAATGCCGTCAATACGTATATCTCCCAACGTTGTAATAGTCCCTACTATTTCGGTGCCTTCCGAGATGCGGTTAATGCTCTGCGATAATGTTTCTTGCTCATTACGACTCATACACAAATAACGAAATTAGATAATTAATGGCACAAAGGTATGAAAAATATTTGTTCAAAGAGTCATTTCACCTGCTTTTTTCTATCTTTGCATATTATTTTTACAGGTAATGCGCTACTATTCTGTTATTATACCCGTTTATAACCGGCCGCAGGAGGTTGAGGAGTTGTTGAACAGCCTTTTAGGCCAGCCGGTTAAAAATTTTGAAGTAATAATAGTGGAAGACGGCTCAACCTTTCCTTGCCGGAAAGTGGTAGAACAATTTGCAAATAAGTTGTCTGTTACCTATCATGCCAAACCCAACACCGGTCGCAGCGACAGCCGTAATGTGGGTATGCAGCTGGCGAAAGGTGATTATTTTATTTTCTTTGATTCCGATTGCATCATTCCGTCCGGCTATTTTGCCCGGCTGACTGAATATTTAGATACCGGTTACAGCGACTGTTTCGGTGGCCCCGATGCCGCACACCAATCATTTTCCGACTTGCAAAAAGCCATTAGCTATGCCATGACTTCGTTCTTTACGACCGGCGGCATCCGCGGTGGGAAACAGGCCATGGAAACCTTCAAGCCCCGCACGTTCAACATGGGGTTTTCGCGGGCAGTGTATGAAAAAATTGGCGGATTCAAGAACATGCTGGGCGAAGACATCGACCTTTCCATCTGTATAGCCCAGGCCGGGTTTCGCGTATCGCTATACCGCGAAACGTTTGTTTTCCATAAACGCCGGGTAAGTTTTACGAAATTCTACCGGCAGGTGCGTAATTTCGGTACGGCGCGAATCAATTTGGCGCTGTTGCATAAAGGGTCGTTGAAACCGGTACATATCTTGCCAGCCCTGTTTTTGCTTGGTGGCGCAGGTATTGCGGTGGCGTCGTTTTTCTCACTGTGGGCACTGGCGGTTCCTGCGTGCTACACCATCCTGCTGTTTACCGATGCGCTTGTCAAGACAAAGCGAATAAAAACCGCTTTATGGTCAGTGTGGGCGGCTTGCATCCAACTTACGGGCTACGGCTGGGGCTTTCTCCGTGCAGGTGTGTCAAAAATAATTTTCCGGAAAGGCTTGGAGAGTAACGAAAAATTAATACGAATTTACAAATGAGACTATGGGCATTGTCATTCGCCAAAGTATAAAAGGAACCATCATCACCTACGTGGGCGCTTTCATCGGCTTCCTGACCACCATGTTTGTGATTACGAAATTCCTGCAACCCGAAGATATCGGCCTGACGAAAGTAATTCTGGAAGCAGGGATGATGTTCGCCGTCCTTGCCCAGCTGGGGACGTCGTCGTCGGTCATGCGGTTTTTCCCGTACTTCAGGGACGAAAAGAAAAAACACAACGGCTTCTTCTTTTACATGCTGCTCGTGCCTTTCATCGGGTGCCTGCTGTTTATCCCGCTTTATATTTTCCTGAAAGAACCGCTTACCCTTTTGTTTGCAGAAAAATCGAGCCTTTTCATCTCCTATTACTACTGGGTGGCGCCGCTGATTTTCCTTTTGGCCTACTTGTCGGTGTTCGAAGTGTATTCCAACGTGAATATGCGCATTGCGGCGCCCCGGCTTAACCGCGAAGTGATTATCCGGCTGTGTTTGCTGACTGTTTATTTGCTTTACGGGTATCATTTCATTACTCGCAGCGGCTTGGTGGCGGGCTACGTGATCACTTACGGCGTCGCCATGGTGTGCATGTTCTTTTATGTGTTTAAAACCTCCATAACGTCACTACAACATAATGTGTCGTACGTCACCAAGCCGTTGCGCAAAGATATTTTGCGGTATTCTTCCTATTTAATCATAGGCGCACTGGGCGGTACGGTGCTTGGCAAGCTCGACCTGTTTATGATTACGTCGCAGTTGGGGTTAAGTCATGCCGGCATCTTCACGGTTGCCTTTTACATGGCGGCGGTCATCGAAATACCCTCGCGCTCTATCAGCTCCATCTCCGCCCCAATAGCCGCCGACGCCCTGAAACGAGGCGACTTTGCCACCGCCAATGCACTTTATAAAAAGGTGTCGCTGCACCAACTCCTGATAGGCGGCTTGATTTTTATCCTGCTCTGGACAAACATCGACAATATTTTTGCTATTATCCCCAACGGCGCTGTGTATGCGGATGGCAAGTGGGTAGTGTTTTTTATCGGAATGGCAAAATTAATAGAAGTGACGTTGAATTTCGGCGGCATGCTCATCAGTTTTTCAAAGTATTATTACTGGAGTTTGTACTTTGTATTTTTCCTCATCGGCATCGGCATAGTCACCAATTATTTGTTGATTCCGGTGTGGGGCATTGCCGGCGCAGCCCTTGCCACGGCTATCAGTTGCCTGCTCTCTTGTAGTGCGCAACAATGGGTAGTGCTGAAAAAAGTAAGGGGCAATCCGTATTCTTTGGGCACTTTAAAATTGATAGCGGTTTTTCTGCTCTTGATAGGAATAAACTGCCTTTTGTTTAAGTTCAACAACCCGTTAATAGACGGAATAATTCGCTGCGTGGTGTTGGCAACCGTGGGCGCCGGCCTGTTGTATGTGCTAAAAGTGTCGGACGAGGTGAACAGTACAGTGCGTGCGTTGTGGAAGAAAGTAAAGGAGTTGTTTGGAAAATAACAGATTTTCACTATTTTTGTGTTATGCGATATAAAGTTTTCATAAGTAGCGTTCAAAAAGAATTTGCGAAAGAACGGCAAATGCTGTCCGACTATTTGCGGAAGGATGCCTTA
>JAITQN010000125.1 GCA_031288865.1 Prevotellaceae bacterium
TTATAAGAAACGGATGCGATAAAGGCGGAGAAGACCATTTACAATAGGTAATCGGTGTCCCCCCGTGTGGAGAAGACAAATCCATATACTCGTTTGGTGTCCCATGTCTCTAACAACTAATAATTCATGACACAACGCACATCTGTACCATCGCGTTTCTCATTATTGTCATTACCGGTTGGATAACAGCCATCATTACAAGCTTGTTCATTTCTAGCTTGTGTGGAACTACTATACGTACTTGTCCATGTGTCATCACATTGATTGACGTACTGCATTTGACCACCCCAACACAGACCGGAGTTCACGCGTTCCCACCACGAATCAACACCATAACAGGTGCAACTTTTGCAACCGGTAAATGATTCCAACGCACGGAGTAGGGTGGCAATTTCACCATCTGCATTACCGGTAGGAATATGCCAACCGTCCGGACAAATGCCTTGACATACAGCAGGACAAGAACCGGTTTTGCCTGTGCAGGTACCCGAACACCCAATGTTAGAACTTGAACCGTGATAAGCTAGGCTATTATTCATTGCCGCCGGCCAATTGTACTTATAGCCGGCACCGGATAGCGTGGTCGTTCGGCAATGGCCTACATAACCCGGAGCCACTGTGGGAGTGGCTGTGGTTGCAGCTATCGATTCATCAACCATCCATGAGTTATCCGTGCAGTCCCCAAAACGCAAAGCCTGGACCATCCAATACCGTCCGTCGGGCATTTTTCTTACTTTATAACTTTTACCATCACGAGTGTCTGTCAATGTCCATGTAGCGCCAGTGGCAGCGTCACTACAGGGTTCAAACACTGTAAAATCTGTCGTAAAGCCCGGCGGTGTGCAGGATATTATTATTCTTCCCGGCGCCCCCGACGCATCGGTGAACGAGGTTAGGGTACTGCCCACAGGAAGGATATATGTACTGGATACGGTAAAGGAGCTTTCATCATCCAAGCGAAGGTGAAAGGGAGGCGTTCCGGTGAATGTAATCTTATTGCCGCCTATATTTCCCATTGGCGGGTAATTAATAGTATACACACAAGCGCCTGGAAAGTTGGTAGTGGCCGTGGAGGCAGTAAGCAATCGGACGGTAGCCGAGAAACTGCCTTCACCCCTTGGCAGGCGGGCATTACCAATTACCCATGCGCCGTTGGGGTTGCCGTCAATCATCGTCACAGACGCCGCTGCCCACGAAGAGTTGGTTAACGTGGCGCCGCTCAGTGGCAGGCGTTTCATCTCGCCCTTGTCGTTGTAATCGACAAACACCCACACCGTGTCGCTCCACACCTTATTTTTATCTGTTGGAGGCGTCCACTGCATGTTAAACGTCACCGTAGCGGGTGATCCGGGTTTCACCGAAAATTCGGAAATGGTAATTTGCGCCGGTAACATCACCGGGCACAATAACATCAATAAAAACAATTTTTTCATAATATAGATTTTTAATTAATCACATTAAACAATTAGTCACATTAGCACATTAAAAAAAGGCCGCCGTACGCAATAGGTGATAAAAAATAAGAAGAAGAACTAATTCACAGCGGCCTTTTATCAAAGAACAATACAATCCCGCATCGCAAAATAATTGCAACGTATACAAAAAACAATTAAACAACTAAGTGATTCGATGACTAAGAAAAACAACTCTTAACTCTTAGTTCTTAACTAAAATAAGTAGCGCAGGCCTGTAGATAATTTATTTGACAAGGAGGTCTAGCAAAACCAATCTGATAAATAAATTAGGCCCACACCTGACTCTTTAACTATATAAATTGGATTAAAAAAGTAACGTGTGGGCGCCAACTTTATTCTTCTATCAGATCATTCAGAAAGTTTGCTAGTTTCCTTATCAGAGTACTAAAAGCGAGCGCCAACAAGTATAATAAAGAACATATACTTTACGGCGCAAATGTAAGTACAATTTTTGGAAATGCAAATATATTTGTGTTAAATTGTGTTATGGGGATACGAAACGAGTATAGTGATTTATGGGTTTTTCTTCGGGGGAATGGCCACAAACTCCTTCAGGTAGAAAGGCTCGAAGTAGGCAACGTCCGCGAAGCGCTGTTGGGCGAAGGCCGCCGCCGCGAGCTTTACCATGCCGGCTGCCGATGCCTGAAGCGACGCAAAATGGGCGTGCGGATGCGTGAGCAGGGCGCGGCACTTGTCGGCGCCGTCGCCCACAAACAGCAGGTGATGCTGCGATAAGTGGTCGGCGAAACTGTTTTCGTCGATGATTTTTGCGCCGGTAGGGGTGAGAGGTTGTCCGGTGGCGTCGAACAGGGCGGTGTAGACCTCCATGCGCCGCGCGTCGATCATGGGCGCAATAAGCGCGCCGGGGGCGGGGAGTAGCCTTTTTTCGATGGCTAAGAAAGCCAGCGATTGCAGCGCGTTCACGGCGATGAGGGGCTTTCGGCTGCCGTAGCAAATGCCTTTGGCGGTCGACACGCCTACGCGCAGGCCGGTGTACGAGCCGGGGCCTTCGCCTACGGCCACTGCCGCGAGGTCGTTGATGGTGCAGTGCTGTTCGCGGAGCAGTGCGTCGATCAGCACCGCCAGCAGCCGGGCATGTGCGCGTCCTTCGCTGTTTTCCTTTATGGCCAGCAGCGTGTCGCCGTGCGACAATGCCACCGAGCACACCGCCGTGCCGGTTTCGATATGCAGGAGGAGAGGAGTGCGTGCGCCGCTCATTTTTCCGCTTTCTTTTGCGTGTCGGCGGCTTTGGTTTGCACCGGCGAGTCGTTGTGCAGCGTTTTCGAGATGGCGCTGTAGGGGCCTGTCACCACCTCGTCGGTGTCGGAGATGCCCTCCAGCACTTCGATGTGGGAATAGTCCTGTATGCCGGTGGAGATCTTCACGGCTTTTACCGTGTTGCCGTGCAATACAAAAACCTGTTCTTTTACTTCGTTGACGCCGGCTCCGGCGGCTGTAGCCGTGGAGTCGACGGCGGTGGTGTCGTTGCCGGCTTTGATGTCGGTGCGCGTGGTGACGCTCTGTATGGGCACGCACAGGGCGTTGTGGCGCGTGTCGGTGGCAATGGATACTGCCGCCGACATGCCCGGCCGGAACACGTATTTCGTAGTAGCCTTAAGGTCGCTGTAGGATTCGGGCAGGATAAAAACCTTTACCTCGAAGTTGGTCACTTGGTCGGCCGAAGTGCCGCTGGTGATGGCCGAGTTGGCAATCTGGGTCACCACGCCCTTGAATTTTTTGTTGTGGTAGGCGTCGACTTCGATGGAGGCCGTGTCGTTTAAGTTCACGCGCACAATGTCGTTTTCGTTGACCTGCACCAGCACTTCCATCTGGTCGAGGTTGGCGATGCGCAGCATTTCGGTGCCGGCCATTTGCGTGGTGCCCACCACCCGCTCGCCGATCTCCACGCTGAGTTTCGACACCGTGCCCGACATCGGGGCGTAGATCGTGGTTTTGATGAGGTTTTCCTGCGCTTCTTTCAGTGCGGCTTCGGCGCTTTTCACGTTGAAGCGCGCGGCCTCAACCTGACTGCGCGTGCTGTTGTGTTCCGCCTCGGCGGTTTCGTAGTCCGACACGGAAATGGTTTTTTGCTGATACAGCTGCTTGTTCCGGTTGTAGGACAACGCCACTTGTGCAAAGTGCGCCTCGGATTGTGCGAGTTGCGCTTTCACGGAATTAAGTTGCGCTTCGGCGCGGTCGCGTCCCGAGAGGTAGTAATCCTGTTTGATTTTCAGCAGAAGTTGTCCCCGTTGCACGTAGTCGCCCTCTTCCACGTTGAGCTCCACAATTTCGCCCGACACGTCGGGACTGATTTTCACTTCCACCACCGGCTGCACTTTTCCGTTGGCCGGGATGGCCTCCACGATGGTTTTGCGCAGGGGCTTCGCCGTTTCTACCGTAATGATAAGCTGACGGTCGGGCATGGCCATGAGTAGAATGATGAGCAACAAAATGCTCCCGGTAACTATCCAGATGATTTTTTTCTTTTTCTTTGCCATAACTCTTAACTCTTAGTTCCTAACTCTTAGTTCTTAACTCTTAACTCATAGTGTGATGGGCGTTCCTTTGTAGAAGTCGAT
>JAITQN010000127.1 GCA_031288865.1 Prevotellaceae bacterium
GGTTACGAAATTGCGCAAAGCATCAGTCCGCGGCTGGCGGCCGACGTGCTGGCGGTGGGTGTGAACGGCGAAACATGCGACCTGCACCGCCCCATCACCGCCGACGCGCACATTAAACTCTACAAGTGGGACGACGCCGAAGGCCGCCACACCTTCTGGCACACCTCCTCGCACCTGATGGCCGAAGCCCTGCAAGCCCTGTATCCCGGCGTGAAGTTCGGCATTGGGCCGGCCATCGAAAACGGGTTTTACTACGACATAGACCCGGGCGCCCGCACCATCACCGACGCCGACCTGCCGGCCATTGAAGCAAAAATGCTGGAATTTGCCCGCGAGAAGCAGTCGCTTTCCCGCCGCGAGGTGAGCAAGGCCGAGGCGCTGAGCGTGTACACGGAAACCGACGACCCCTACAAAAACGAACTGATACGCGACCTCCGGGACGGCACCATCACGTTTTACACCAACGGCCAGTTCACCGACCTGTGCCGCGGCCCGCACCTGATGGACACGAGCCTTATCAAGGCCGTGAAGCTGACAGCCATCGCCGGCGCATACTGGCGCGGCAACGAGAAAAATAAGATGCTGACGCGCATCTACGGCATCACCTTCCCGCAGAAGAAGCTGCTCGACGAATACCTGCTGATGCTCGAAGAGGCAAAGAAGCGCGACCATCGCAAAATCGGAAAGGAGCTCGAGCTGTTCACCTTCTCGCAACGCGTGGGGCAAGGCCTTCCGCTGTGGCTGCCCAAAGGCGCCGCCCTGCGCGAGCGTCTCGAGAACTTCCTGAAGAAAGTGCAGAAACAGTACGGCTACCAGCAGGTCATCACGCCGCACATCGGGCAGAAGGAACTGTATGTGACCTCGGGGCACTATGCCAAATACGGGAAGGACTCGTTCCAGCCCATCCACACGCCGGAAGAAGGGGAGGAGTTCCTCCTGAAACCGATGAACTGCCCGCACCACTGCGAGATTTACAAGTCGAAGCCGCGAACCTACCGCGACCTGCCCCTGCGCCTTGCCGAGTTCGGCACCGTGTATCGCTACGAGCAGAGCGGCGAGCTGCACGGCCTCACCCGCGTGCGCGGCTTCACGCAAGACGACGCGCACATCTTCTGCCGTCACGACCAGCTGAAAGAGGAGTTCTGCAAGGTGATCGACATCGTGCTGTATATCTTCAAAACGCTCGACTTTAAGAACTACATCGCCCAAGTGTCGTTGCGCGACCCGCAGGACACGGAAAAGTATATCGGGAGCGACGAGAACTGGGCGAAGGCCGAGCAATCCATCATCGAGGCGGCGGCCGAGAAGGGGCTGCAAACGGTGGTGGAAACCGGCGAGGCGGCGTTCTACGGCCCCAAGCTCGACTTCATGGTGCGCGACGCCCTCGGGCGCAAGTGGCAGCTGGGCACCATTCAGGTGGACTACAACCTGCCGGAGCGCTTCGACCTCGAGTACATCGGCGCCGACGACAAGCGTCACCGTCCGGTGATGATACACCGCGCGCCCTTCGGCTCCATGGAGCGGTTCGTGGCGGTGCTCATCGAGCACACCGCCGGGAAGTTCCCCCTGTGGCTCACGCCCGAGCAGGCGGTGGTGCTGCCGGTGAGCGAGAAGTACAACGCCTACGCCCACACGGTGGCCGGCACGCTGGAAAAGCACGACATCCGCGCCTCGGTTGACGACCGGAACGAGAAAATAGGCAAGAAAATCCGCGACAACGAGCTGAAGCGCATCCCCTATCTTCTTGTAGTAGGCGAGAAAGAAGCCGAAAGCAACGCCGTGGCCGTGCGTCGCCAGGGCGAGGGCGACAAGGGCGTGATGCCCCTCGCCGACTTCGTGCCGTTCTTCCAGAATGAGGTGCAGCAGATAATTCAAAATTAATTTCTATTTTCCATCCTGCCTGCATACCTATATATATAGGTATATATATAAGGTATACCCCCCCCAAAAAAAAAAACAACTACTCGTTTGCTTCCCGAAGCACCGGGGACGCCAAACTCCGCGGCGTTTTGCTTCCCGAGGCACCGCGGGACACGAATCTCCGCGGCGTTTTGCTTCCCGAGGCGCCGAGGACACGAATCTCCGCGGCGTTCGGGAAGCAAAACGAGTAGAGGGCTTCGTGGCACCCCCTTTTTATCCACCTTTATCCACCTTTATCCACCTTTATCAATTCTTTATCGTGTTGGCGGGTGCAACCCGACAACACGTTTATCTATCCTCCCCCGGCCTTCAGGAGAGGGGCGTGGGGTGAGGACAGAATAAAGCGACGCGGGGCCTTTCAGCCCCGCGTCTTACTTAATTAACAATAGAACTATGGAAACGTTTTCTTATTTCACTGTAGCCATGTGGGCAATCAGGTCGAGCACCTTGTTGGAATAGCCCCACTCGTTGTCGTACCACGACACCAATTTCACAAAAGTGGGATTGAGCGCAATGCCTGCTTTTGCGTCGAACACCGAGGTGCGTTTTTCGTGAATGAAGTCGCTCGATACCACATCGTCTTCCGTGTAGCCCAGCACGCCTTTCAGTTCGCCGTCGGCGGCGGCTTTCACGGCCGCTTTGATTTCGTCGTAGGAGGCGGCTTTGGCTAAGCGGCAGGTCAGGTCGACTACCGATACGTCCAGCGTCGGTACGCGGAGCGACATGCCGGTGAGCTTGCCGTTCAGTTCGGGGATCACCTTGCCCACTGCCTTTGCGGCGCCGGTAGAGGAGGGGATAATGTTTCCGGCGGCAGCCCGTCCGCCGCGCCAGTCTTTGGCCGAAGGTCCGTCAACCGTTTTTTGTGTCGCCGTAGTGGCGTGCACGGTCGTCATCAAACCTTCGATAATCCCGAATTTGTCGTGGATTACCTTTGCCAGCGGAGCTAAACAGTTTGTCGTGCAGGAGGCGTTTGAAACAATCGTTTCGCCCTTGTAGGTCTTGTGGTTTACGCCGCACACGAACATCGGGGTGTCGTCTTTTGAAGGCGCCGACATCACCACGCGCTTTGCGCCTGCCTTAATGTGCGCTTCGGCTTTTTCCTTGGTCAGGAACAGGCCGGTGCTTTCCACCACGTATTCGGCGCCCACCTCGTTCCATTTCAGATTGGCGGGGTCTTTTTCCGACGTTACGCGGATGGCATGGCCGTTAACCACTAATTTTCCGTCTTTCACCTCGATCGTGCCTTTGAATTGCCCGTGTACCGTGTCGTAACGAAGCATGTAAACCATGTAGTCCACGTCGATCAGGTCATTGATTCCCACTACTTCAATGTCGCTGCGTTCTTCTACGGCCGCACGGAACACCAAGCGTCCGATACGTCCAAAACCGTTAATTCCAACTTTAATTTTGCTCATATTTTTTGTGTTTTTAATTGATTATTTCCAATTGAGGCTGCAAATATAATGCTTTTTTTTCAAAAAAAGCATATCTTTGTCCGCAATTACTAAATATAAAAGCAACTATGCCAAAATCAATGACAGGCTACGGAAAAGCCGAATGTGTGTATGAAAACAAACAAATTGTGGTTGAGATTAAATCACTTAACAGCAAATCGCTGGATATAAGTTTGAGGATCCCGATCGTGTGCCGCGAGCATGAAGCGGAAATCAGAGGACTCTTAAGTAGGGTCGTGCAACGGGGTAAAGCAGATGTATTTATTGTGTTAGACGCGCAGAATACCAACGTCACTGCGGAGATTAACACTGCGGTGTTTAAATCGTATTTCTCCCAGCTTCAAGCGCTGGAAGAAGAATTGAATATCGAGCCCGATAAAAACAGCATGGTGGCCGCCGTGTTGCGCATGCCCGATGTGCTGAAGCAGCCCGTGGAGCAGATTGGCGAGGAAGAATGGCGAACGGTGATGACCTGTCTCACCGACGCGCTGAAGGCGTTCGATGATTTTCGTACGAAAGAAGGCACAATTATAATGAATGATATTCTGCAGCGCATTCATGGTATCGAGGATTTGCTGAACGACGTCGACGCGTATGAGCCAACCCGCCTCGACACCGTGAAGCAGCGCATACTCGCAGGTATTGAAGCCCTCCACATGGAGTATGACGGAAGCCGTTTCGAGCAGGAGCTGATATACTATATCGAGAAATTCGATGTTACCGAAGAAAAAGTACGGTTGAAGCAGCATTGCCGCTATTTTGCAGATACGGCGGAAGAAGATGCTTGCGGCCGTAAGTTGGGATTTATTGCGCAGGAAATAGGCCGCGAAGTGAACACCCTCGGCTCGAAAGCCAACCATGTGGAAATCCAAAGAATTGTGGTACGGATGAAAGACGAGCTGGAAAAGGTGAAAGAGCAACTGCTAAATGTGCTATGACGAATAAAATGATTATCTTCTCCGCGCCGTCGGGTGCGGGAAAAACAACGATAGTGCGGCACTTGTTGCGGCGCTTTCCGGCGCTCGAGTTTTCGATTTCGGCCACTACCCGTGCGCGGCGCGGCGCGGAACAGCATGCGAAAGATTACTTCTTCCTTACCCACGACGAGTTTATGGAGCGCGTGCAGCGCGGCGACTTTGCGGAGTGGGAGGAAGTGTACCCCGGCCTGTGCTACGGCACGCTCAAATCCGAAATGGAGCGCATCTGGGCTAAGGGGCACGTTATCGCGTTTGACATCGACGTGCAGGGCGGGCTCAACCTGAAAAGGATGTATGGCGCGCAAGCCCTTGCGGTGTTTGTGCGTCCGCCCTCGCTGGAGGCGCTGCGGCAACGCTTGGAGCGCCGCGGCACCGACAAGCCGGAAACCGTGCGGGAGCGCCTCGACAAGGCGACCTGCGAACTGGGCTTCGCCGCACAATTTGATGTGGAGCTTGTGAACGACCACCTCGACGACGCCAAACTCCGGGCAGAGCAGCTGGTGGCCGCATTCCTTTCCGCATAATCGTTTTCACGGCATTGGAAAATATCTTATCTTTGCATATTAATTAATATTTGGCTTGATGAGGCTTTCCCGGTTTTATTTCAGTGTGTTTGCGTCGGTGATGGGGTTTGTTGCCGCAGGCTGCAGTTCTGCGGCGCTGCTGCCGCACGGCGCATACCGGCTCGCCGGAAATGAAATACGGATCGACGGAAAACGGCATGGCGTAAAGGTCAAAGAGCTTCAGTCGTTTCTTAAACAAACGCCGAATAAGACCCTGTTTCTCGGACTTCATTTCCACTTGGGGATGTATGCCGCCGCCCCCTGCGACTCGTGCTGGATAGGCAACGCCATGCGCACCCTCGGCGAGGCGCCCGTGGTGTTTGACCCCGGCTTGGTGCGGCAGAGCAGCAACAATATCCTGCAGTACATGCAGAGCCACGGCTATTACAACGCCGTGGTGCGCGACAGCGTAATCGTCAGCAGGCATAAGGCCAAAGTGGTGTATACCGTCACGCCCAACGCGGTGATGCGGATAGGCGCCGTGCGCTACGATGTGGGCACCGACTCCCTGTCGCGCATTATCCTTGCCGACTCGTTGAACAGCCTGCTCCGCCCCGGCAACCCGCTCTCGACCGAGGTCATGGACAGGGAGCGCGAACGCCTCGAGGCGCTGCTGCACAACAAGTCGTTCTTCGCGTTCAGCAAAAACCAGCTGGCCTTCCTTGCCGATACCCTCGGGCACGACAACCATGCCGAGCTGACCATGACCAGAGTCGTGTTTTCCGGCAGCGACACCACCGCGCCGCGCCGCTATAAAGTAAGGCATATAAAAATATATAGCGATTTTAACCAAACGGCGGCCTATACCGATACCTTATATTATAGGTCTCTTCACCGGGAGGCGTTGCAGTCCGGATCGGAGCACGGCGAACTGGCCTTATATTATAGCGAGCGACCCGTTTTGCGGCGGGGCGTGTATGTCGACGCCTTAGATATACGTCCCGGCGACGCCTATAATGCAGCCCGCATAAACCGCACCTATAATAACCTCACCGCCCTGAGCGTGTTTAGCGTGGTGAACATCCAGTTTGTGGAAGTGAGGAGCGGCGGGGACGAAGCGCTGGTCGATTGCCTTATCAGGCTGACGCCCTCCAAGTCGCAGGGGTTCAAAACCAACTTCGAGTTCTCGATGAGCTCCAACTCCCTGCTTGGCGTTTCGCCCGGGGTGTCGTACTTCCACAAGAACATGTTCAAGGGCGCCGAGTACCTTAACCTCTCGTTTCTGGGCGATTTCCAGTTCAGGGTAGGCGATGCGAAACAGCGCGCCACCGAGATGTCGGCCTCTCCGTCGCTGAGCGTGCCGAAGTTCCTTTTCCCGTGGCTGCACTACCGCATGTCGCAGTACATGCCGCGCACGGAGTTCCTCTCGTCGTTCAGCTTCCAGTACCGCCCCGACTACACGCGCAACTCCGTGCTGTTCTCCCTGGGCTACTCCTGGCGCTCCTCGTCGCGGCTGACCTACACATTCAGCCCCGTCAGCCTGAATGTGGTTAAAGTGTATAACCTCAGCGAGCCGTTCTACGAAAGCCTCACCGACCCGTTCCTGCGTAACCGGTATGAGAACCACTTTGTGCTCGGCCTGTCCGCGTCGGCTATTTACACCAACCGCCAGCTCAACCGGCGTCTGAACTCGGTATACCTGCGCTGGAACATGAAGACCGCCGGCAACACCCTCAGCCTGTTCAACAACATGCTGACCTACGACAACGGCTATCAGGTGCTCGGCAACACCTACGCCCAGTTCGCCAAAACCGACTTGAACATATCCTACTACTGTTATCTTAACGACTACGTGATGCTGGCCTCGCGCGCGTTCGGCGGTGTAGGACGCGGCCACGGCAATTCCATCGCCATGCCGTTCGAGGAAGTGTACTTCTCGGGCGGCGCCTACAGCCTGCGCGGATGGCAGGCGCGCACCCTCGGCCCCGGCGCCGCGCCGATGGACTCCACGTTCTCTATCCCCAATCAGGTGGGCGACATGAAACTCGAAGGCAACATCGAGCTGCGCTATAAAATATTCAGGTCGCTGGAGGGCGCGCTGTTCCTCGAAGGCGGGAACATCTGGTCGCTGAACGCCGCCGACAGCCGCGCCGGCGCCTATTTCCGCTGGAGCGAATTCTACCGCCAGATGGCGCTGAACACCGGCCTCGGCCTGCGCCTGAACTTCGGCTTCCTCGTGGTTCGTCTCGACTGGGGCATGCGCATCCGCGACCCGGCGCCCGGCAGGGGATGG
>JAITQN010000056.1 GCA_031288865.1 Prevotellaceae bacterium
TTCGCGCAAGGCGACAATTCCGACCCCTCACTGCTGAGCGTAACGTCGGAGAAGAACAAGCTGGAGTTTACGGCGGGCGGGCGTCTGATGTCGGATGTGGCCTACTACCACAGCGATTTCACCACCCTCCGCTCGGGTGCGGCCATCACCGACGCACGGATACGCGCGTCGCTCAAGTACGACAAGTTTTACCTCTATGCCGACTTCGATTTCGCGGGAGGCAAGTTTTCGCAAAAAGACCTATTCCTGCGCTACAATCTCGCGGAGGGCGCCGGCGGTGTGCACAGCCTCAAGGCCGGCTTCTATGCCGACCCCGCGTCGATGGGCTACAACACGAGCCGCTACCAGTATCACTTCATCACCCGCGCCGCGCCCGTTCAAGCGTTGGTCGCCGGACGGCAGCTGGGCGCAACCTACAAGTTCTACAACAGTCACATGCTGTTAGACCAGGGTGTGTTTGCCGAAAACCGTTACAACAACCAGCTGGCGGGCTATCAGGGCGCCACCTTTGCCGGCCGCTGGATCTACAAAGCCATCAATTCCGACGACCTTACGCTGCACATCGGCGCGGCCGCGAGGTATGCCAAGATGAACACCGGCTACGTGGAGAACAACATTTTTAAGCAATCGCAGTCGTTCGGCTCGAGCCTCGAAACGGGCGTCGACCCCAGCGACCTGTTCCTCCATGTGGATTTGCCGTGGGCGTCGAGCAACCTCAACCTGTCGGGCGAGTTGTTGTTCCGCACCGACAAGTTCTTTGCGCGCGGCGAGTACCTCTACAAGAAGGTAGGGAAAACGCAGCCCACCGAAGAACTGCTTGAAGCGCAGCTGGGCGGCCTGTGGAGCGCGGGCAGCGTGAAGGCTTACCAGAAGTTTATCCCGTTTCGCGATAACGCCTTCAGCGGCGCGTATGCCGAATTTGGCTATCTGCTGCTCGGCAACCGCTACTCCTACAACGACGAAATGGGCGTGCTCAACGGCATGAACGACAACAACGCGCTGGAAATCGTAGCCCGCTACAGCTTTGTCAATCTTAACGACATTGTTGACGGCGAATATTTCCTGCGCGGCAGCAAGAAGTTCTATGCGGGCGAGCTCACCAACGAAGCGGCCCTGGCCACCGCCGACCCCGCCGGATACTACTATTATATGGATTATCCGCTGCCGTCGACCAGTGTGCCGGGCGGCAAGGCGCATCTCGTTACGCTCGGGTTGAACTACACACTCAACAAGCACGTCAAGCTGATGGCGGAATACAAGTACACGCAGGTCGACCACTATTACTACGACCTCGACAAGAACATTCATGCGGCGCAGTTCAAGCTGATGTTCTCGTTCTAACTCCGGCCTGGTGTCAGGGCGCTTAAAACGCGGCTGTTCGAATTTCGAGCAGCCGCGTTTCGTTCTTCACTTTTCACGTTTGATTAAATAATATTATCTTTGTAGCGATAACATTAAAAACAGCCCGACATGAACCTTAAATGCCACTTATTAAAATCGAAATAATATGAACATAAAGAAAGCCGCCACGAATGGCATAATGAATGTATCTGATTTCTCAGCATGGATGAGTGTACTAAAAGCAAAGATTCATGCGGTTCGGAATAAATTAATATTTTCGATTAACACCCAAATTCTTGAATTGTATTGGGAAATGGGTAGGGATATTGCCGAAAAGCAAGAAAAGTCAGGTTGGGGCAGCGGGTTTATTGACCGGATTGCAACCGAATTGAAACATGAGTTTCCTGAAATTAAAGGTTTCTCGCGTCGGAATGTTTATGCCATTTTGCAATGGTACAAATTCTATTCTGTCAAATATCCATTTGTGCCACACCATGTGGCACAAATTCCATGGGGACACAATAGATTGATTATTACTAAAACAAAGGATATAGAAGAAGCGGAGTTTTATTGCCTTGCAATTGCTCAAAATGCTTGGGACAGGGATACGTTAGAAATACAGATAGAGAACAAATATTACCTAAAAACGGCTAATTCTACCCATAATTTTACCCATACATTATCTAAAGAACAATCAAAAATTGCCTCACAAACCTTAAAAGACCCATATAATTTCGATTTTCTCGGATTGGAAAATGATGCGTTGGAAAAGGCTATTGAAGATAAACTGACAAGAAATATTACTAAATTCTTGCTTGAACTTGGTAAAGGATTCGCATTTCTTGGCCGGCAGTATAAAATAGAAATCGGCGAAACCGATTATTTTTTAGACATGCTTTTTTATCATGTAGAGTTGCGGTGTTATATTGTGATAGAGCTGAAAGCAGGAAAATTCAAGCCCGAATATGCCGGTAAACTGAATTACTACTTGTCAGCAGTAGATACTCAACTGCGGAAGACAGGCGACAATCCCACTATCGGTATTCTTTTGTGCAAAAAGAAAAATAAGATTGATGTTGAATATGCGCTTCGAGACATTGAAAAACCTATGGGGGTTAGCGAATATCAATTAACAGATGCAATACCCGAAAGTATTAGAACGAAGCTGCCTTCAGTTGAAGAAATAGAAATGGAATTGGAAAAGCAGCAAGAAACCCTTCGTGTCCTTAAATAATATTATCTTTGTAGCGATAACATTAAAAACAGCCCGACATGAACCTTAAATGCCTACCGCTTTTGCTGCTGCCTCTGGCGATGCACGGCCAAACAACCAACATTATCGAAGTGAACACCGATAATACCGCTATGGTCTTTGTGGCGGAAGACGGCAAGCCGGTCGTTTTCCAGTACTGGGGCTGCCGGATGGACAACGTGGCCGACTTCGCACTCGTCAGGCCGGCGGGACAACAGCTCTACCCGGCCTACGGCGGGCATCACTACCTGAACCCCGCCCTGCGCCTCACGCATGACGACGGCGTGCTGACCACCGAACTGGTCTATGCCGGCGTCGAAACCGACACCCTCGACGATAACCGCACCCTAACCGTCGTGCACCTCAAAGACACGCTCTATCCGGTGCTGGTCGACGTGCATTTCGTAGCCCATAAGGCGGAAGACGTCATCGTGCAGCAGGTGGTCATCTCGCACCACGAACAGGGGACGGTGCGCATGGGGAATATCGCCTCGTGCTACTTCCCGCTTCACGCCGGCGCATACTACCTCACGCACTTTTACGGGTCGTGGGGCGCGGAGATGCAGTGGAAGGAAGAACGGCTGACGCCGGGCGTCAAAGTGATCGAGTCGAAGAAGGGCGTGCGGACGGCACAGTCCGAGAGCCCGTCGTTCCTGCTGTCGCTCGACCGGCCGGCGGCGGAGGACTTCGGCGAAGTGTATGCCGGCGCCTTGGCCTGGTCGGGCAACTACAAGCTGCTGTTTGAACTCGACGAGCCCGGCGTGCTGCACACCTCCGGGGGAATTAACGATTTCGCTTCGGAATACTATTTAGACTCCAGCCAAGTGTTTCATACGCCCGAAATGGTGCTTACTTACAGCGCACAGGGGAAGGGGCAAATTTCACGGAACTTCCACGACTGGAGCCGCAGGTACGCCCTCGCGCACGGCGACACGCTGAACCCGGTGCTGCTGAACAGTTGGGAAAGCGCCTACTTCGACTTCGACGAACGAACGATTACCGACATGATAGACCATGCGGCCGGCTTCGGCATCGAGCTCTTTGTGCTCGACGATGGCTGGTTCGGCAACCGCTTCCCCCGCGACGACGATGACGCCGGTCTGGGCGACTGGCAGGTCAACCGGACAAAACTGCCACGCGGCATCGGCTATCTGGCCGACTATGCGGCAAGCAAGGGCCTCCGCTTCGGTCTCTTTATAGAGCCGGAGATGGTCAGTCCCAAGAGCGAACTGGCGCAGCAGCATCCCGAGTGGATTGTGAAAAGCGGTGCGCGCGACGCCACCGCCATGCGCAACCAGTGGCTGCTCGACATGACCAACCCCGCCGTGCAGGACTTCGTGGTGCAAACGTTCGACACGATTGTAGCCCTCTCGCCCAATATTTCGTATATCAAGTGGGACGCCAACCGGCACGTGGAGAACGTGGGCTCGGACTATCTGCCCGCCTTCCGGCAAACGCACTTCTGGTATGACTATGTGCGGGGGCTGTATGCCGCGTATGAGCGCATCCGGGAGAACCACCCCGGCATCGAAATACAGATGGCCGCCTCGGGTGGCGGCAGGGTCGACTTCGGCGCACTGAAATACCACGACGAGTTTTTGACAAGCGACAACACCAACGCGGTAGACCGGATATTTATCCAGTATGGCACCAACACCATTTATCCGGTGCAGGCCACGGCGTCGCACGTGTCGGCCAGCCCGAACCACCAAACCGAGCTGCACACGCCGTTGAAGTTCCGCTTCGACGTGGCCATGTCGGCGCGGCTGGGCATGGAGCTGCAACCGAAAGATATTTCCGGCAGCGACTATGCATTTGCCAAACGCGCCATCGGCGATTACAAGCGCATCCGCCCCATAGTGCAGCAGGGCGACCTCTACCGGCTAATATCGCCTTATGACGAGGGCGGCTGGGCGTCGCTGATGTATGTGTCGAAAGACAAAACGCAGGCGGCGTTCTTTGCCTACAGCCTGAAATTCCATAACCCTACTTATTTTGAAACGAAACTGAAAGGGCTGCATCCCGGAAAGCGCTATAAAATCACCGAACTGAACCGGCGCCCCGATAGTAGCCGGTTCTATGGAACCGACCACACGTTCTCCGGCGAATACTTGATGAAAGCGGGCGTCAAGCTGCGGCTGTATCAGCCCTTCAGCAGCACCATACTGCTTCTCTCGGAAGAAGAACCGCAGCCCGCGGAATCCCTGCCTTTAGAGGCGCAGCCCTTAGATGCCCAGCCCGTCGGTGAATGACGAGGTGGCCTTTTTCTGTATGATGCGCGAATAGGGCGGCACGGCGTATACCTGCCAGATGTTGCCCCCAATCACAGCGTGGTGGCCGATGGTAATCCGTCCCAGGATGGTGGAGTTGGAGTAAATAATCACATGGTCTTCAATAATCGGATGGCGCGGCTCGTTCAGGGGCAGCCCCTCATGGTCGAAGGTAAAACCTTTGGCGCCGAGGGTGACGCCCTGGTAAAGCCTCACGTGGTTGCCGATGACGCAGGTTTCGCCAATCACCACGCCGGTACCGTGGTCGATGCTGAAGTACTCGCCGATGCGGGCGCCCGGATGGATGTCGATGCCGGTGGCCGAATGTGCCAGCTCGGTGATGATTCGCGGCAATACCGGCACGTCCATGCGCAACAGTTCGTGCGCCACGCGGTAGTGCACCATGGCCTGTATAGCCGGGTAGCACAATATCACTTCGCTGTAGCTGGTGGCTGCCGGGTCGCTGTCGTGCATCGCCTTGACGTCGGTGGCGAGCAGCCGCTTGATTTCGGGCAGCCGCCCGATGAAAGTAAGCGTGCGTTCGCTTTGGCAGAGCAGCTCGTTCAGCAGCGAGTATAGCCGCTCCAGATACACGTCGATGTGCGACTCCTGCGTGTAGGCGCTGATTTCCGCGTCGTCGAAGAAGTCGGGGAAGAATATGGACTTGAGCAGGCTCATCATCTCTTTTATCCGGTTCACGTTGGGCGACGACTGCGCCGGACGCGGAATGTAGCCGTATTCCTTGACCTCGCTTTGCGACAGCGTGCCGGCGATTTGCTTCAGAGATTCGATATGCGTTGTGTTCATGCGTTGTTTTTCTGCAAATATAGGAAAAGTTTTTCTACCGCTGCGGCGGGGGTGGGGCCTTGCGACAGCAGCTCCACAAACCGGCTGCCGACGATGGCGCCGGAGGCGTGGGCAAAGGCGGCGTCGAGGGTGGCCTTGTTGGA
>JAITQN010000069.1 GCA_031288865.1 Prevotellaceae bacterium
TCGTGTACCATGGTGGGCTCCTGAAGGTGGTTGAACCGCGCGCCCACTAAATAGCCGTAGGAATCGGCGTTGCCGGCGCCGTACACGTATGCCGAGAACCCTTTCTCGTTCTTCAGCGAATAGGGGGCGTCGCCCACCTCTACGGGGACTTTCGCATACGAATAGTCATGGTTGCCCGTGGCATTGGTAAAGGTTAAAGCTGTTTTATTCCCGTCTCTATCTATAAGCTGGGTAAGTTCTTTGCTTTTTGTCTCCACCGTGATGTTGATGTAGTGCGCGCTAATATTAGAAGAATACAGCGGGCTAAACGTAAGCTCCCGGGTCATGTTCTGCACCGGATTCAGGACAAGCATAAACGGGTCGCCTATATTCAATGAGGTACATTCCATTGATTCGGCAAACAGCGCCACCGATACCGGCTGGTCGGCCTCGATAAGGGCAGGGTCGTCTTGTCCGACATTAAAGTCCATGGATTTGCCCCTGTTTAATGGCAACTGCGGCACGCCATTAATGGAGAATTGTGTATTGTCTTTGGCCGCCAGCACGCGGACGCGGTCTTCCTCCAGGTTGGTGGGCACTACCAGATACTTCGTTCCCCATAGCCGCAGCGGAAGCAGTTGTTCATATAAATGGTCGCGGCTATTCTGTCCTTTATTGCTGGTAGATTCGCAAGTTCCGTTCCCTACGTGTGCGCGTTTATGGCCGCCAAATACGGCAATCAGCTTGTTCGCCTTGATGTAGGATCCGGTAATGCTGGGATAATAATGGTTCTTCACGGGAACGTTTATCTTTGATTTTACCAGGTACGACTGCCCCTTGTGCAGGCGTATGGTGAAGGGGGCGCCGGGCGCCTTGCCGGCGCCTGTTCCGTCGGTGCCACCCGTTTGGTTTGTGGGGACAATCGTGACTAATGTGTTGTTTTCGGTGGCCACAATAAGAAATTCTTCGGGCGTTCTATCAGTGCCGCCCCGCCCCTCATTACCGTTATACGAGATGGAGTAGTATTCGTCGCCAAGGGCCTCGACCGGCAGGATTACCGCTGCATCCGAAGTAAGGTCTTGAAAGTTGAGGCCATATACCGACACGTTTGCGGATGTTTCAATGTAGATGGCTTTGTTGTGAATGATTTCTCCTTCGGTATTGTAGGCTTGCGCTTGCAGGTCTCGGGACACTTGTCCCGAAGTCCTGTAAATACCGTTAGCCGGCACGCTGAACGTATGTTGCCATTTCGTGATGGGGTTGGTGATGGTGCCCGATGCGCCGGGAAGCGACGCGAAAACCAGATCGGTGGTTAAGGTAGAAGAAGTGTTCGCATACATATTTTCCATGAAGGCTGCCCAGAACTTTGTTCCCGGCGTGCCGTCGATGCCCTCACGGCATGTTTTCCCCGGCTGGATAACGACAATCTTTCTGGTGCAGGTTCCGGCGGTAAGCGTAATGTCGCAGGCGCGCTGGATTTCGTAGGGGTTACCGGCCTTGGCGGTTATGGTGAGGCTGCTCTGTCCGCCGGTCGGCAGATCGAGCCAGTTGCCCGTGGCGTCGTTATACTTGGTGCCGCTTATGGTAAATGCTGTTGATGGCTGCTGTGTTAACGTATAGCCGCTACCCTCCTCTCCGATGACCAGCGTGTCGGCGTAGCTGCTAAATAAATTACATTGGCCGAATATATAGGTATTAACAAGTAAAAACAGCCCTAAGATTACTGTCCGCAACAAAGTTGTGCGCATTATATCTCGCTTAAATTTAGGACAAAGGTACGAAAACAAACCGAATAAGGGAGGCTTATAACAAAATTTAACGCTACAACTTTTAGTTTTTACCTTTTAACTTGTTCTCGATGGCTTCGATACGGGTGTGGGAAAAACCGCTGCGGTGCAGTACGTCCAACACCTGTTCGGCGTCGCTCTTCCGGGCGTAGGGGCCTACCACGTATTCGGTTTTCCCGTTGAGTGCGGCGCGGGCAATGTCTTTGCCGGTGGCCTGCTGCACGGTTTTCAGCAGGTTTTGCGGCAATCCCGAAGGATAATCGCCCAGCACAATTTGGTAAGCCGCCTCTTGGGTTGAAGCAGGTTCCTGTTTCTTTACCGGATTTTTGCCCTCATCTATCCGGGCTTGTTTCACGGTAATGCTTTTGCCGTTTTTAAAGGCCACAATCATGGCGTCTTTGAACTGCCGCTTCACCACCGGCAGCTGTTTCTGCGCCTCGTTGAACAGCGGAAACGACCCCACGGCATACGACCACTTGTTGCCTTGCGCCACCGCAAACACCGGTGTGAACTGTTTCAGCTCGTGCGGGTCGAGTTTACGCGAAAAAATGCCCACCTGAATGCGGTAGCTGACGCCCTCCACCGGTTCGTTGTAGAAGATACGGGTTTCCGCATTTGTTTTGAACGTGAAATCTTTTTCTTCCACCACTTCCACCACAGGCTGCTGCACGAGCAATGCCGGCAGGGTGACCATGCGTTCGGAGCGCGACGTGAACATCAGTTGCGATTGTTGTTTGCTTTCCGCTTTGGGGGCGGGCGCTGCCTCGGTCACAGGCACGAGGCCCTGCTCCAGCATCCGGTACTCGGCTTTCCTGACGTCGTCGTGCGCCTGCCGGAGTTCCGCATAATGTTGCGTGATGGTGTACTCGCGCAGTTCGATTTTTTTGGCGAGGGTGCGCTGCTGCTGTTCGCGTGTGGCGGCGGCATAGTCGGCGCGCAGGTTGTCGAGCTCCTGTTGCGCCGCGGCGATCCGGCTGTCGAGCTGCGTAATCTTCTCCCGCAGCTTTTCTATTTGTGTGGAAGTCTTACCGGTTGTGGAAGAAGCAGGGGCGGGGCTGGCAGCAGGTTCCGGTGTGGCGAAAGGGAGCCGCTCGAGCTGTAGAATCTCGTCGGGCGAGGAGAGGGCGCGTTTCACGGGCGTGGCCTCCAGCGCAATTTTGTAGATGCTGACGCGTCCTTTGTCCGCCTCGCGGGTCGACACGAAGCAGGCATACAGGCCGTCGGCGTCGGGCACGTAGAGCATGTCGTCGTGCACCGACGACAGGGGAAACCCCAGATTTTCGGGAGTGCTCCACCGGCCGTCGGCCAGCGTGCTTTTGTAGAGGTCGTAGCCGCCCATACCTTGATGCCCTGTGGAAGAAAAATACAAGGTTTGTCCGTCGGGGGTCAGGTAGGGGAATCGTTCGTCGAACGGCGTATTGATGGCGTCGTCGAGGCGTTCCGGGGCGCTCCACTCGTTGTTCGGCATGCGGTGGGTGACGTAGATGTCCCAGCCGTTGCGGCCGTCCGGGCCGTGTGAGGCGAAGTAGAGGCTTTCGCGGGGTTCCGGCGGAGCAAACAGGAACGGCTTGATGGCGCCGGTGTCGCCTTTTGAGCGTAGCGCGTCGGGCGTGAGCGCCCAGCCGCCCGGGAGGTTCAGGTCGTAGCAGGTGTAGAAGTTCTTTTGCGGGACGGTGGCCTTGCCCACCACGTGGGGCGTGAAGGCGAATTGCAGGAGCTGCGCCCCGTTTTCGCAGCGGATGATCTCCCTTGAGATTTCGGCGCGCAGCGACGAGTCGGCTGTAGTGCCGAGCAGTCGCGTGAACACGGCGATAGCCTCCTTGAAGCGGTAGCCCGTGCGCAACGCCTCGCCTTTTCGCATGTCGGCGCGTTGCGCGGTGCTCTGTGCGGCCACACCGCCGCCGCACGCCAGCATCA
>JAITQN010000085.1 GCA_031288865.1 Prevotellaceae bacterium
CTTTAGTACCATGGCAAAAAAACACTTTTGGAAAATCTGGCTCAGGCCGAACCTCCTGACCAAAGACGTAGACAACGACTATGTGGCCGAAGTATCGACCATCGGAAACACGCTGCACACCGAAGACGTCGCGCAAGCTATTAAAGACGGGGGCTCGGAATTACAGTACGAAACCCTGCTCGACATCCTTAACCACAGCGACCGCCTGCGCCGCGAACGCATCCAGCAGGGCTACAGCGTGCAAACGGGCGTATGCCACATCGCCCCGCGCGTTACCGGCAACTGGATTGGCTCTGCACAACCCTTCAACCCCGAAGTACACAAAATCACCTGCGACATGACGGCCTCGGCCGAACTGCGCCATGCCCTCGAAGATGTGAGCGTGGAAGTGCTGGGCGTGAGAGACAGCGGCGCCCGAATCGGACTGGTGACCGACGTGACCACCGGCAAAACCGACGGCACACTCACCTCCGGCGGCGACATTATCATCGACGGCGAAAAAATTAAAATCGCCCCCTTCGACCTGACCGGCCTCGGCGTGTTCCTGACGCCGGGCACCAGCACCACACTCATCCCGATAGACAAACCCTACGTGCAGAACGACCCGAAAAAGGTGGTTTGCCGCGTACCCGCGCTGGGAACCGGAACCTACGGCCTGAGAATCGTGACGCAGTTCTCCAATGGCACCACCCTGTTGAAAAGTCCTCGCACAATTACCTATGAATTACTACTTCGTGTATTATAATAAAGAAACGTGGCACGCCGCCTCTCTGCTGTGAGGCGCACAGACGGTAACCTGTGAGGCACACAGACGGTAACCTGCGAGGCGCACAGACGGTAACCTGCGAGGCGCACAGATGGTAACCTGCGAGGCACACAGACGGCCACATTTCCACAAACTAACTTATTCGAACGCAATCTTTAACTTTAATAACAAACTGTATGAGAAAACTAAAATGTGTATTACTGGCAATGGCGACAGTCGCCCTTGCCGGAAACGCGGCACTCGCGCAGGAACGCATTACCGTGAACGGTAGCGTAACCGACGAAGCCGGCGAACCTCTGGCAGGAGTAGTGATTACTACCTCCTCAAGACAAAGCGCGTCGACCGACGCGAACGGACGGTTTACCCTCCCCGCACAACAGGGCGAAAACCTCACCTTCGCGTATCTGGGCTACGCTTCGCAAACCCTCCCCGCACAGCCCACGCTCACCGTGCAGCTGAACCCCTCGGCGGTGCAACTGGGCGACGTCACGGTGGTGGCCGTGGGCTACGGCACCGCCCGCCGCACCGACCTCACGGGCGCCATCACCTCGGTGTCGGCAAAGGACTTCAAACAGGGGATTATCTCCTCTACCGAGCAACTGCTGCAAGGCAAGGTGGCAGGGCTCACGGTAATCAAAAACGGCGGTAACCCCACCGAAACCGCCGCCATGCGGCTGCGCGGCGGAACCTCGCTGAGCGCCAGCAACGCGCCCCTCGTGGTGGTTGACGGGATTCCCGGCGTAGACATCAACACGGTGCAGCCGAACGAGGTGCTGGCCATCGACGTGCTGAAAGACGCCTCGGCCGCCGCCATCTACGGCTCGCGGGGCGCCAACGGCGTAATCATGATCACCACCAACCGCGAACAAAAAGGCCGTACGATGGAATATAACGGCTACGTGGCCGTGGGCTTCGCCAAGAACCTCGACATCCTCTCGGCCGACGAGTGGCGCGACTACTACAAAACCTACGACCCCTCCGTGCTCGCAACCCGCGACTACGGCGCCAACACCGACTGGCAAAAGGAACTGGAACAAACCGCTATTACGCACTCGCACACCATTTCGTTCACCCAGGGCAACGACAACGGAAGCGGCCTGCGCGCCTCGGCGTCGTATCTCGACAACCAAGGGGTAATGAAGAACAGTCGTCTGGAACGTTTCAACGCCAGCCTCACGGGCTACCAGTATGGCTTTAACAAGCGCCTGCGTCTGGAAGGCAGCCTGCACACCACCGTTGACAAGACCAACGACGTGGACGCCGGCCTGCTCCGGACGGCCTACCGCGTTAACCCCACCATCCCGGTGTATCAGCCCGACGGGAGCTTTACAAACGGCAAGGAAATATTTGGCGAAAACGTGACCAACAACATCGTAGAGTCATACACCACACGCACCGACGAAGGCACGCGCAAGCGCCTGTTCGCCTACGGCAAGGCCGAACTGGAAATTATCGACGGGCTGAAGGCGCAGGCCAACGTGTCGTATGAATACAACTCGGCACAGGATTACAACTACACGCCCGACGGCATAGGCAAGCCGGCCTCTACCACCAATTCCGCCACCCGCAAGCTCGACGACTACACCCGGAAACAAATCGAAACCTACCTCACCTACGACAAGGTGTTTGCCGAAAAGCACCGCGTAAACGTGATGGTGGGCTATTCGTATCTCGACTACATGACGGAAGGATTCGGCGCAACGCGCAAGAAGTTCGACACAAACTTCTTCCTGTGGAACAATCTGGGCGCCGGCACCGATTTCAGGATAGACGACGTGAACTCCTACAAGCGCACGGCACAGCTGGCGTCGGTGTTTGCCCGCGCCAACTACAGCTTCAACAGCCGCTACATGCTTACGGCCACCATCCGTCGCGACGGCTCGTCGCGCTTCGGCGAAAACAACAAATGGGGAACCTTTCCTTCGGTATCGGCCGCCTGGCGCGTGTCGGAAGAATCATTTATGGACGGCACGAAGGGCTGGCTCGATAACCTGAAACTGCGCGCCGGCTATGGCGTAACCGGGAATCAGGACGGCATCGCCGAATACGCCTCCCTGCCCACTATCGGTTCGGGCAAACAATACTACGACGCCGCTACCGGCACTTGGAAGAACTCCTACGGCTTTACCCGCAACGCCAATCCCGACCTGAAATGGGAATCGACCGCGCAAACCGACATCGGGCTGGACTTCGTGCTGTTCAACAAGCTCAACGTAGCGTTCGACTGGTATTACAAGAAGACGAGCGACCTGCTCTACACCTACGCGGTGCCTACGCCGCCGTTCCTCTTCTCCAGCATCCTGGCCAACGTGGGCGACCTGAGCAACCGCGGCATCGAGCTGACGCTGGGCGCAAACATCGTACGCACGAACGATTTCACCTTCGACGCCAACCTCACGCTGGCGCACAACGAGCAAACGATTGACAAGCTCTCGAACGACCTGTATCAGACAGGCAATATTTACAGCGGCAGCCTGCAAGGCATGCAGGGGCTCGACGTGCGGACACAGGTGATTGCCGAAGGCTATCCGGTGGGCACGTTCATCGGCCTGCGCAGCGGGGGCATCGTGGACGGCAAGTTCGACGTGCCGCGCGACAAGAACGGGAAACCGCTGACCACGTTTCAAGACGAAGAAGTGTATGTGGTGCTGGGCGACGCCCAACCCGACCTCACCCTGGGGCTGGCGCTGAACTTAGCCTACCGTCAACTCGATTTCAGTGTGGCGGCCTACGGCATGTTCGGGCAAAAAGTGCTGAACGCCATTTCTGCTGAACTCAGCAGCAAATCATGGGCAAACGGCGGCTACAACTTCACGAAGAAATTTGCCGACAGCGGCCTCACGGACGAAGCCAACCAAACGTGGTGCGACTACTGGCTCGAGAGCGGCTCATACCTGCGCCTGCAAAGCGTTACGCTGGGGTATACATTCCCGAAGAATGCGCTGACAAAGAAAATCGGCATCGAGCGGCTGCGCTTCTATGTAACGGGCGAAAACCTGCTCACCTTCACCGGCTACACCGGGTTAGACCCCGAAGTGAGCATCGAAGGACTCAGCCAGCCGGGTATCGACAAAGGGAACATTTACCCCATGCCGCGCACCGTGTCGTTTGGCATAAACTTCTCCTTTTAACAACATAAAATAATATGACGATGAAAAAAATACTATCCATATTGACAACAGGCGCCCTGCTGGCCATGAGCGCCTGTACCGAACTTGCGGAAGAGCCGCACAGCATTATTACGGCGGGCGACTACGGAACCACCGACGCCCAGTTGGAAACCGTTATCGGACGCACCTACGCCTCCTTGCGTGGCGCCGGTTATGGCGACGGTGGAAACGGCTATATCTTCTCCGAATTCCTGTTCTTCCTCTCGGCGCTCAGTTCCGATGAGGCCGTGTTGCCGGCCATGAACAACGGCGCCGACTGGTATGACGGCGGCCGTAACGAGGAAATACTGCAACACCGCTGGACGCCGCAAAACGTGGAAATACTGGGCGCCTGGCGCTACGCCTACAACGGCATCGCCACCGCCAACGCAGCCATCTACCAGCTGGAAGCCGCCCCGGCAGACGACAAGCTGAAAGCGCAACTCATTGCCGAAATGCGCACCGTGCGCGCCTGGTACTACTTCCGCCTGCTCGACTGGTTCGGCAACGTGCCCCTTGTAACTGACTTTATCGACCTGTCGCTGCCCGAAACCCGTCCCCGCGCCGAGGTGTATGCGTTTGTAGAAAAAGAGCTGGATGAAATCATAAAGTCCAACGTACTGCCCACCACCGGCCACTCTACCCGGATAACGCAAGACGCGGCCAAGTGCCTGCTGGCGCGCCTCTACCTGAACGCCGAAGTATTCAGCGGCACGCCCCAGTGGCAAAAGTGCCTCGAGGTGTGCAACACCATTGACGGAAGAACCCTCACGAGCGATTATTTCGACAACTTCAAACCCGGGAACGGGAGCCTGCCTGAAATTATTTTCAGCATCCCACTGCCGGAAAACGAATGGTTAAACCCGTATGGCTACATGCTGCTAACTACTAAAGGCGTGCAATGGACGCAGGTGAACAAAGCCGATCTGGAAAAGCTGGGAGAGCTGGAAGTGACAAAAGAGAACGAAGATGGCGTTTCTGTAGTTTATAAAATTTATGAAGACCCGTATCCCAACTACTATGCCGACGCCGGCGTTATTTGCGTACAGCCGGGCTTCTACACCAACACGTTTACCGACGCGAACGACAAGCGCCGTGAGGCAATACTGGCCGGGCCACAATACTATGCCGACGGTGCCCCCATTTATATCGTCACCCCCACAGACGCCTACACCTATATAGCCGCCCCCCAGTCTGGAGAAACTTCTCCTTTAATATATAGGGACGGGGAAAACTTAAAAGACCGGCAACCCCTCGAAGGATATTGCTGGAACAAGTACCGCCTTACACCGGATTACGAATGGACGCATATATACTATGGCGGCAAACCATACGCCGATTTCGTTATCTTCCGCTATGCCGAGGTGTTGCTTATGAAGGCCGAATGTCTGGTTCGGCTAACAAGGGCCGGCGAAGCCGGAACGGCGTTGCAACCCATTTATTCGCGCGCCGGTGCGAGCCCCATTACCAGCCCCACGCTTCAAGAAATAGAAGGCGAATGGACGCGCGAATTCGTGCTCGAAGACCAGCGCCGCACCCACATGATCCGTTTCGGCACCTTCACCAACGCCGACCACTACCGGGGTGACAAGACGCCGGTAACGGTTAAGGACCCATACACCACGCTGTTCCCCGTGCCGTACTTGGAACTGGCAAAAAACAACCGCCTGAAGCAAAACGACGGCTATTAAACACGGCCCATATAAACGAAAAGGAAGGCGTCTCGAAAGGGCGCCTTCTCTTTTTGGAATATCGAGCATTCACTGCACCGACAACGACGTCCTGAACCCTATGCGTCTGCGGGGCTTTTCTTCTATCTGTTTCTGCGCTGCAAGTTCCGTGAGCGCCTGGTATATTTCGCTAAACTGCATGTTGGTGGCAATCATGAAATCCTCTAACTTCTTATTGAGTTCTGCATAGCCGAGTGCATACTGCCGTAACGTAACAAAAGCCCGCATAATGCCTTTATTTACCTCTATGGCTACTTTTGAAGTAAGAACGCCGCTAAGCATGGCTACACCTAACTCTGTAAAAGCGAATGGAAGAGACACTTTTGGCCGCCTACTTCGTGATGTCATCACAAATTGTGATG
>JAITQN010000114.1 GCA_031288865.1 Prevotellaceae bacterium
CCACCTACGACAGTTACGGAACGACGGTTATGTTATTGGAAAGGAACTACTATAGCTGCGCGATAATCAAGGGGTGGCAGAATGTGAAGTTGAAATTGACCTATACGATGTTGAAATAACAAAAATTTGCCTATCTTTGCATCCCTGAAACAATAAAATGACTCCGTAGCTCAGTTGGTAGAGCAACAGACTCTTAATCTGTGGGTCGTGGGTTCGACCCCCACCGGGGTCACCAAAAAAGGGAAACATTTATCACGGCACAACCAAGGTTTCTTGAAGCCTGATGTCATCGGATGACGCGCCTGTCATGACGGCAAACGTGCCCGGCTCCACAACCCGCTTCATATCGCGCCCAATGATGGATAAATCGTTTTCGGAAAGGACAAACGAAACTTTCCGTTCTTCTCCTTTCTTCAGCCGGATGCGTTCAAAATGTTTCAATTGTTTGATGGGTTGAACGGTCGAGGCATACTCGTCGCGCAGGTAGAGTTGTACCACTTCATCGCCGTCATGCGCGCCCGTATTTTTGACGAACAGCGAAACTTCATACTTGTATTTTCCCAACGGTTGTATGCGCAAATTGCGATATTCAAAAGTAGTGTAACTTAATCCGTATCCGAAGCTGTAGAGAGGCGCTGCGGTCATTTCCACATAATCGTGCCCTCGCGGGTTCTTCTTGTTGTAATATACCGGAATTTGACCCGTGTGCCGGGGCACGGATATGGGCAAGCGGCCGGCCGGATTGTAGTCGCCAAACAGCATGTCGGCAATGGCATGTCCTCCTTCCTGTCCCGGATACCAGGCAGTGAGTAACGCATCAGCGTGTTCTGACGCCCAGTTCATGTTTAACGGGCGCCCTTGGATGTACACCACAATTAACGGTTTTCCGGTTGCTTTCAGGGCTTGCAATAAGGCTTGCTGATGTCCTAACAAATCCAAACTTATGCGGTCGAATCCTTCCCCGCTTTCCATATCGCTGACGGTTTCCTGCGACACCACAGCCGCTCCCGTTTCGATGTAGCGGGTTTTAAAATCGCGAGCGCTCGACCCGCCCACCACCACAAGCACTATGTCGGACTTCAGGGCTGCACGAACAGCTTCGGCTATTTCCGAATGGGAAGTATCCCGTATGGCGCAACCTTTCACATAAGTTATTTGCGCAGGATTGATTTTCGTCTGTATGCCGTCTAACACGGTTTTGACCACTCCGCTGTCTTGTGGCGCCGTATAGTCGCCAAGCATGTTGTACACGTTGTCGGCGTTAGGCCCGATGACAGCCATCGTAAGTTTGCGGCTTAGCGGCAAAATCCGGTCTTTATTCTTTAAAAGCACAATGGCTTCTTGCGCCACTTTCCGCGCCAGCCGGACATGCGGAGCGCTTCTCACATTTTCATTCGCAACTTCCGGATGAACGTATGGATTTTCAAAAAGCCCCATCTTGAATTTCAAACGCAAAATACGGCAAACAGCTGTATCAATAACCGCTTCGCTGATTTTGTTATTTCTTACGGCCGTTATAAGGTTAGGGAAAGCATTGCTTCCCAAATCGGCGTCTAACCCGGCAGCGGCGGCCAAAATAGCGGCTTCTTCCACCGTTTCCGCCACATAATGGTTGTGGCTGATGCCTTCAATGCTTCCTAAATCGGATATCGAAAACCCTTGAAAATGCCACGCATCGCGGAGCACATCAGTCAGCAGGTAAGCATTGGCGGTGCAGGGAATGCCGTCAATGGCGTTATAGGCCGTCATCACCGACAGGGCGCCTGCGTCTATGGTTGCTTTGAAAGGAGGCAAAAAGTTCTCTTGCAATTCCCTTTCGCCAACCAACGCCGTGTTGCCGTTGTGTCCTCCTTCGGGAATACCGTAGGCTATCCAATGTTTTAGCGTGGAAACGACCGCATGGCTTTCGTGAATATTCCCGGCGCCCGCTCCTTTCACAAAGGCGCTTCCCATGCGGGCGGTAAGCACGGGGTCTTCTCCGTATGACTCTTCTACCCGCGACCATCGTGGGTCTCGTGACAAGTCTAACAGCGGCCCATAGCCGATATGCCCGCCCTGCAAGCGTACTTCTTTGGCAATCGCTGCCGCCATTTCCCGAATGATGGCGGGATTCCATGTAGCCGCCTGCCCTATGCCGGTCGGAAAAACAGTGGCGCCGATGGCCATGTGCCCATGTGCGCTTTCTTCGGCCAGAAAGAGCGGAATTCCCAGACGGGTATTTTCCATGACGTATCGTTGCAGTGCATTGCTTGCTTCGGCGGCCAACGCCGGATTTAGCCCGTTTTCGATAGTCTTTTTTGTCCACGGGTCGGCGCGGAATGTTGCCCATAACATACCGGCCTGTTTTTCCCGGATTAAACTTTCAAATTTTTCCGCATGCCGCACTTTTCCATCCAACTTCTCATACATTTCCCATCCCAAGGGGCATAAAAGCTGTCCCACTTTTTCTTCGAGGGTCATGCGCGACAACAAGTCCTGTGTCCGCACTTCTACGGATAATGACGGGTTTTTGTAGCCGGCAACCTGCTGCGCCCAAAGACAAGGGCAAACAAACACAAGGGCAATAATAAAGGAAAAATCTTTTTTCATCGATTTTACTCGTTATACAACCCGATAGTGTTTAAGACAGGGCAAGCCAACGCATGCAGAATATTTATCCGGAGTTTTCCGGCGGTAGTGGGCGGCAACTTGAGTATGCGTTTGTGCCCAACGGTAGTAGCGGTAGCCAGCACGTTCCATGAAGCGGTGGCGTCGTTCCAGTATTCCACGTTAAAACTTGAAATTCTTTGCCCTAAGGGAATATATTCTTGCAGCAGGAGCAGGTTAAACGTTTGTTTTTTGCGCAAATCAATTTCTAAAGAAGCGGTTGTTACCGAATCGTCGGTGGCCCAGTACGTGTCGAAATTCTCATCCAACAGGTTTGCCGCCTTGAATGTGGAGGCATTGCCTCGCGTGGCGCTTGCGGTTATTTTCGCCCCGTGCAGCAGGTTGGTGCTGAACACGGCGTCCAATTTTTCACGCAGTTCCATCAGGCGGGTAGAGTCGTTGGGGTGAATCCGCCCGTTCCTGCCGGGAGGCACGTTGAGCAAAAGGTTGCTGTTTCTTCCTACGGAAGTATAGTAAATATCCAACAGTTGGCCGAGTGATTTTACTTTGTCGTCGGTGGCGGGACTGTAGAACCATCCCGGACGAATCGACACATCCGTTTCGCCGGGCACCCACGCCGCTCCGAATATATTTCCAGAATTAAGGGTATCTGCGGCAGGGCTTTTTGCTCCCGGCTCGAATCCGGCAATGTTCAGGCGCGACCAGTTGGTTTCGCCGGCGCGGCCTTCTTCATTTCCTATCCAACGGCAACCCGGCCCCACATCGCTGAAAATAACGGCGCGCGGTTGGTTTTCATGCACGGTACGGTTGAACAGCGGCCAATCGTAAATTTGCTTTTTGCCGTTTTCGCCTTCGCCATTGGCGCCGTCGAACCATTGTTCAAATATTTCGCCGTAGCCCGTCAATACTTCTGTAAGCATGTCGGCGAAAACTTGGTTGTACGCGGGCGTTCCGTACGTGGGGTGGTTGCGGTCCCATGGCGAAAGGTACACGCCGAATTTCAGCCCGGCCGCTGCACAGGCCGCCGACAACTCTTTTAAGACATCGCCTTGCCCGTCTTTCCATGCACTTTCGCGCACCGTGTGAGTGCTGTATTTACTTGGCCACAGGCAAAATCCGTCGTGGTGTTTTGCGGTGATGATGACGCCTTTCATGCCTGCTTTTTTCGCCGTTTCAGCCCATTGCCGGCAGTCTAACCCGGCAGGGCTAAACACGTGCGGGTCTTCTTTGCCGTCGCCCCATTCCAGGTCGGTAAACGTGTTGGGGCCGAAATGGACAAACATGTAGTATTCCATTTGCTGCCATTTCAATTGGCCGGCGGTGGGCACGGCGCCATACGGCGCAGGCGGCGCAACCGACTGCCGGCACGACAGGCACATCGTTAAGGAGAAAACAATAAGTAAGCGTTTCATATGATTTGTTTTTCGCGAATGTACGAAAAAATATTGATATCTTTACACTTATGATCAAAAGAAGTGAGCCGTTTTGGCTCACTTCTCTCATTAAAAACTAACCTTAAACCAAAATCAATTACCAGAAACATTTAAACTTTATCGATAAGCATTAAAATCTGTTATTCTTAATCCGTAGCTGTTATTATATACCGTTTGAACTTCAAGTTTAATGAAACGCGCATTGACAGGCTGGTAAAAGCGGACAACTTGCGCCGTACCCCTTGTAAGAGTGACATCCCCTTGGAATTCATATTCGCCGGTTTCCGTCTTGGTATAAATTATCGCCCTCGTTATACAAT
>JAITQN010000161.1 GCA_031288865.1 Prevotellaceae bacterium
TTGATGCGCAAGTATGAAAGTCTCGTGGTCAATGTGGCCAACACCACAAAGTTGACGAACAAGAACGTTCGCACGATTATTCGTCAATTGCCGGAAGGAATGAAAGTGGATGCGGCAGATGCCGAACGGCTGTTGAACGAGTACGGCGTGGTGAAATAATGATTAATTAGTCAAAATACCTCAAGTTAACCCTTTAGATTTGTGTAAAATTATGAACGCAACCACGATTCTTATTCCATTTATAATATTTGTAATCGGAATGACGATATCAGTTATCATTGGCGCTATTTCGATGATTTTTATTAAAAAATATCGTTTGTGTAACTTTCTTTTGAGAGGCTTTATTATCCTATTATTTATGTATTTTCAACGTCCGATTTCGGAGTTTATCATTTGTAAAGTAATTCATTATCAATATTTAAATGAATTTTACGACGTCGGCAAATTAGACAAAACGCATATCGCCAGAATAGCATCTATTAAAAAAATCGAAACGGCGGACGGCATAGATGAAATTATTAAGAAAGGCTTAATAATTACAGATGAATTGCTTTACTATAGCCTTTCAGGAAGCGGTTCGCAGAATCCTAACACAATAGCTGATATCGGCTATGGGCATTGTGGCAATTATTCCATATTATTTTCCGCTATTGCCAATCACTATATCAGGGAGAATAATTTATCGGATAAATACGAAGTAAAAGTTCTTGCGGTAAAAGACATTTGGTTTAATACTTTCTCTCTCTTCGGGCATCATGTGAGTTGTGTGCTTAATAACAAAAAAGCAGGTGAAAGAATTCATATTGATCCTACTTTCTATGATTTCAATAGAATCACGTTGAGGTCCATGAGCATCAAAAAGAAACACAAGTAATTTTGCATTTTTTGGAAGTTTAAAAAACAAAGAACTTTTAAATACTAAAACATATGAAACGGATTTTTGACATCTTGTTTTCACTCATAGCCTTGACGCTGTTTTCCGTGCCCATGACAGTCGTTGCCATTCTCTTGCGATGGAAAGAAAGGCATCCCGTACTATTTAAACAAGAGCGGGTGGGGCTTCACGGAAAAGTATTTCGGATTTTGAAATTTCAAACCATGGTTAACCAAATACCTACGCCGATAGGTACTAAATTGCGCAAAACGGGATTAGACGAACTGCCGCAGTTTATCAATGTGCTGAAAGGCGATATGAGTATTGTTGGGCCGCGTGCGCTAACACAGCAAGATATAGAACGGCTGGGCTGGAACGACCGTTACCATGCTATCCGTTGGCACATAAAACCCGGCATTACCGGATTGGCGCAGATTTATGGCGGGCAACACCGGAAAATATCGTGGTTTTTTGACAAGCGCTATACTCAAAACCATCACTTGTTTTTGGATTTCTTCCTTGTGATGATGTCTTTTCTGATAAATATCTTCGGAAAAACAAGCATACAGCGCCTCGTTCTCTGTCGCGTCAATAAAAAGAGAAGTATCTAAACATTAAGTAATCATTATAAAGCATTGAGACCGATGAAAGTTAAAATGATTTTACCGGCTTTAACGGAAGCAGAAAGCCCCTTTTGGCGGCCAATAAAGTATTCGCTTTTCCCGCCATTGGGGCTTGCTTCCTTAGCCGCGTACCTTTCGCCCGATGATGAAATTGATTTGCAGGACCAGCATGTGGAAAAATTAAATTTGAACGATCGTCCCGATCTCGTCGTCATTCAGGTTTATATTACCAATGCCTACCGCGCTTATGCCATTGCCGACCACTATCGGCAACAGGGCGCTTACGTGTTGTTGGGCGGGCTGCATGTTACTTCGCTGCCGGAGGAGGCAGCAGGCCATGCCGATACTATTTTCATAGGGCCGGGCGAAGATACTTTTCCGCAATTTTTAGTCGATTTCAAAAATAAATCACCCAAAAAAATATACCGCTCTAGTGTGCGTACATTAGTAGGTGTGCCACCACCGCGACGTGATTTGATACGGCGTGAAAATTACCTTGTCCCTAATTCCATTGTGGTAACAAGAGGCTGCCCGCATCATTGCCATTTCTGCTACAAAGACGGTTTCTTCGAAGGTGGCAAATCGTTTTACACGCAACCTGTGGACGATGCGCTGGCGGAAATAGACCGGTTGCCGGGACGGCACTTGTATTTTTTAGACGACCATTTGCTTGGGCACCGCACTTTTGCTGCTGCGTTGTTTGAAGGAATGCGGGGTATGAACCGCGTGTTCCAGGCGGCGGCCACCGTATCGTCGATTCTTGAAGGCGACCTGATTGAAAAAGCGGCGATGGCAGGCTTGCGAAGCGTATTTGTGGGTTTTGAGTCCTTCTCGCCCGAGAATTTAAAGCAAAGCAATAAGAAACAAAATCTGGAGCGTGATTACGTGAAAGCTGTCAATCGACTGCATTCATTGGGCATAATGATTAACGGCAGTTTTGTTTTCGGGCTCGACGACGACGATAAAGATGTGTTTAAACGCACGGTGGAGTGGGGGGTGAAAAATGCCATCACTACCGCTACGTACCATGTATTGACGCCGTATCCGGGAACGCCGCTATTCCGCACGATGGAGGAGCAGGGGCGGATTTTGACACGAAACTGGGATTTGTACGATACGCGCCACGTGGTTTATCAAACCACCCGTTTATCGGCGGCGGAGCTGAAAGCCGGCTACGACTGGGCTTACCGGTCGTTTTACAGTTGGAAAAATATTCTGAAGGCGAGCTGGCTGCATGATTCGTATAGAAAAAAATTAAAGCACCTCTGTTATACCGGCGGATGGAAAAAATTTGAGCCGCTGTGGAATTTTATCATTAAAAGCAAACATTTGAACGTCATGCTGCCCTTGTTGGAAGCGCTGTTGTCGGATACCAATAGCCGCAGTAAGGAAAATAATTATCAGGCGCAGCCGCAGTATCAATGGACAGGCCAGGTTGTTTTAGAGGCGTGAGAACTCTATGATGATGTAAAAGATGAATTCCATATCGGTTTTATTTTTGATATTGCTTTTCGAATATTATTTCATTATTTGTATTATCTATTACTATTTTTACAAATTTCCCCAATGCCGATTGCCCAAAAAGAAGGGGTGCATTTTGTTTATGAACAACGGATGCTTCTATATTATCACATCTTTCAGCTGACGTAGTTTTCTTAGATATATTTCTCTGGCAATCATAACATTTTTTTGCAAAGATAATGCTTATTGACTAAAACTGCAAGTTTTGGTTTTTTTCGTCAATAAGTGACGCGCGTCACGGGGTAACTACGCGATAACCACGCTTTGGATTTCGCTCCATGGGCCTTTTTCGCCGCGGGTGTTCTCCCAGCGCAGGCAGCAGTAGAAGCGCTTGCCGGCGTCGGAGAGGTCGAACTGGAACGCGTAGGGCGAGCGTGTGGCGAATGCCGAACGTATGAGGTCGGCATACGACGTGGGGGGCGCGTCGAGTATCGCCCACGCGATCTCTACGCCATGTACGCCGAAAGGCTTGGCGTTGCGTGTGCCCTTGTCCTCGTCGTGGGCGTGGAAGCGGATTTGGATGCGCCCGCCGCTATGCACCACGATGCTGAAGTCGGGCTTCTCGGTGGGCGCCGGCACCCGCGTGCGGGTGGTTTTGTAAATAGGCAGCCCCATGTTGTCGCGGTCGGCGTTGCTCACCTTCGGGTTATCGTTCAGGAACCGTCGCACGAACAGCCGCACGGCTTTCTCGGCCGGCGTGCGGGCGTCGTTCATGGCTTGGACGGAGGCCTTGGTGCGCGTGTCGGGCGCGTCGGCCGTTTTGAACTTCGCCTCGAAGTCCGCGGCCTTTGCCCGGAGGTCGTTGAATTCGGCGTCGGGGATGTCGAAACGCGACAGGCCGCCGTTCGCGATATACGCAATAAGATTAAGTATCCAGCTAAGGAATTGCCGGAGGGGGCGGGGGATGTAATTGGGGTAAGCCATAATAAAAATGTTTTAAGGGTTTATGTCGTATAGCTATCCGGAAGTTCGGTATGACTATACAGGAATTCGGTATAGCTATCCGGAAGTTCGGTATAACTATACGAGCCTTCGGTATAGCCATCCGGGAGTTCGGTATGGCTATACGAGCTTTCGGGATAGCTATACGGCAGTTCGGTATAGCTATACGAAGATTCGGGATAGCTACACGGGAGTCCGGTGTAGCTATACGGGTATTCGGTACTGACAGGTTGGTTCATCGTTTTCTAAAAAGGGTGGGGCAAAGGTAGTAATTAATTTTGAATTCTGGGTTATTTTGACGCCCCTCACCGCAGCCGGTGTAGCGACCGGATCATGGCTTCGTCGCGGCCGATGTAGCGCATGGCGAGCACGAGCAGTATGGCGGCTATGAGCGGAAACGCCACCGTGAGGGAAAACACGCCGCCCGGCGCGGCTGTTATCATATAATAAAGTATGACGCCCTGAAGCCCCAGCAACACCAAGGTGTTGAACAGGCAAAGCCTGATTTGCAGCATCCGGCGACGGTAAAGGAAAATGGCGACAAACCCCGTGGCGCTGCACAGAATAAGGAGAAAGCGCAAAATCCACGACGTCCGGTAAAGCACGGTTTCGTCGATGTACGTCGCTATGGGCGCGAAAAACATCGCGGCGAGCAGCCCTGTTGCTGCAAGAAGAAAAAGAGTCTGAACACGTTGTATCATAATATAACTACTGTTTATTGCCGGCCTGCTGTTTACTGTCTGCTTGCCATTTATCGGGTGTTTCCCGCCACTGTTCGAGGGTGTCCATCTCGGCCGGCTTGATGTAGCCGCGTTTCAGGGCCTCTTCAATGAGCGTGATGTAGTTGGTGAGGGTGTAGAGGATGCAGTCGGCGTTTTCGAATTTGCGCCGCGCGCTGATGAAGTTGTAGGAGAAGATGGCCGTGAGGCCCAGCACTTCGGCGCCGGCCTTGCGCAGGGTGTCGACCACTTGCAGGCTGCTTCCGCCGGTAGAGATGAGGTCTTCCACCACCACCACGCGCGCGCCCTGCGGCAACATGCCTTCGATGCTGTTCGACAGGCCGTGCTCTTTGGGCGTGGCGCGTACATACACAAAGGGCTTCCGCATGGCTTCGGCCACCAGCGCCCCGTGTGCAATGGCGCCGGTGGCTACGCCGGCGATGTATTCCACGTCGTCAAAATGTCGTTCGATGAGCTGTTGGAGTCCTTCATAAATCAGCTTGCGGATGTCGGGGTAGGAGAGCACTTTGCGCGTGTCGCAATAGATGGGCGCGCGCCACCCCGACGCCCACGTGTAGGGCTGTTCTACGTTCAGCTGTATGGCTTTTATGTCTAATAACCGTTGTGCTACTGTTTTTTCTATCGTTTCCATAAATCTTGATTATCTTTGTTGTGTAATTTCTTAATGGTATGTATAAAATTTTCTTTTATGACCGCCTCGTCGGTATTTGCAACGACTGGGCAACATGCAGCAGGCCAAATGCTATAGTTTGCAAAGGTACAAAAAAATCCGAAATTAAAAATATCGTATCGCGGTTTCGGCAGAACCGCGCCATGAGAGAGCTGTGGCTGCTTACGGAGAATCCGGAGGAGGCTCTGGACGAGGTGGCGGCGCTGTTTACGCTGATAGAGGCCGCCGGCGGCGTGGTGCGTAATGCGCAGGGCGAGCTGCTGCTGATTTTTCGTCACGGGCACTGGGATTTGCCCAAGGGGAAGCGCGAATCGGGCGAGGCTATGGCCGAAACCGCCCTGCGCGAAGTGGAGGAGGAGTGCGGGATTTCCGGGCTCATGCTGCATCATCTGCTTGGGTATTCTTACCATGTTTATGGGAATGGGGAAGCCGATGCGCTGAAGAAGACGCATTGGTTCTCGATGCGGTATGACGGCCACGCGCCTTTGGTGGTGCAGGAGGCCGAAGGTATAGAGGAGGCGCGCTGGGTGACGCCGGCGCAGCTTCCGGCTTATTTTCCAAAGATGTTTTCATCTATTGTCGATTTGCTTCAGCGTGTAGTTTTATGAACGCGTTCTCGATGTCGCCGAGCGGCGACGGCGCGGGCGACAGCAGCAGCTTTCCTTCCCTGTTGAGCAGGAAGTAGGAGGGCAGGGCTTGGATGTCGTATTGTTTGAGGATATCGGGGTTGTGGCTGTAGTGCAGGAAATGCCAGCGGTAGCGCTCGTTGTTGCGGAAGGCCTTGAGTGGCGCGGGGTCGTCGTCTACACTGATTATGGCCACGTCGACCACATCGTGGTATATGTTGTGGAGCGTGAACAGCTTTTCAAACGCATTGATGGCGCTATAGCTAAAAACCTTGCAAAAGATGAGATACAGCGCCTTTCCCCTGAACTCGTCGAGGTGGTGCAGCGTGCCTTCGGTGTCATACAGTTCGAAGGGTGGCGGGGCGTAGCCCGGCATCAGCAGTGTGACCCGGCGGATGATGTTTGCGGCAATGTTTTTATGTTCGCCGCAGGGTGTGGCGGCCTCGAGCTCCCTGACCAGTGCCAATAATCCCTCGTGCTCGAAAAACCTGACGTAAAAATTATCATACAGGTTTTTGAGTATTACTAATTCGAGCACCGCGTTGTCGCGAAACGTACTGTCGCGCAAGAGAAATGTTTTCAATGCAGCCAGTCCCGCCTGTTGGTTGATAATCGTTGTCAGCTGCGCATCCTGACGGTGGGCGAACTCGAAATAGCGGCCGTATATCCGGTTGAACAAGTCCATGTAGGCCTCATTGTAGTACAGTACCGGCTGGTCGCGGAAATAATTCACCGACAAATAGCGCACCTTCTGCATCACCGACTGGTATTTCTCCATGCCTTCGCGGTAGCGGCAGTAGGCTTCGTGGCTGGCGTTGCCCGACGGCGTGCAGTGGCCTTCGAGCATGAGCCGGTTGATGTCGTCCGGCGCAGTGGTGTGTACGCCGGCGTGTATCGGCAGTTCTTCGTAGAACGGGTTGAGCGAATCGGCGCTGCTCTTGGCCTCGTAGGGGGGCAGGTGCAGCGTGTAGGCGCCGTCGGGCAGGGCGTAAAAATAGATAAAGTATATGCCGGCGCGTGCAAACACCATGCCTTCATGTGCCAGATGGCCGTTGCCCGAAAACTTACCCGACGAATCAACGGTGCACTCCATAATGTTATCTTCCGTGTAGGTGATGTAATCGCTGTAGGTGCGGAAGTGTAGGGTTGTGCCTGCGTAGTCGGGCGCTGTGCCTTGTATGCTGATGGTTTGCGCCGCCGCCGTGAGCGATGCGCAAAGAAGGAGCAGCAGGCAGTTTATACGTGCCGTCATCGTGTGAGGTCTTTAATGGAAACGCCGGAGGGCAGGAGCGCCGAGGCGTCGCCGCCGTGGGTCAGTATGTCGCGCACCACGCTCGAGCACACGAAAGCATGTTCGGGGCGCGCCGGCAGGAAAATCGTGTCGATGTGATGTTGCAGGAAACGGTTGGCCTGCGCCGCAATGTTCTCGTGTTCGTAGTCGAACGAAGAGCGCACGCCGCGCACGATGCACGTGATGTGGTTCTCCTTGCAATAGTCTACCGTGAGCCCGTGGTAAATCACCACCGACACGTTCCGGAGGCCGCCGGTGGCTTCCCGGATGAAGCGTACGCGGTTGTCTTCCGGGAAAAGGTTTTTCTTGAGCGGGTTCGTGCCTATGCCAATCACCACATCGGAGAACAGCCGGAGGGCGCGGCACACAATGTCGTAGTGCCCTATGGTGAACGGGTCGAAAGAGCCGGGGAAGAGTGCGGTCATAATTGCCAGTTTATAGGGGTTAATCCTTGTTTCGTGAGCAGGTCGTTGGTTTGCGAAAAGTGCCGGCAGCCGAAAAACTTCCCGCCCGACAGGGGAGAGGGGTGTGCGGCTTCCAGCATGTAGTGTTTTTGGGCGTCGATCAAGGTTCGTTTGTTCCGTGCGAAGTTGCCCCACAGCAGAAACACGAGGCCTGTTTTCTGTTCCGACAGGGTGCGGATAACGGCGTCGGTAAAGGTCTCCCAGCCTATTTTACTGTGCGACATGGGCTCGCCTGCCCGCACCGTGAGGGCGGCGTTCAGCATGAACACGCCCTGTTCGGCCCACGCCTCGAGGCATCCGTGGTTGGGCGGCGCGATGCCGAGGTCGGTTTCTATTTCTTTGAAGATATTGATTAGCGACGGCGGCGGCTTCACCCCGCGCTGTACCGAGAAACACAGTCCGTGCGCCTGTCCTGCGCCGTGATAGGGGTCTTGTCCCAGAATAACGGCCTTTACCGTGTTGAAGGGTGTTTTCTCGAAGGCGTTGAAGATGCACTTCGGCGGCGGATACACGGTCTTTCCCGCCATGATTTCATTGCGTACTGTTGTTGTTAATCCGGCGAAGTAGGGCTTGTCGAACTCCGGCTGTAATGCGGCTTTCCAAGAGGCTTCTATTCTGACGTCCATAGCTATTCTATTAACTTCAGGCACAAAGATACTATTTTTTCCGGTTCCGACGCGTCCATCCACCGTATATCGTTGTAACGCCCCCAGTATGAATATTGTTTTTTCGCATAGTTGCGGGTGTGCTGACTGATAAGCGCAACGGCGCGGTCGAGGTCGGTTTTTCCGTCGAGGTGGTCGAACAGTTCCTTGTAGCCTACGGTGTTCAGCGCCGGGAGGTGCCGGAAGGGGTAGAGGCTGCGGGCCTCGTCGAGCCAGCCCTCGTCCATCATTTGCGCCGTGCGCCGGTTGATGCGGTCATACAGCGCCTCGCGCGGGCGTTGCAGCCCTATTTTCACCACGCGGAACGGGCGCGGCTGCCGGAACTTCTTCTTGAAGGAGGAGTAGGGCTTTCCGGAGGCCAGTGTCACCTCGAGGGCGCGTATGACGCGGCGCGGGTTTTTCATGTCGAGGGAGAGGTAGCTTTCCATGTCGAGCAGCTTCAGCTGTTGGCGGAGCGGGTAGAGGCCTTCCTGTTTGTATTGCGCTATCAACGTTGCGCGGAGCGCCGGGTCGGTCTCCGGGAACGCGTCGATGCCGTGGCAAACCGCGTCGATATACAGCCCCGAGCCGCCCACGAGCAGCGCCGCCTCGTGTTTGGCAAAGAGCCGGTGGAGCAGCGACAGCGCCTCTGCCTCGTATTTCCCGGCGGTGCAGGGCTCGTGGATGCTGTGCGACAGGACAAGGTGATGCGTCGCCGCGGCCAACTGTTCCGGCGTGGGCGCGGCTGTGCCGATGCGCATCTCGCGGTAGATTTGCCGCGAGTCGCCCGACACGATTTCCGCGCCGAGCCGCCGGGCTACGGCAATGCCGGTGTCGGTTTTTCCGACGCCGGTGGGACCGAGAAGTACAATGAGGGTGGGCATAAGTTAAGAGTTAAGAACTAAGAGTTAAGAGTTAAAAGGTCGAATACTTTGTGTAGGTTGGAGTATGAGCCGTGTCCCGGTTTATAGCTTTTAGCCCGTTCGATAGCCTTATTTAACTTGTCTTCTGCACACAAATCGCACACCCATTTTTCTTTTTCGAGGAATTGGGTTGTTTTTTCGTAATCGTTTATGTGTTTCTTCAAAGCGACTTCGGCTGCTTTAGCATCGTTGAAGTGGCGGTTGGTGTTCTTGTAATGCAGCAAAAACCAATATTCAATGGAGGGGAAACTGTCGCAGAAAAGAAGGTTTTTATTATTCCGGTATTTATTTTGGAGTTGTTCCAGTTTCTTCTTCTCACTTTCGTCACGTGTGGGAACGTCGGCATCGAACACGCAGATAACCGTAATATCATCCCGCAGCAATTCTTCTATTTTTTTCTTCATTCCGGCGATGCTCGTATTCTTCTTATCGAAAAATCGCGGTTTGAGGGTGCAGTGGAATCCGAATAGCCGTTTAACATGCGTAAAATAATATTGCTCCGTTATGCCCTCTCCAACGATATAGATGCCGGATTTGAGTTCTCTTGTTTTTTGTTTTCGTCCACCCATAACGCTTAAATATTTGGTATGGCGCCGAACTTGCCGTATTTGTAAGCCTTTTGTAGCGAACTGATGCGGCTCACACCTTTAAAGTCGGCTAATGAATACACTTCCGTAGAGCCGTTGTTTTTTTTGTTAGTAAACCAAGTGCTGTCTTTCCTCAATAAATCGTCTTCTTCTAAAAGCCCGTCGTAGTGGGTTGTCAGCAGGAGTTGCGATTGCCCCTTGTGTTTGAGAAAATCTTCAATAAGAAACGTCACCAGCCGGGGATGCAGCGACGATTCGATTTCGTCGATGGCTAAAAACGCGTTTTTCTCAATGGCTTCATAGAGCACACTTGCCAATCCGAATGTGCGCAATGTCCCGTTTGATTGATGTTGTTTCGACAGTTTGTAAAATTCTTCTTTGTTTTCTTTGTTTACTATTCGATGTTCAAATTCCATTTTAAGGCGTTTCGTGTTTTCCACGTCGATTATTTCAGTATTGATACCCGTGATGTTATAATCGGCCTGTTGGAGGAAATTTAGGATAAAATCTTTTGCCGGTTTGTCTTTAGAAATGGCATCTTCCGCAGGTTTCTCAAGTCTTGTGTTTGACCTGATAGAAAAAAAATATTGTGATTTTATCCAACTTATTACGTTCTCGAGTTCAGGGATAACTACGTTAACTTGATTATAAGCTGCTAATACCGACATGTTCGCCAAACATTTTATCGTGATTTCGTCTTTGGCCGTTTGGCTTATCTTTATCCGTTTGGAGTTGAATACTATTTCCGAAACGCCTTCGTTCAACTTGCGGTCGAAAATCAGAGCGGGCTGTGTGCCGGGATACATAAACAGTTTTTCCGAAATAACTTTTTTTGTATCCAGTTCAATGGAATATAGGTGCTTTACTCCGTCTACATAAAATGTCAAAGAAAATTCAGACGGCTTTTGAGGAGTATCTCTATCTAATAAAAACGGGACAACCCAAGTCGATGTGTCTTTACTTTCCGGCATGCCGAACCAAAAATAGCGAAGAAACTCAAACGTTTCTATCAGGTTGCTTTTCCCCGACGCGTTCGCTCCATATACTACAGCCAACCTTAATATACGGACATTCGGGGCTACTTCCACAACCTGATACTCCTCAAAACTTTTATCCCGTGTAGCCTCAAAACTGAATGTCACCTCGTCTTTGAACGATAGAAAGTTTTTTATCTTTAATTCGAGTATCATCTCCTTCTATTTTTAGAATTTTCAATTTTTCGGCAAATATACAATATAAAATCCGAATGCCGACAATAATAGACTTGTTTCAACTAAAAAAAAAGTTTATACCTTCGCATTAATATTATGAAAAACAGTAAACTTTTATTAAGAATATGAAAAAAACTATTTTTACAGCAACAATGCTTATGCTCGGCGCAGCGTGCGTGTTTGCGCAGTGGAACCCGTCGAAGGACAAGATCAGGACAAAGTGGGCGGACGAGGTCAACCTCGCGAACGTGTTGTCGGGTTGCACCCGCCAACACGATAAAGAATTGATAAAGATGGATAAAGATGGATAAAGGTTGATAAAAAGGGGGTGCCACGAAGCCCTCTACTCGTTTCGCTTCCCGAACGCCGTGGAGATTGGCGTCCGCGACGCTCCGGGAAGCGAAACGCCGTGGAGATTGGCGTCCGCGACGCTCCGGGAAGCAAAACGCCGCGGAGATTGGCGTCCGCGACGCTCAACCTTTATCCATTTTTATCAATTTTTTATCGTGTTGGCGTGGCTACACGACAACACGTTTATCGGCTCCTGCGGATTGTCCTCCCCCGCCGTTCCGGCACCCCCTCCAGAGGGGGACAACCGCACCCCAGCGCCCAAGGCGTAATTCGTAATTAAAGAGCGGCTGCCCTGTCCCGGAGGGACGGAATATTGGTAGAAACGGTGGTGGCAATCATGCATCGCCGTCCCGGAGGGACGGAACGTGGG
>JAITQN010000163.1 GCA_031288865.1 Prevotellaceae bacterium
AACGCCGTGGAGATTGGCGTCCGCGACGCTCCGGGAAACCAAACGCCGTGGAGATTGGTGTCCGCGACGCTCCGGGAAACCAAACGCCGTGGAGATTGGTGTCCGCGACGCTCCGGGAAACCAAACGCCGTGGAGATTGACTTCTGCGGGCATCGGGGTGAGGTTCAACCTCCCCCCAACGTTCAACCTTTATCCTATGTTGAAAATATTTTTAATCGTTAATTTGTTTATTACTTGATTATGCTGCATGTCTTCGGAGACAAGGTAATGGTCAACGAAAATTCTATCTGTCATAGCACTCGTCGCGGTTAAATTTGTACCCGGCGTCTAATACCCTGTGGGCGGAGGCGAACTCCAAGAAGGAATTTATTTGATTGCGTTTGGTTTTTTGAGCGATATATTTTATTACGTCTGACAGGTCGTTTTCCCTTTTTGCTTTAACGACGATTGTTTTGGAGTTTAAAGAAATAGTCTCTAACATAATCTTTGTTGAATTTATTTCTGACAAAGGTAAACAAATAATTTACAAAATCCCCAACCGTAGTAAAAAAGTCATTTTTTTCACTTACATTTGCAGCGAAATGATAAAGATGACTTTTTTGGGTACGGGAACCTCGCAGGGGGTGCCGGTGATCGGGTGTAACTGCCCGGTGTGCCGGTCGGCGGATGTGCGCGACAAGCGGCTGCGCGCGTCGGCGCTGCTGGAAACGGAGGGGAAGGTGCTGCTCGTCGACGCCGGCCCCGACTTCCGCCAACAGCTGCTGCGCGAACGGGTGCGGCAACTCGACGGTATCCTGCTCACCCACGAGCATAAAGACCATATCGCCGGCCTCGACGACGTGCGGGCGTTTAATCATATCACCGGGAAGCCGGTCGACGTGTATGCCGAACAGCGCGTGCTGAAAGCCCTGAAGCGCGAGTTCCGCTATGTGTTCTCAAAAACGAAATATCCCGGCGCGCCCGAAATGACGCTGCATGTCATCGGCGAAAACCGCTTCAGGGCGGCCGACGTGCCGGTGACGCCCATACGCCTGTGGCACCACAGGCTGCCGGTGCTGGGTTTCAGAATCGACAATCTGGCCTACATCACCGACGTGAATAAGGTGGAGCACGAGGAGTTCGCGAAGCTCAAACATCTCGAGGCGCTGGTGGTGGGCACGGTGCGGCGCGGCAAACATGTGTCTCATTTCAGTCTCGAGGAGGCGCTGGCTTTCATCGCGAAGGTGAACCCCCGCACTGCTTATCTGACGCATCTCTCTCATCAGTTCGAAACGCATGCCGAGCTGCAGGCGTCGCTTCCTGCCGGCGTGCAGGTGGCCTACGACGGGCTGGAAATAAAATTGTAAAGACGCGGTATGCCGCGTTTCTACTGTTTCCCACAGATTTTTTTGTAATCGCAATAGGCGCAAACGTCAGGATGGGCGGTTTGCACAAAGGGAATGTCTGCATTGAAAAGCCGGCCGAGCGTGTTTTCGAGCGCCTCGGCGAAGGCCTCCACGTAGGGCGCTATATCGGAATCGATGATGCGGAAATCGGCGTCGGGGTTGTATATTTCGCGCAGGAAATAAAGCTTCGGGCTGATTTTTTGGCCGGGATTTTCTTGCTTTAGCAATACGGCGTAGAGCAGCACTTGCAGGATGGCGGGGTTGTGTTGGCCGGGGTCGTCGCCGAACAGGGCATCCACGCCTTTGAATTTGTTTTTCGCAGCGCCCGTTTTATAGTCGATGATGTGCCACGTGTCGCCCTTCCGGTCGAGCCGGTCGATGACGCCGCCTATGCGGGGACGGGGCGGGAGGTCGAGCTGCTGTATCACGGCCAGTTCGGTGTCTTTTATGACAAAAGGCGTTTGCGCCGCGTCGTAGTGCAGGATTTGCCGGATATATTTCAGCGCCACGTCGCGCAGGAGCAGCATTTTTCCATCGTCGAGCGCGTCGTCGGGCAGGCTTCCGGTGTGGTAATAGGCGTCGGCCAGCGCGGCGTTCACCGCTTCGGTGAGGAGCGGCAGTTGCGCCCGCAGGGCTTTGACGTCGCCGGCATGGAGCTCCTTATCCTTGAAAGGCCTGTAGATCGTGTCCATCGCATGATGCAGCACGTTGCCGAGCAGCCGGCCGTCGATGTCCTCGGCTATTTCGCTGCGGGGCTTGAGGTGCGCCACATACCGGAAATAGAAGCGCAGGCTGCATCCTATGTAGGTGTTGATGGCGCTGGGCGAAAGATAGCGCGGGTCGTTGCCGGTGCAGTAGCGCAGGAGCTCCTGCATTATTTTCCCGTCCTTCTCCACTGTGATGGGGCTCGTCTTCTCGTGCGACATGGAGAAACTCACGTCGAGCGGCTGCACCGGCAGTTTCGTCTCCATATTAAGTTGCAGGATATAGCGGCTGGCCTCGCCGGTGTGCGTCTCGTCGATTTTACTGTTATAAACCAGCGTGATTTTTCGGGCGCGTTGCAGCAGGCGGTAGAAGTAATAGGCATACACGGCCTCGTGCTGTTCCATGGTGGGCAGCCCGAAGCCGCGGCGCAGGTTGTAGGGGATGAACGAGGGCGCGTTGGCGTGTTTGGGCAGCACGCCTTCGTTGCACGAAAGCAGGACGAGGTGCTCGAAATCGAGGTTACGGGTTTCGAGCAGCCCCAGCACTTGCAGCCCTGCCAGCGGTTCGCCGGTGAAGGGGATGGTTTCGCTGCCGAGCAGTTTGCGCAGCAGTCCCGTGAACACGGAAAGCGAAAGGGCGATGCGGCTTTCGTCGACCGACTTTTTCAGCCGGTTGAGCAGCTTGGCGCAGTGGTGGGCGTAGGTGCGGATGAGCTTTTCGCTGTTGTCGGGGAAAGCGGTGTGCGTTATGGCTTCGAGCAGGTATTGGAGTTGTTCGATGAGCCGGCTGTAGTGGTCGACCGGTGTAAACAGGCGCTCCAGCAGGGCGCTGGAGCTAAATTCGCCGGGCAGCACGTAGACTTTGTTGTTCGTGACGATGTCGGCGGCGTGACGCTGTGTGTCGTCGGGCGACAGGGCTTTGAGCAGGGGGTGATAGAGCAGCGGCAGCACGTCGCGATGGTAGAACCGTGTTTTCGCGCCGTTGAGCTTCGCCCTGTGGTGCAGGCGCAGGTAGAGGTCGAGCAGGGTGTAGACCGGCGTTTGCCGGAGCGGGTATCCCATGGTGACGTTGATGCTGTCGGCGGCGGCGGGCAGTGCGTGCAGGGCGGGGATGAGGAGCGCTTCGTCGGCCAGCACCACGGCGGTGCGGTGGTCGGCAGTGGCGCCCATGTCGGCGAGCAGTTGCGGGGTGAGCTTGGCCTGTATCACGTCCGACGGCGCGGTAACCACCCGTATTTCCTTTTCGCCGGAGAACGGCGAGAAATCTTTGTCGAACAGCGGCGACGGGAAGTCCCGTATGTTTTGCCGGAGGAACATGCCGGCCTCCTGTTGCGGGTTGTGGAGGTAATACGCGTCGTAGTCCCAGTAGAACTCGGCCTTTCCCTGTTTCCGAAGCCGGCGGAAGAGCTCCTTTTCGCATTCGTTAAGCGCGTTGAAGCCGATGAAAACAAACTGTTCGTCGCGCAGGTTGTCAGTGTCGATATTGCGGTAGAGCATGCCCTCGTAGGCCATACCCTTCTCCTGCAAACGCTGTTTGAATCGGGTGTAGATGTCGGGCAGCGCGTTCCAGATGGTGAAGAAGCGCTCTTGCAGTTCGCTTTTTTCGGGCGAGAAGCTGTCCCAGAACTTGCGGATGTGGGCTATCTGGTCGTCGGTGAGGAACGAGAGGTCGCCTTCGAGGTCTTTCTGCGCCTTGAGGTTCCGGAAGAGCAGGCGGGCGTCGATGCGGTATTTGTCGATCAGGTCGAAATCGTGGAGCATGACGTCGCCCCAGAAATAGAAGCGGTCGAAGGGCTCGCCGGTTTGGCGCACGGAGCAATACACGTCATACAGTTCCAGCAGGAGCGCGAGCGGCGCGGAGGGCTGTTGTCCGCCGGCGGCGCGGCACACCACCTCCTCGATGCTGTTGTAGCGCGGCTGCCACAGCGGCTTGTCGATGCGCTTCGACAGGCTTTGTGCGAAGAACAGCCGGCTGCGCCGGTTGGGGAACACGAGGCACAGGTCGGAAATCGCTTCCCGGTAGCGGGCGTAGAGGTCGGCGGAAACCGAATCGAGGAAAGTAGTCATGCTAAAGCTGCCTTTGTGGCCGCTTTTTTATATCTGTTGCTGTGGGCTTTCAACGATGCTTCGGTAGAGAGTCTGTACACCAGTTCGTATTCTTCTTTAAATACATTGGGGATAAGGTCGCCTTCTCCATCTTCAATGCTTCCTTCCACATGGAGTTCGATGGCTTCCCTGATATTCTCTTTTATTTCATCAAGTGTGCTGCCGATGCTGACACAGCCTGATAACAGCGGCGCATGTGCACAATAGTTGCCGCCTGTGTATTCTATTTCTACCATTACTCGTTCCATAGTTCTGCTTGTGTTAATATTGATTTTACTAAGTTATGACCTAAATATTCGTTTAATCCATGATTGGGGATAGTGACTTTCCCTCGTTTCTCAGGATGTTTATATTGCATGTGACTGCCTCTTTGCCGATGGAATTGCCAACCGTCATCCTCTATTGTCTTAATAATATCTCTGACTTTTCGTATCATGTCCTCTATATCTTGAAATTTCCCATGAGGTCGAACAGGGTCAGGTCTTTCTTCCCTTCGGGCTTGCCGGTGGGGCTCACGGACGTGTGGATAATCAGCTTCTCCTTGCCGAATACCATTTTTTCCAAAAAAGTGTGAATCTCGTCCCAGTTTTGCGTCATGGGCGAAGTCGAGATTTCGTGCCCTGTGTTTTCAACGGAGTAGAAATAGTGGGGCGTCTTTTGCGCCTTCAGCTGTTCGGCAATGGCGGCCGATCCGTAGAAACCAGTGTGGAGCCACTCTATTTTATTATAAGGCACATCCCGGTCGGTGTCGCCGTGGAACATCAGGATGGGCGAGGGGGGCGCCGGCCATTCCGGGCGGCCGTTCCTGCTGAAAATGGCGCCGGCAAAAGAAACGATGCCCGCATAATGAAACCGATCCGGCAACCGGGCACTTAACGTGTCGGAGCGACACAGCGCGTAGGCGCCATGCAGCACGGTGATAGCCCCGGCGCTCGACCCGCAGGCAATAATCCCGGCCGTATCAATGCGCCAGTCTGCTGCGTGTGCAATGATATATGCAGTGGCGTCGAACAGGTCTTCCACTGCCATATTCACACTGCGCTCAAAAATATCGATAACCTGATTGAATACTTGCGCTTGATCCTGCACCGGGGTCAGTTGCGCCTTGAGGTTTCTCATGCCTAACCGGTAATCGATAGCCACCACCGCATAGCCGGCGTTCACCAGCCGGGTGTAGAACGGCATGAAACCGGCATCGTCGCGCCGCCCGTTTGCGAAACCGCCGCCATACATAAAGATGAAACAGGGTTTATGGCCGGCTGTGGCCGGGGTATCGTATTTGTCGAGGCGCAGCGTGTCGGCTCCTTTCACTGCATAGACAAATGTTTGTTTTGCGGGAGGCTCCTGCTCGCCGGTTTGCGCCCGAACGTAAGATGAGAACAATACCGGCCACAAAAGCGCAATAAATACTTTATTTATCATAGCTGCGGAGTTAAGA
>JAITQN010000018.1 GCA_031288865.1 Prevotellaceae bacterium
ATTTATCCCCATACGAATTGTTCTTACTAAGCGCAAGTGTCGAATGCCGTTTCCATAAAACGAGGTCATGAGAAGTATAAACCGGAATACCATCGTCGGAACTGGTGCCGTAAGCATAATAAACCCCTTCATGATATAATATAAACGGGTCGGCAAGAAGCACGTATGAAGCGACTATTTCGGGTTGCTTTGTCACAAAGTTCATGATATCTCCATAATGCATTGTTCCGTCATTTGCAAAAGCGCGGAATTGATAGGAAGATGCCGGAATTAATCCGGATATTTTGAAACTAAATTCATTAACGGAGAGGGCATTTGTCCGCTGATGTAAAACAGTATCACCTTCATAGATCAATTCAATACCATAAGCAGAAATATTTTCTTTCTTTCCGGAAATGCTACCCTTGCAACTGGCTTCGGTTGACGCAATTTCCGTAACGCCAAGCGTTGCAACCTGTAATGGAGAATCTACCGATTCCCGGCAACCAAAGATGCAAAGAATCATTATAAAAAAAATCCAACTCAATTTATTAGTCATACACATCGTCAAATAAATTTAAAATTACCATACATAGGACTGATTCTACAGCGGGTCGATCCACATTGCACTGAGGAAATGTATACCTGTTGGCTGGTTTCCTCCATTTCCTTTGGTAACAGTAACTACAATGCTTCCGGTTTCATCCGGATACATTTCATCGACGCGCCCCACACGAATGGTGGTATTCGCTTCTGCCGGCGTTCCTCCCGTAACAGTTGTTCCTACTGGCACTATTTCTCCTGTCTCACCTATATTGGATGAGTTTCTCTTGGTTAATAGCGTCATTGTATGCTCAGTCTTCCCAACTACTGTTAATTTGGTGGCGCACACATCGCCCCATGCGTTCTTGGCGCAAAAGAAACTGACACGGTATTCTTGGCTGGGCCGCAGGCCTGTGAGCTTTAATACACCCGTTGCATTACTACCCGCTCTATTGGGCTCGTTCCTAAACACATGTTTTGACACCTGCTCCGGAACCCCAGTCAAAGGCAGGTATGCTACCGGCAATGTGTATGCCTGGTCAGCATCTGCATCACCCCAATCAAAAGCGTCTGTAACCACTATGCTTATTTCCGTTTCGATATCTTCGGCATCAAGCATATTATTACACGTAGAGCCCAGTGCGTATTCAGGCAGATTGTTCCATGGTTTGCTTGCGGTTTCTCTGTAAAAATTTATGTAAAGAGGATTCGCCAGTATATTTGACGGCTGCCTTGCGGATTGCGTCACAAGCACTGCACTGGAGAGTGTAGCGTTAGTAACGGTCACGGTAGCTCCACGCACTTCTTCCATGGGGTTTTCAAATACATTCACCGTCACTGTACCATTAGCATTGCCGGCAGCTTGATTAAGCGTGCACCATGTGGCGGCACTATTCACGGTAGCCGTCCATGCCGAATTACTCGTCACGTATATGGGATACATGCCGGCGGTATAGGCAGCATTGATACTTTCCTGCTCTACCGATAATAGCGGTTCTTCCGGCGTGGGCTCATCGTCGCCCGAACAACTGGTAAAGGCGATTGCCAGCGCGGCAATAATCAAAGGACATAGCAACGCGGCATACCGCATTGCTGTAGCATTTCTAAAAAATTTTGTTTTCATTGTTTTTATTATTTTAAAAGGTTAATTTACTATTTATTATTCTCGCATGCAGTATTTTTCCGCCAGCATCAACGACGGAAAGATGGATTCTCCGGCTGTCTACTACGGCATCGACACGGGTTTGGTTGGCATTAATGAGGATGGGAAAGCTATTGCCCGCTTCGCCTTTTTCAAGGAACAAATACCGATGCAAATGCCCGCAGAGCATCAAATCAATACCGGCTTCGTTTAAGATGGGCATAAACAGGCGGGCAATCTCTTTCATTCCGTGCCAGTTGCTGTCTTTCCAGGCCGGCGGCATGTGCAGGATTACTATTTTTACCGGAGCCGCTTTAAACTCGTCCGAAGCCACCACCTTTTTCAGCCAGGCCGCCTGTTCCTCGCGCAGGCGGCCGGTAAGCGACAGGCCGTCATAGCGAATGTCGCTGTCGGGTTTATCTTCGCCACAATCTAAGGCAATGAAAAAGGCCGGACCGTCGCGGAAGGTGTAGTACGGTTGGCCTGTTGAAGTAGGAAAATAACGCATATAGTCGTAAGATGCAGCGCCGCGGTATTCGTGGTTACCCCGCACGGCATAGACGGGTAAAAACGGGGCGAAACTTTCTCCGGCCGACTTCAGGTAGCCATTTCTGATTTGTTGTGGCGATTCGATTTGGGAGAGCATGTCGCCGTTAAAAATCATGAAATTATTTTTGTGCCGGAGGATGTCTTTTGTGAGGTTTCGGAAGAGTGAGTCGTTGCCATGGATGTCGTTTAGCATTGAGAAACGGCATTCCGGACGGGCGGCATTGAGTGTGGTTACTGCATAGCCACGGTGTTCCAAGAGGTCGTTGCCGGAGGCTTCTCCAAAAATCATCCGTTTATTCCCCTCGTTGAGCAGCAGGGCTTGTTGGTAAATACGGTAACGATATGCAGTTCCTTTTGTTAATCCGGTTATTTTCACAGTATGCAAAGTGTTCACCGGCCGCCGGCCATAGACGGACTCATAATATTTTGTCCGTTCACAGGCATAAAAATGGGAACTGTCGTTGGGGGCGACCTCTACCCATGAAACCGCCGGCGCGGTAGTTTCCCAGACTACGGTAAATTCGGTTTCGCCAGCCGCCTGTATCCACGGGCCGCAGACAATGCGTGCGGAAACAAACTCCTGTGCCGCAAGCCTGTTTGTTTGCAGGAAAAGCGGCAACAGGATGAGCACAAAATAAATGATTTTTTTATTTCTCATACTAATAGACATTGCAGAACACAAACAGTGAACAACAAACATTGTTCACTGTTCATTATTCATGTTATTCCCATCCCGGATTCTGTCCCAGCGCGGGGTTAATTTGAATAGCACCAGTAGGTATGGGGTGCAGGTATTTCCGGTCTGTCCACATCCGGTTAATGGGGGCGCCATATACCAGATACCCACGGTTGCCCTCCGTCAACTGGTAGGCGTCGCCTATCACGATGCGGTCGCTACCTCCGCTACCGCTGTCTGAAATCGTCAAGTCGGTAATGCCGTCGCTGTTCAGGTCGTAGGGCGTATCTTTGGCGCCGATATAGATGCCGTACCACGGCATTTCGATGAGTTTACCCATTTTCCAGCGCATCAGGTCGTCGTAGCGTACCCACTCGTAGCAGAGCTCGATAGCACGCTCGCGGCGGATTTCGAGTATCCATTTATCGGTTGTCTGGTTCAGGTAATATGTTGCCAGGTAAGGGTCATGGGTGGCCGGCACAGCGCCGTTTACACCTGCCCTTTCGCGCAGCAGCCGTATCGTCTGGTTCCAAACCGTTTCATCCATTTCTCCCAACTCAGCCTTAGCCTCCGCATAACTGAGCAACACCTCCGCATAGCGCAGAATCGGCAACGAATTGTACGAAATATATTGACTGTCGTACTTATCATCGTCCAGCCCCCATTTGATAAGTTGATAGCCCGTTAATGTAACATTGAAACGGGGAGCGTAAGGCCTATTGTCGACACCGCCTAGTTTCCGGACATAATCGGGCGCTATTACCGTTTGAGCTAAACGATTGTCGCGGTTTGTGAATTCGTTCGTATAGCTCATGGTTTCGTAGCCAGTCTGGTCGGTAAACCGGGAGCCGTCAAGCATCAAATATTGATTGACAAATTGCTTTATAAGCGACCATCGCGAGCTGCCGGCGGCGGTGAAGCTCATCCATGTGAGTTCGTGCATACTGACCCCCTCCTTGTACGTACGACCCAGAATAACTTCTGTTGTGTTCAGGTTTGCGCTGATAAACAATGAGCGGTATTGCTTTTTTACATCGCCGCCGGTAACCAAACGATAGGGGCCGTCACGCATCACAATTTCACAGGCGCTGACGGCTTCCCGTAAAAACTTCTCGGCAGAAGAAGTCAAATTCAGTTCGGTATGGTATTTCCGGTAGGTACCTTCAAATAGGCATATCCGTGCCTTAAAAGCCAGTGCGACCCAGCGTGTAATCCGGTTGGAAGAAGCAGTCATTACCGCGTTTGTGCTGCAATATTCAGCGGCAAAGTTCAGGTCTTCCAGCACTTTATCCATCACATATTCGCGGGAGTCCCTGGGTTTGTATAGCTGTGCCTCGTCGTCAGGTTCCAACACCCGATCGTACCACGGCACATCGCCGAATGTCCGTACCTTATCGTAGTAGAAATAAGCCCGCCAGAAGCGTCCGACGCCTTCGTAATGATTATATATTTCCGGCGACACATTGTCCTTCGCCCTGTGCAGGTTGTTCAAAAACCAATTAATGTTGCGCAACTCTCCCCAGCCCCAGCCGCCTTGTTGTTCCGGGCGCCACGCGTCGGCAATCAAAAAGGCGGTCGAACCGACGGTGGCGATATAGTCTGTATACTGGTCGCTAAAGACAAAGTTCTGGTTAGGCAAGTAAGCATTGAGAAATCCATTGGCATAAAGTTCCAAGTCCTTTTCCGATGAAAGAAATTCATCCGAAGAAATGCTATTTTCGGGATAAATTGTTAAAAAATCGTTGCAGGAGCAACACAAGGTTGCCATGACGATTATTAAAAATATTTTTATTTTTTTCATAACATTTAAGATATTAAAAGGTAATATTGAGACCCACAGTATAAGTAGCCAGCATTGGATAGCTGTAGCCGTCGCCATCGGTTCCTGGAGTGGCGCGGAAATCGCTATCTCCAGCATTAATAACCTCAGGGTCAAAGTTTTTAGTTACTTTAAACATAGGCGACCATGTCCACAGGTTTTCACCCGACAAATAGACCCGCAAATCAGATATATGCAGGAAATTACATATTTTCTTGTTAAACGAGTAGTCTATTTGCAATGATTTTAACCGCACGTATGCCGCATTTTGCAGATAGCGGTCGTTGGTAAGCACCATCGGGCGGCTGCCGTAGTTGGCTATGTAGCCTCTGTAGCGAGGCCAGTAGGCGTCAAAATTCTGGTTTTCTTCCGTCCACACATTATCACCGGTATGTGATTGCAACATAAAGCCGTAGGGGCGGTCATACTGCCCCCAGAAAAACCCCGATTCCTTTTGCGGGTACCAATGCCTTTGGCCGACGCCTTGTATAAAAGCGCTGATGCCAATACCGTTCCATTCCGCGCCAAGATTTATGCCGAAGTGGTAGCGGGGACGGCTATTCCCAATAACACGGCGGTCGCCCGGGTCATCCACGGTGTTCGCGCCGGAATTTACTTTACCGTCGTCGTTCAGGTCGGCAAATTTCAAGTCGCCGGGTTTATTCGCGTTGGTTTTGTCTTCTGTCCAGATTATGCTCTGGTCGGCGTGGCCATCAATATCAGCCTGGTCTCTAAACAGCCCTTCTATATGATACCCCCATATTTCGCCGATCTCTTGCCCTTCATAATAGTTTCCAAGATTTTTATTCTGATTATAAAACTTAGTTATCCAGGAGCGGCTGTCCCAAAGCATGCCCTTAATGTGGTAACTGAAAGGTTTTCCTGCAATGTTAAACTGGTCGCGCCACTGCAGGGAAACTTCCCATCCAATGGTTTTCATCTCGGCATTATTGCCACGAGGCGAATCAGCGCCGTAAACAGCCGGCAGGGTCGGCCCAATGGTATACATCTCAGTGATGTTGCGGCGATAGACGTCAAACACAAAGCTCAGCCTGTTGCGCAAGACATCAACGTCTAACCCCGCATCGTAGGTCGTGCTGGTTTCCCATGTCAACGATAGGGGCGCGACGTTCCCCGGCACGGAGGTAAAGCTTTGCTGCGAGCCGTCAAGCAGGACGCCCGTTCTGTTGATACCCATGTTCGACATATAGGAGAACGCGCCTACCTGCCCATTCCCGAGGCTTCCTGCCGAGAGCCGGATTTTCAACATGTCCAGCCAGCTCTTTGTAGCCCCCATAAACCCTTCTTCCGATGCTAACCAGCCCAGCGAAGCAGACGGGAAAAAGCCCCATTGCTGGTTAGTGGGGAATTTTGAATTGCCATCATAACGCCCGCTGAGTTCCAGCAGATACCGTTTCTTGAAATGGTAATTTACCCTGTACAGGAATCCCGCATGCGCATCTTCCGAGCCGCCTTGGTTGGCTTCATAATAGTCTCCATCCATCATGCCGAATGTTGGTTTGTCCGGATAAATCAGCCCTCGCCGACCTACCCCAACACTGTTACTGTAAGCATGATGCATGTTCCATCCGGCCAATATACTGAGGAAATGGTCATCGTGGCCAAGCCTGGGGGTGTAGTTTGCCGTGGCGTTAAACGTCTGATACCGATAATTAGCTTCGGTGCGTTGCAGCAGACTATACGTAGGTCGCGTGCCTGTGATAGCAGGCCCTTTATAAAACGTATATGTGTTTTGCACATTTTCCCTGCTGGCCCGATGGTCATAATACGTGAAATCAGCTTTAAAAGTAAGTTGTTCCGACGGTTTAAACGTAAGGGCCGTCATGCTTCTCAGGTTTTTTAAAAGAGCACGATGGAACGTGCCGCCTTCCTCTAAGCCCTGAATAGTAAATGAGCCTGCTTCCGTCCATGTGCCGTCTGGATTTTTGGGCATGGTCATCGGGAAGGCCTGGTGCTGCAAATTACGCAGTATCAATTGATGGTCAACCGGCCTCGGCTGGTGAACAGTTTCTTCCTCAAAACCCGTATTGTTCTCCAGCGTCAGGTATTTGTTCAGTTCTATCGACCCTCTTGCCCGGAAGTTGTATTGGGTGAACTCTTCGTTTCCGGCGTTATAAATCCCGTCCTGGTTAAAGTAACGGCCGGACACGTAATAAGTGGCTTTATCGCTGCCGCCTGATACGCTCATGTTGTGCTCCGTAGAAAGGTTGAAATCCTTATACACGACGTCCAGCCAATTGGTGTTGCCAAAATACTCGTATTCCCCGGAACGGTTCACGCGTACTTTCTCCAATGTGGGGTCTGCATCCCGTTTTACCAACTCGTCGTACCATTCCTGGTTATACTTGAACAGATTATTGATCGTAGAGAAGGTGAGCCTTCCGGATTCTTTCATGGACTTAATCCATCCGTCTGTCCATTGTTTGCCGTTCCAGACTAATTCGGGGATAACCGTGCGGCGATGCATGGAAAATCGTCCGTTGTAGTTAATCTGCGTCTTGCCCGGTTCGGGCTTTTTGGTCGTGATCAGAATAACCCCGAAGGCGCCCTCCGCCCCGAATATTGCTGCCGACGAGGCGTCTTTCAACACCGTTATGCTGGCAATATCCTGCGGGCTTATGTTCATAACGTCGCCCGGTACGCCATCAATCAGAAACAGCGGGCCGCCACCGGAACCGATACTGCCCGCGCCCCGTATTTCAAAGCCTCCGTTATGCGAGGGTTTACCGTCATTCACAGAAACAGTCAACCCCGGTATCATTCCTTGCAGCGAACGGGAAACATTTATGTTTGGCCTTTCGGCAAGCACCTCCCCACTGATCTGTTCTACTGCGCCGACCAAATCGCGCCGGCGGGTGGTACCATAGCCAATGACAATCACTTCGTCCAGCGACCGTAAGCCATCTTTCAACGCGACGTCAATTTTTTCAGACTGCACCGTAATCCTTTGGGGTTCCTTCCCCAAGAACGAAAACGTTAACACATCGCCCTGTTTGGCGCTGATAGTGTAGTAACCATTCCCATCGGTCGCTACAGCCACTTTAGAAGCCTGCGACTGTACAGTGACCCCCGGGATGGGAGATCCATCAGTAGCATCGGTAACTATGCCCGTTACTACCTCTTGTTGTGCATATCCGGCTATGGATAACGCACAGCAACATAAAACAAAAAAGAGTTTCTTCATAGCATTATTTTTTAATTGGTTATCATATTTTCAGCATTTCACAGAATCCGGACAAATCATTGACCACGATATCCGGCTTTACCGTACTTTTTTCTACGTCTTCCGGGCACGCTTCGCCGGTTAATACCAATACGCCTAAGGCCTGTGTATTCTTGGCCATGGCTACATCCGTATAAATACGGTCGCCGACCATGGCTATCTCATCAGGCCGTAGCGAATATCTTTGCATAATACCATCCAGCATACGCGGCGCGGGTTTTCCGATGACAATATCCGGATTCCGGCCTGTGGCTTGTGCTATAGCGGCGCAAATAGAGCCGCAATCCACTAATATCGTAGGCTTATCGGTGGGACACACCTTGTCGGGATTGGTCGCTATGTAGGGCCGTTTTTCAGCCACCCACCAGGCAGCCCTGCAAAGCCGCGGATAAACCAACGAAGTATCAAACGCCACCACCACAGCATCCGGTTTGTCGTCAGGGCTGTCGGCGGTGGATATGAAACCGGCTTCTTCAAACTGTGCAATCATGCCGGGCGTACCGAGTATAAATAGCCGTTTCATCTCCGGATGGTGCACTTGCAGATAATCAATAGTGGCTTGTCCCGAGGTATATACTTCGTCCGGCATGGCAGGAATCCCTATCGCCCGCAAGTGTTGCAAATACTCTTGCGTACTTTTCGACGGATTATTGGTCAGGAACGAATACCGGATATTCATATCTTTCAACGTGCGTAAGGCGCCGATGGTAAAAGGGAATAACGTGCCGCCTTTATAAATCGTTCCGTCCATGTCTAACGCGACATGTTTGATTGCTTTTAAGCGGGCGTTTATAGTTGCTTTATCTTTATCCTGACACATATTAATGGTTAATGATTAATTTTTAGTTCTTAGTTCTTAACTCTTAACTCTTAGTTTCTTCATTGGCGTACCCGTCGGCTTTGGCATTCCACATGAGCAGGAACACGCCGGCGCCTACCAGCGCCATGGCAATAATGGCAATGTAGGCGATATTCCATCCATAGTGTTGCACTACATAGCCAAAACCGACGCCGGACAGGGCGGTGCTTGCATATCCAAAAATGCCGGTCAGCCCGATAGCGGTAGCCGCAGCCTTTTTGGTTGCTTGATTGGCGGCAGCAATGCCAACCAACGCCTGCGGCCCATAGATGAAAAAGCCGGTAGCGCAAAGAACAGCAAACAGCGACCAAAGCGGGGCTTCGGGCGGAAGCAGCCAAAATACAAATACGAAGATGGTCGCGCCTATCATACAAAGCATACAGGTACGGTGCGCCCGTGATTTCATATACCGGTCGGTAAACCAACCGGCGAGTATCATGCCCGCAATGCCCGCAATCTCAAATAAGGCTACCAGCCATCCGGCATGTTCCATACTCACGCCTTTGGATTGTTTGAGCAGTGTAGGCCCCCAGTCGAGCACCGAAAAGCGAACGACATAGACAAAAAAGTTGGCCACAGCAAGTGTCCAGACAAGCGGGTTGGCAAATACTTTCTCCCGTAAAAAAGCCTTTGTCCCGGCCGGTTTGCCGGCCTGTTTTTTCAACTTTGCCTCCGTGCCTTCCAATTCCGGCAATCCGACAGAAGAGGGAGTATCCCTCAAAAAGAAGAATAAAAACAGGGCGCCGGCAAAGGCAATAGCCGACGGTATCCAGAAACACCATCGCCATGCGCCGGTGTGCTGGTCGCCCATACCCATATTCCCCATAATATATCCGCACAGGATAACCACAATACTCGCGCCGATAGAGTGCGATGCATTCCACCACGACATTTTAGTGGCTAATTCTTTCGGCGGAATCCAATGGGTGAGTACACGTGCGCAAGGCGGGAAGCCGGAGCCTTGCAGCAGCCCATTAATCAGCCACGTAATACCCATAAATAATATCAGTGTATTCGTGAATTGCGAGCCGGATGATGCGCCGCTGATCCATGCCGCAATATCTACGCCGAAGCCAAAGGCAAAGTTAGAAATAGCGCACAGGGCAAGCCCTGTAGCCATATAAAACCGCGCATTTCCCCGATCGGCAAACAGGCCGTTAATAAACTTCGACAAACCATATATCAGCCCGTTCAGGGTAAGAAAAATACCAAGGCCTGTTTTGGAAATGCCGAGGTCGGCTTCCATCCCGGGCATGGCCATACTGAAGTTCTTCCGCACAAAATAAAATAACGCATATCCGATCATGGTGGTAATGATGGTGCGCATCTGCCAATATTTAAATGATTTTGCCATCGTTTTACAGTGTTATCCGGTTAATCCATGTATGAAGCATATTGGTTCGTAGTGCGAGGTCAAGGATGGTAAACCGCCGCCTGATACATTGTGCACGGACAAAGGTTGCACGAAGCCGCTCGGGCGATATTCCAACCTGTTCGGGCGATATGGGCGCGCCAACCAACGACAGCCGCTGCCTTGCTTCGGCATAAGGCATCAATTGTTTTTTGAGTGCCATGCGGATGTCCTCCCAATTTTCCGCCAACAATTTTAACTGCGCTGCCAACTGCGTCCGGTTGATGTATTTTACCTGTGTTTCCTTTAAGGCTACTTTTTGGAAATCTGTTCCGGAGAACAATTCTCCTACTTGTTTTTCCTGCTCTTCCGGTGATGGCCATGCTTCGCAACATGCTACAATATCCAATTGTTCCATGGAAGTTTGCAATGCCTGTTCATACAGCGCCGTGATGGCAAGTGTGCCGATGCTCACTTGAAACCCATGCGACACCTGCCTGCCGCTATGTAGGTGGTGTTCCATATTCCACAAATGGCTGAATTGATGTTCGGCTCCCGACGCCGGGCGGCTCGACTGTGCGCATTGCATGGCAAACCCGCCCAACAGCAGCCCTTCGATAAGCTGCGCGATGGCATCAGGGTCGCCGTTCTTCACACCGGCCGGATTCGATAATGCTTCATGAAGGCCATCCTGCACAATACTCCAGGCCTGCCGGTCTATGGGCTCTTCGCCCAATTTGTCGGCGAGTATCCAGTCGGCGCCGGCGGTTATTTTGGCAAACAAGTCGGCATAGCCCGAAGCCGTCATTTCCGGCGGCGCTTTGCGGATAATATCAATGTCGGCCAAGCATGCTTGCGGCGCCGGGCAGCTAAATGTTTGTTTGGCGCCGTTGGCCGTGATGGACGCGCCAAATGCAGTATATCCATCCATCGAAGCAGCCGTTGCAACACAGAGATATTGCCTTCCCGAAAGGTATGCCGAAAGTTTGGTTAAATCATTGATCGTGCCCGAGCCCACGGCGATGGGAATAGCATCTGTCCCCTTTAGGCTTGCAAGCAGCTGTTCTACGAATTTGTATTCGGCATATAAATCCGGATCGGAGAAAATGAATGCCTCATCTTGTGCGATACCGGCGGCTTTTAACAATTCTACCACATGTGCGCCGGCCACCTTGAACGTATTGTCATCGGCTATTACAATGGCTCTTTTGCCGGGAAATTGTTCGGCAAATAACCCGGCTATATTCCGCAGCTCGCCGCTACCGATACGCAATGCCTTGGTGTCCCTTGCCGCTTTTAATGCTTTTTCTACTCTGAACATAGTTAAAATATGTATTATTATTTAATCAATAACGCCCATATTTCCGTCGGGATATCCGATTCAATAATATCCGGCCGGCATTTTATATCTTCCCTATACGCTTTTTCGCGCTCTTCTTTAGTTTGAAGCCTGTCGTGGGTAGGAGCATAGGAGACCATACACCGCACGCCGTTCTCGTGCAGTTTATCTACGATAGCATGGTTGGATTCATCAATGGTATATCCGACATAGGCAATCATCGTATGCCACGGCACGCCGGAGATACGAATATCTTCATATTCTTTTTCGTTACGGGCGAAAACAGACAGCATGATGCCCGGCAGGCGGTCACTATAATAGCGCGCCTGGGCGCCGGTATGTACAGTTATCATCACATGCTTTTCCGCATGGTGTTTTTTTATCAGGCCAACAATCATGTGGAACGGCACATCTTTCTTGTCTAAATTGACAATTGTCTTTCCTTTGCTCCAAATAATCACGTCTTCAAGCGTGGGGATTTTGAAACCGGTAATATTCCCCTCATAGTCTTTCAAGCGTATGGATTGCAATTCCGCCCATGTATAGTCGGCTACTTTGCCGGTGCCGGTGGTGGTACGGTCAAGGGTGGCATCGTGCATAAGAACAATGACGCTGTCTTTTGTTAAACGCGGGTCTATTTCAAATATAGCGGGCATTTGTTGCAATACATGCTGCAAACCTTCCAAACTGTTTTCTGGAAATCCCTTTTCACGCCCGCCCCTATGCCCGCTCATCAATATACTGCCGTCGCCTTTATAGGCAAAATACTGATAACATTCGTTTTGATTTTTAAAAGAGATATAATTATTTGAATGTTGCGCTTTCGCTTCCTGATGAATAACAGCGAACGAAAGGAGCGCGAATAAGAGTATTTTTTTCATTGGTTAGATGTTAATGAATTAATTTTCAATATTTTAAAATTCCATGTCCTTTTTTGGCTTTGTAGGTCAAATCGACAATATACAATCCTTATATTCAATAATTTGCATATTTTTTCTTTTCTTGAGAAACTGCGTTCTCTTTACGTAGTTTGCGCCGTTTGCCTACTATAAATTTATTTTTCTTCCCCTTTTTCTTCCCCTCTTTTTATACCTGCTCCTATTTTCCAGCAAGCCTTTTAAAAGATTGCGCTTCATTTTTCCTCCATTTTTCTTCCCCTTTTTCTTCCCTCATATTTTTTACTTGACAGCTTTCCGTTTGATATTTACCGTTTTCCGTTAACCACTTTTTGACCTACAAAGTCACATAAATTATATCAAGAAAATATTACGAAACGGAAACGATTTTATTGTAAAAAGTTTTCATACGATGTATCTTTTTGCTATGACTTCAAAATCACTGATTTGCTGTTCCTCCCATGACTGGTTTTTATCCATCTCTTTCGCCATGGCTTGCGCCACTATTGGCGCGGCGGCTATGGCTGCGCGGGCGTCGAGGTACAGGAGCCGTATGCGGCGCGCCAACACGTCTTCCACATCGCGCGCCATTTCGTGTCGCACAGCCCATACCACTTCCGCTACCGTGTAAGCATAATCGCTATGCAACTTTTTTGTATACTCCGGTTGGCTGTCTGCCAACGCCCGGATAGCGGGTTCGTCGCTGCCATACACGTAGAGGTAGTTGGTCAAGTCGGGATGTGTCCGGTAGCCGTGAATGCGCAAGTTTTTTGTCCGGCATTTTTTGTATTCCAACAAACCCAGATGAATGGCTTTATTCAACGTATCCTCCGCCATGCGGCGATACGACGTCCATTTGCCGCCGGTAATGGTGATGAGTTTGTGCGACGACACCATAATTTTATGCCCGCGCGACAATTCTTTCGTGCTCTTTCCTTCGCTTTTCGGCGCTGCCAGCGGGCGCTGCCCGGCGAACACCGAGAGGATGTCGGCGTATTGCGGCGGCGTTTCAAAGTACAAGGCAGCGGTATTCAGGATAAAGTCGATTTCTTCTTTCAGCGGTAGCGGCTCCAGTTCCGTAGCCGGGCGCATGATATCGGTAGTGCCCATCACCACCTTGTTGTGCCACGGCACGGCATACAGCACACGGCCATCGCTCGTTTTCGGAATCATCACGGCGTAGTCGCCGGGCAGAAATTTTTTATCAAATACCAAGTGTATACCTTGGCTCGGCGTAACTACTTTCTTGTGTTCAGGCGCATCCATCGACATCACACCGTCCACAAACACCCCGCAAGCATTCACCACGCACCGCGCTTTCAGCGTTATTTCTTCGCCCGATTCGGTATCGATAAATTTCACCCCCGATACCTTTCCGGTTTCGTCGTGCAATATGGAGGTTACCTTTGCTTTGTTTACAACCACGCCGCCCAACTCCACGCAGGTCTGCGCCAAATTAATAGCCATGCGCGAATCGTCGAACTGCCCGTCGTGATATACAATACCTCCCTTCAGCCCCTTTTTGATGGTGGTCGGCAAATATTTCATTACCTTTTTGGTCGAAATGAAACGGCTGCGGCCGTATCCGAAACCAAACGAAAGTATATCATAGAAAGTAAGCCCGCAAAAATATAAGAGATTGTTCCAAAGCGTATAATTTGAGATGACAAAAGACTGGTCTTTGACCAAATGGGGCGCGTTTTGTTTCATGCGCCCCCG
>JAITQN010000134.1 GCA_031288865.1 Prevotellaceae bacterium
GTTCAATTGACGGTAGAGGATGGCGCGGTCGTTCATCCACGAGTTGAACACCGCCATCACAGCGCCCCACAGTTGTTCCCAAGGGCAGGTGGGGAAGTCTTTGCCGGTGCTTTCTTTCACGGCAGCCTTGAACGAGGCCACCAGTTCCTTCAGGTCGGCGGCGGTGAGTTCCGTATCGTGCGCTACCCCCCGTTTTTCCTTCAGGTGGTCGATGATGACTTCAAACGGGTCTTCGTCTTCCTTGTTGGCGGGCTTCATGCCCAGCACCACGTCGCCATACATTTGTACGAAGCGGCGGTAGGAGTCCCACGCGAAGCGCGGGTTTCCGCTTTTTGCGGCGAGGGTTTCCACGGCTTCGTCGTTCAGTCCCAGGTTCAGGATGGTGTCCATCATGCCGGGCATGGAGGCGCGCGCGCCGGAACGCACCGACACGAGCAGCGGGTTCGTGTTGTCGCCGAACTTCGGGCCGTCGACAGCCGTTTCCACTTTCTGCATGGCTTCCTCCACCTGCGGTTTCACTAAGCGGATGATTTCCGCCTCGTCGCGACCGAGCGCGAAGTAGTCGTTACACACTTCTGTAGTAATCGTAAATCCCGGCGGCACCGGCATTCCGATTAAATTCATTTCTGCTAAATTGGCGCCTTTACCGCCCAGCAGGTCTCTCATTTTTCCGTTTCCTTCGGAGGTCTTGTTACCGAAGAAATACACGCGTTTTTTTGAGTTTGGCATAGCTTTGGGTTAAATTTTTAGATGGTTACAAATATAATTGAAAAAAATAGAATATGCAAATCAGCCGAATAAAGTGTCTACGAATGTGCGGGCGTCGAACACCCGGAGGTCGTCAATTCCTTCGCCCACGCCGATAAACTTTACCGGGATGTTGAACCTGTCGGCGATGCCCAGCACCACGCCGCCCTTTGCCGTGCCGTCGAGTTTCGTGATGGCCAGCGCCGTGACGTCGGTGGCTTTCGTAAAGGCCTCCGCCTGCTGAAACGCGTTCTGCCCCGTAGAGCCGTCGAGCACCAGCAGCACCTCGTGCGGCGCGTCGGGCACTACCTTGCGCATCACGTTGCGGATTTTCGTGAGTTCGTTCATCAGGTTCACCTTGTTGTGCAGGCGTCCTGCCGTGTCGATGAGCACCACGTCGGTGTGGCCGGCTACGGCCGACGACACGGTGTCGAAGGCCACCGAAGCGGGGTCGGCGCCCATTTTCTGCTTCACGATGCCCACGCCGGCGCGCTCGCTCCATACCGTGAGCTGGTCTACTGCGGCGGCGCGGAAGGTGTCGGCAGCGCCCAGCAGCACGGTTTTCCCGTTTTGCCTCAACTGGGCGGCCAGCTTGCCGATGGTGGTGGTCTTGCCCACGCCGTTTACGCCTACCACCATCACGACGTATGGCTTCCTGTTAAAATCGAAAGGCGTGTCGACGGCGGCGTTCCGGTTGGCCGTTAGCAGGCCGGCGATTTCTTCCCGCAGCAGGCTGTTGAGTTCGGCGGTGTCGAGGTAGCGGTCGTGCGCCGCGCGCCGCTCTATCCGGTTGATGATTCTCAGGGTGGTGTCAACGCCCACATCGGCGGTAATCAGGGCTTCCTCGAGGCTGTCGAGCACGCCGGCGTCAATCTTCGACTTACCCGTGAGGCTGCGCGCGAGTTTTTCGAAAAACCCGCGTCGTGTTTTCTCCAGACCTTTATCCAGCGCGTTGTTGTCCTTTTTTGTAAAAATTCCCATGATGTGCAGGTTATCTGTTTCCGGTTTTCCGGGTTCTGTACGAAAAAAGCCCCTTGTTGCAGGAGCTTTCGTATGTTATCCGGCCGGAAAAATTACTTTTGCGAGAAAAAGTTCTTTACTTCTTCCACAGGCACCATTTCTTCTTGAAATGCATACGCGCCCGAACGTTCTGCGCGAACCATACGGATGCATTTCACGGTGCTCTTGCCGCCACCGGCCTTACGCAATGTTGCTACTACTTTCTTTGCCATAATTTAAACGGTTTTATTTGATTTCCCGGTGAAGGGTTACTTTTTTCATGAAGGGGTTATACTTCCTGCGCTCCAGGCGGGCGGTGGTGTTCTTTTTGTTCTTCGTGGTAATGTAGCGCGACATGCCCGGAACGCCCGCTTCGCGCTGCTCCGTGCATTCTAAAATTACCTGTATTCTGTTGCCTTTCTTTGCCATAATGTGGTTCCTGCTTAATAAATGTTAATCAATCCTGCGGCTTTTGCATCGTCAAGGGCGGTTTTCAATCCTTTCTTGTAGATGGTGCGGATGCCCGCCGCCGACACTTTCAGCGTGACGTAGCGGTTCTCTTCTTCCAGCCAAAAGCGCTTGTTCTTGAGATTGGGGACAAACTCGCGCTTCGTGCGACGCTTCGAGTGCGACACGTTGTTGCCTATCACTCTCTTTTTTCCGGTTATCTGACAGATTCTTGACATGACCTTTTGTTATATTTATTTATTCGGGGCTGCAAATCTCGGAAAAATATTCGGGAAAAACAAATAATTTGTGATTTTTTTTGGTAATTACGTATAAATGGCTACCTTTGCCCCGGTCTTAGTTAAGAACTAAGAGTTAAGAACTAAGAATTAGAAACAATGAACAATGCACAATTAACGGCGAACGGAAAACGGCCAACGGAGAACGGCCGCATTTTACCATTTACCGTTAACCGTTCTCCGTTAACCGCCCGCAGGGCACAGTCCTCACCCCCGGCCTTGTCCTCACCCCCAGCCCCTCTCCTGAAGGAGAGGGGAGAAAAGGAGAGGGGGGCGGTTCACCCCCTCCCTCGGGAGGGGGTGGCCGGAGGCCGGGGGAGGATTACATTATTCATTGTTAAT
>JAITQN010000142.1 GCA_031288865.1 Prevotellaceae bacterium
ATGTAAAGGAAACGCCTGCGGAGGGTTTATTAATACTGTTTGTGAAGGAGAGCGTGGTGGGCGTTCCCTTGACCACTTCCGGCGGGATATTAAAGGTGAGGGTTCCGGCCATGCGCAATGAGTCGACTACGGTAAACGCATAAGTTGTCGTAGCCGCAGAATACCCTTCGGCGCTGGCTGTAACTCCCACCGAATAAGTACCCGGCAAGACGGGGCAGCGGATGGTATAAGAGTTTCCGGCCTGATCACCCAGTGGAAGACCGGGATAAGGATACCATTCATACGTAACCTCTTTATTGTCGGGGGTGGTGGGGCCGCTTGCGATAAATGTGGCTTCATAGCCGGCCACAGTTTCGTCGGAGGCGATAATCCTAAGTTCTCCAGTCATGACCCGGCCGTCTAGTACCTGAATGGTGTCCTGAATAGTGATGGGACAGTAATGCGCTGCTTCCGCCGTCAGGCTTACCGAATAGGTTCCTGCGATGCCGGGCGCTGTTGCGGTGTATGCGGGACTGCCGGCGGTATAACTTTCTGAGAAATCGGGCGCAACCCATTCGTAAGTAATGTGCTCTCCGGCCGGCAAGGTAATCCCCGAGGCGGTCAGTGAGAGCGCTTCACCTTTGTATACATTGCCCGGATTGCTAATGGCCAAAGTGCCCTGCATGGGCGTACAGGATTTTACCGTAACCACTTGCGTGCAGGTTACATCGCGGTACCCTGCCGCCTTGGCGGTCACAATAATGGAATAGGTTCCTGCGGTGATGGGCGCAACCGTTTCAAAGGAGGAACCTGTAAAGGTGGAGGGCCCGAAGCCGGGTGCACTCCACGTGTAGGCTACGTTGCCGGGTGTGGAGATGCCGCCAATAATGGAAAACGTGACGGGCAAACTCGCTCCAGCCTCATTCGGATTGTTTGAGAAGGTCATAGTGCCTTCCATTTCACTCAGCCATGCCTGCTGCTCTTCTTCGCAAGCCAGCAGGAAAATGCCAATGAGCAAAAAAATCGAAATACGACGTGAAAACTTCATAGAATTTCTTACATTATGATTTAATACAGAGGCAAATTTATAACTTTTTTAAAACATGGCAATATTTTTTAACAATTAATTATTGTCTTGAAAAACAAAAACCTTCCCGTTTTGGGAAGGTTTTTGTTTTATATTTCTTAAAATAAGTGTATTATACGATGCCCTGGTCTAACACGGCGTGTGCAACTTTCATGAAGCCTGCAATATTGGCGCCGTTCACGTAGTTGATATATCCGTCTTTTTGCGTGCCGTACTTCACGCAAGCCTCGTGGATGCTCTGCATGATTTGTTTCAGCTTGGCGTCCACCTCGCCGGCCGTCCAGTTGAGGTGCATGGCGTTTTGGGTCATCTCGAGCCCCGACGTGGCCACGCCGCCCGCATTCACGGCCTTGCCGGGAGCATACAGCACTTTGTTTTTGATAAATTCCGCGATGGCGTCGGGCGTACAGCCCATGTTGGAGATTTCGCCCACGCACAGCACGCCGTTCCGGATAAGGGCTTTGGCGTCGTCGCCGTTCAGTTCGTTCTGGATGGCGCAGGGCAGGGCGATGTCGGCCTTCACTTCCCACGGACGTTTCCCGGCCACGAACTTTGCGCCGGGGAATTTGTCGGTGTAGGGCTGCACCACGTCGTTGGCCGAAGCCCGCAGTTCGAGCATGTAGTCGATTTTCTCGTCGTTCAGTCCGGCTTCGTCGAGGATGTAGCCGTCGGGGCCGGAGATGGTAATCACTTTCGCGCCCAGCTCGGTGGCCTTCAGCGCCGCACCCCAGGCCACGTTGCCGAAGCCCGAAATGGCTACGGTTTTGCCGGCGAGGTGAGCGCCTTTCGTCCGGAGCATGTGTTCCACGAAGTAGATGCCGCCGAACCCGGTGGCTTCCGGCCGGATGAGCGACCCGCCCCAGTTGAGGCCTTTTCCGGTGAGCACGCCGGTGTTCTTGCGGGCTAATTTCTTGTAGTAGCCGTAGAGGTAGCCGATTTCGCGCCCTGCCACGCCGATGTCGCCGGCGGGCACGTCGGTGTCGGGACCCAGGTGGCGCCACAGTTCGGTCATGAATGCCTGACAGAAGCGCATCACCTCGGCGTTCGATTTCCCTTTCGGGTCGAAGTCCGAGCCGCCTTTCGCGCCGCCCATGGGCAGCGTAGTGAGCGCGTTCTTGAAGGTTTGCTCGAACCCCAGGAACTTCAGCGTCGACAGCGTAACCGACGGGTGGAAGCGGAATCCGCCCTTGTAGGGTCCGATGGCGTTGTTGAACTGCACGCGGTAGCCGTTGTTGATGTGGATTTCGCCCCTGTCGTCCTGCCACGTTACGCGGAAGGAGAAGATGCGGTCGGGCTCTACCATGCGTTCGATGATGCGGTTTTTCTCGAACTCGGGATGCCGGTTGTACACCTCTTCGATAGACTCCAGCACTTCATGAACCGCTTGCAAGTACTCTTTTTCATGGCCGTACTTCTTCTCCAGATTGGCCATAATTTCTTTTGCTTTCATAATATAATAGATGTTAGGTTAAATAGACCTGCTACAGTTGCGCCTGTTCCGGATGGGTGCCGGTACGACTGGCGCGTGCGTCAAAATAGGCCCAAATGCAAGCTGCAATGCTAAAGATTGCAACAGCCATCATAATGTATGCGATTGCCATAATGTTTATGTTTCGTAAATAGTTTTTATTAAAATTCCTGCGGTGACCGGAACTATACTGCTAATAGCCCCTATCATTATAATTAATATCTTGTCGGAGCTGCTACTCAATACACCGCCGATAACAAAGCCGGCAAAAGACAACCGTCCGAATTCTATGAAATTTTCGGCTATTAAGAGTAGTAATTTTTTTGTCTTTATTTTCATGTTACAAAGGTAATTATTTTTTTGTGATTAATGACACGTTACCGGACTTCCCACGTGGAGCCGCTGCGCAGCAGGCCGTCGACGTTCTTGATGGTGGACTTGCGCTGCACCTCGAGCACTTGGTCGCGCACGTTGTCGTCGTAAGTTTTGTCGTTCACGGCGCGAATCACGCCCAGCGCCACCGGATAGTCGGGCGCCTGCATGTTCACCAGCATCATGTGGACGCCGGGGTTCGGCTCTTTGGCGTCGTGCAGCAGAATGTCCTTTTCGGTAATGCCGCCTTCGCCGATGGTCACCACTTTCAGTTTCAGTCCGTCGAGCACCAGCCCCTTGTTGCGGTCTTTGCCGAAAATCATGGGTTCGCCGTGGCGCAGCACGATGGTGCGGTCGGCGCGATAGGCCTTGTCGGTGATTTCGTCGTGCGTGCCGTCGTTAAAGATGACGCAGTTTTGCAGAATTTCCGTAACGGCCGTGCCGTCATGACAGGCCGATGCCACCATGATTTCGGACGTCAGCTTCAGTTCCACGTCCAGCGAGCGGGCGAAGAACGTGCCGCGTGCGCCGAGCACCACCTCGCCGGGATTGAAAGGGTGTTCCACCGTGCCGAAAGGCGACGTTTTGGTTATTTTCCCCAGCTTCGACGTGGGCGAATACTGTCCTTTCGTCAGCCCGTAAATTTGGTTGTTGAAGAGGATAATGTTGAGGTCGATGTTGCGGCGGATGGCGTGGATGAAGTGATTTCCGCCGATGGCGAGCGCGTCGCCGTCGCCGGTGACCTGCCACACGGTGAGCGACGGGTTGGCCACTTTCACGCCGGTGGCAATAGCCGAGGCGCGTCCGTGGATGCCGTGGAAGCCGAAGGTGTTCATGTAGTACGGAAAGCGCGACGCACACCCGATGCCCGACACAAACACAAAACGTTCGCGGGCGTAGTTGAGTTTGTCGCACACTTCGGGCAAGGCGCGTTGCACGGAAGCCAGTACGGCGTGGTTGCCGCAGCCGGGGCACCATTTCACTTCCTGGTCGCTTTTAAAATCCTGAGGGGTGTATTTCATAATTTGAATAGCTTAGAGATTGATAACGGCATTTACGATTTCTTCCACGGTGAAAGGTTGCCCCTGTACCTTATTATATTGGTGGTAGGCGAACTGCTGGTGCTGCATGCGGAGGTATCCGGCGAACTGTCCGCTGTTCAGTTCGCAGACGAGTATTTTCTTGAACCGGCCGAACATCTCGGCGGTGTTGTGCGGCAGGGGGTTGATGAAGTCGAAGTGCGCGAGGCTCACCTTTATCTTTTTTGCCTTGAGCGCCTCTACCGCCGTGTAGAGATGTCCGAAAGTGCCGCCCCATCCCACGAGGAGGATGTCGCCTTGTTCGGGGCCTATGACTTGCAGTTCGGGAATAAAGTCGGCGACGCGGGCTACTTTTTCGGCGCGTTCGTGCACCATGCGTTCGTGCACCAGCGGGTTGTTCGACACCTGTCCGTCGTTGTTCTTTTCCAGTCCGCCAAGGCGGTGTTCTACGCCCGGCGTTCCCGCCAGCGCCCAGCGGCGCGTCATGCGTTTCTTGTCGCGCACAAACGGCTGGTAGTTGGTGTCGTTCTCGGCCACCACCGGCGGTTTGATTTCGGGATAGTCGCCCATTGTCGGGATTTTCCATGGTTCGGAGCCGTTGCCCAGGAAGCCTTCGGAAAGCAGAATCACCGGCATCATGTGTTCCATGGCCAGCTTGCCCGCCCAGAAAGCGGCGTCGAAGCAGTGCGCCGGAGAATGCGACGCAATCACCACAATGGGACATTCGCCGTTGCGACCGTAGAGCGCCTGCAACAGGTCGGTTTGTTCGGTTTTCGTAGGGATACCGGTGGAAGGGCCGCTACGTTGCACGTCGACCACCACCAGCGGCAGCTCGGTGATCATCGCAAGACCCAGCGCCTCGCTCTTTAGCGAGAAGCCCGGCCCCGACGTGGTGGTCACCGCCAGGTTTCCGGCAAAGGCCGCGCCGATGGCGGTACAGATACCTGCAATCTCGTCTTCGCATTGCAGTGTTTTTACGCCTAAATCCTTGCGCAGCGCCAGCTCTTCGAGGATACTGGTGGCCGGCGTGATAGGGTAGGAGCCGCAAAACAGCGGGCGCCCCGACTTCTCGGAAGCGGCAATTAAACCCCATGCCAGCGCTTGGTTACCGTTGATATTGCGGTAGACGCCCTTCGGCAGGTTGGCCGCCGGCTTCACCACGTAGGTGTTTTGTATGGCGTGGATATTCGACGCGTAGTTGAACCCGTCGTGCAGCACCTTTTTGTTAGATGCAATGAATTGCGGCTTCTTGCGGAACTTTATCTCGCAATATTTTTCGGTGGGCTCGAGCGGGCGGTTGAACAGGAAATAGCAGATGCCGAGCGCAAACATGTTCTTGTTGCGCAGTATCGATTTGAGGTCGAGCCCGCTGTCCTTCAAACTTTCTTTTGTGAGAGAAGTAATCGGCGCGAAGATGATGTTGTGGTTTTCGATGCCCAGTTCCTTGATGGCGTCGCCGGTTTTGAATCCTGCGCGGGTCAGTCCTTTTTCGTCGAAGGTGTCGGCGTCGAGAATCACGGTGGAGGTGGGTTTCAGCCATGCTGTGTTGGCGCGGAGCGCCGCGGGATTCATGGCCACCAGCACGTCGCAGAAGTCGCCGGGCGTGCTGATTTTGTGGTCGCCGATGCGCACCTGAAATCCCGAAACCCCCGTAATGGAGCCTTGCGGCGCCCTGATCTCGGCAGGGAAATCGGGAAACGTCGACACATCGTTGCCCATCAGCGCCGAGGTGTCGGCAAACAGCGTCCCCGTGAGCTGCATTCCGTCGCCCGAGTCGCCCGAAAAGCGAATCACCGCATCCGGCAAATCTATCATTTTATGCATGTCAATCGAAACGAGTTTTAGTTATAAATTAAAGAATGTTTGTAGCATTTGTTTATAAATTATAAGCAAAATCTATACAAATGTAATATCTTTTTTTTTGAAAAGCAATAGGAAGTGAGAAGAATTATATTTAACTTTGTTTGCAAATTAAAGAGAAAGAGCTATGGCTATAATTCGAGCTGTCCGGGGCGTTGAACCCTACATGGGAAAACGCTGTTTTCTGGCGGAGAACGCTGTGGTGGTGGGCGACGTGGTGATGGGCGACGATTGCAGCATCTGGTATTCGGCCGTGCTGCGGGGCGACGTGAACCCTATCCGCCTCGGGCACCGCGTAAATATTCAAGATGGCGCGGTGCTGCATACGCTGCACAAGCGGTCGGTGGTGGAAATCGGCGACGACGTGTCGGTGGGGCACAATGCCATTGTGCACGGCGCAAAAGTGGGCAACAACGTGCTGGTGG
>JAITQN010000016.1 GCA_031288865.1 Prevotellaceae bacterium
GTGATGCCGCTTTGCGCTGCCAGCACCACAGGGCAGCATAATAGTAGTAAAAACAATTTTTTCATAATACAAGTTTTTTAATTAATTCAAAATTCATAACTCAAAATTCATAATTAAAAAAAGGCTGCTGCTTGGTACAACAGGTGACAGTAAGAAGAAGAACTAACAAACAACAGCCTTTTATCAAGGAACAATACAATCCCGCGTCGCATTTAAAATGCAACGTATACTTTTAATACATGACGTCAGACATTAGATTTTAGATCATAGACGAAATGTTTATCCAACAACTTTCATTTGCTTCTTATGAGTAAACTAAAAAAGCGTGTGTCTAATCTTCTTTCATTAGAGGTACCGCAAAGCACCCGGAAAAATAGAAAATTAGACACACGCCCATTTTGCGTAGTCTAACTTTAAACTATATTTTTCCAAGTCAATTTGCGGTTTTCTATGAAAGAGTGTTAAAGCTAACACATGAAATACAAAGAACAAAAACTTAACGGCGCAAATGTAAGTACAATTTTCGGAAATACAAGCGCAGAAATGTTAAATTGTGTTATACAACCCCTTTTTATCCACCTTTATCTATTCTTTATCGTGTTGGCGGGTGCAACCCGACAACACATTTATCAATCTTTATCCTATCCACCCCCGCGAGCGGGGGACATTTCCGTCCTCCGTTCCCCGTTCTCCGTTCTCCGCCAACCGTTCCCCGTCGACAGCATGAAAATCAGCCGCAATGCTAAAAAAAGAGGGGAAAGTGGAACAGGTTACGTAAAATTTACTACCTTTGCTCACTAAATTTTGATATTAATACATATATAATATGGCAGTTTTAGAAAAAATCAGGGTGCGCTTCGGGGTGTTTATTACCGTACTTATCGGGATTGCATTGATCTCGTTTGTGGTTGACGTAAATACCCTGCAGTCGGTGATATCCATGTTCTCCTCGCGCTACGATGCGGGGTCGGTGGCCGGCAAGACTATTTCTTACCAGGATTATCAGAAAAAGGCAGACTACTATTCGGCGATTAACCAAATGGTGCTGGGCACCAACTCCCTGTCGGAAGCCATGCAGGAGAGGGTGCGCGAACAGGCCTGGCAGGATTATTTCCAGGAATACGTGCTGAATGAAGAATACGAGAGGTGCGGACTGGCCGTGTCGGAGGAGGAACTGCTCGACCTCGTACGCGGACGCTACGTGTCGCCGGTGCTCTACAGCGACCCGGTGTTCACCGACGAAACCGGCGAATTCAGCCGTACCGCCGTGGTGAACTTCGTGCAAAGCATCAACAACGACCCGTCGGGACAGCGCGCCATGTACTGGAACTACGTGGAAAAACGCATGAAGGAAGCCCAACTGGCGGAAAAATATGTGGCGCTGGTGGGACAAACCGACTACCTGAACTCCCTGCAACTGCAAGACGCCGTGGCCGGACGGAACACCATGGCCGACATCAGCTATATCGTGCAGCCGCTGGGCTTCACCACCGACACCAGCGTCCGCGTGACGGAAGCCGACCTTCAGGCCTACTACAAAAAGAACCGCAAGAACTTCGAGCAGGAAACCTCGCGCGACATAGAGTACGTGTCGTTCCCCATCGAGCCGTCGGACGAGGACATCCGCCTGACGGAAGAGGAGGCCGACCAGATTTTCGAAGAATTTGAAACCGCCGCCGACCTGAAACAGTTCGTGACCTATAACTCCGACCGCCCGTTCGACGACCATTTCTATAAAAAAGGCGAACTCTCCGACAAGTTAGACGAATTTGCGTTCAGCGCCACGTTAAAGAGCATCCTTCCGGTGTACCGGGAAGACAATACCTACATCATGGCGCGGGTGGCAGACATCCGGAACATGCCCGACTCGGTGCAGGTGCGCCACATCCTGATTGCCCAGCAGGGACGGACGAAAGACGCCATAAACAAAACCGCCGACAGCCTGATTACCGTACTGGAAAAAGGCGGGAACTTCGGCTATCTGGCGCAACAGCACTCCATCGACCAGGCGGCCAACCGCAACGAAGGCGACCTGGGATGGGTTAAGCAAGGCACGCTGCTGTCGGCCATGAAAAAGTTTGAAGACACCTGCTTCGTTGTCCCGAAGAACAAATATTTTAAAGTAGTGGAGAGCTACGGCGTGCACGTGGCGCAGGTCACCGGCCGCAGTGAAGAATACAGGAAAGTGAAGCTGGCCGTGGTGGAAAAAATCGCGGAAGCCGGAAAAATTACCGTACAAAACCTCTTCTCGCAAGCCAACGAACTGGCCTCGCTAAGCCTGAACAACTACGAAGAATTTGTGCGGCTGTCGAACGAAAAGGGATACATCAGGGTGCCCGCCTACAAAATCAGGGAAGGGGATAAATCCGTATCGACGTTCGCCAAGGCGCGCGAGCTCGTCCGCTGGGTGTATGAAGCGAAGACCCGCGACGTGTCGGCTACGCTGAACTTAGACAACGAATACTTCTTAGTGGCCGCCGTAACGGAAACCCGCGAAGCCGGCATTGCGCCCTTTGAACAGGTGCGCGTGGAAGTGGAACAAACCGTACGGCGCGAAAAACAGGCAGAAGTATACGCGCAACGCATCAAAGACGCGATAAACGGCGCCACAACCTTGGAGGAAGTGGCCGAAAAGCTAAACGTGTCCGTTGAAAAAGCGTTGAACGTGTCGTTCGGCAATGCGGTGATTGCGGGCATCGGCACGGAGCCGAAGCTCGAAGGCGCCGTTGCGGGCGCGCCCGTCAACACGTTGTCGGGGCCGGTGAAAGGAATAAACGGCGTGTATGCCTTCACGGTCGACAACCGCGAAACCGGCAGCGCCTACACAGACGACGACGAAAAAATGCGCCAGCGCCTCGATTTCTCCCAATATCGCATGTTCGACTTCCTCTCCGTACTGGAAAAGGCAAATAAAGTCGAACGCTTTAGGTACTTTTAGCGTAGCATAGTGGAAAACATCCTGCATCGCCTCACCCGCTCAGACTATCAACACGGCTTCACCACGCCGGTCATTCAGGAATTTATCCCAAAGGGATTAAACGAAAACGTGATCCGTTTGATTTCTTCAAAGAAGGAAGAACCCGGCTGGATGCTCGACTTTCGCCTGGCGGCCTATCGCAAATGGCTTACGATGAAAATGCCGGAGTGGGCGCATCTCGCCATCCCGCCCATCGACTATCAAAACATTATTTATTACGCCGCACCAAAGAAAAACGCCGGCACGCCGGAGGGCGTCGACCCGGCGCTGGCCGCCACGTTCGACAAGCTGGGCATCCCGCTTGCGGAACGCGACCTGATGACCGGCGTGGCCGTCGACGCGGTGTTCGACAGCGTGTCGGTGAAAACCACCTATCGAGAGTCGCTGGCCGAGAAAGGCATTATCTTCTGCTCGTTCAGCGAGGCGGTGCGCGACTACCCCGACCTCGTGAAAAAATATCTGGCGAAAGTAGTGCCCGTCGGCGACAACTATTTCGCGGCGCTGAACAGCGCGGTATTCAGCGACGGCTCGTTTTGCTACATCCCGAAAGGCGTGCAGTGCCCCATGGAGCTGTCGAGCTATTTCCGCATCAACGCCAAGGGCACCGGGCAGTTTGAGCGCACGCTCATTGTGGCCGACGAAGGAAGCAGCGTGAGTTACCTGGAAGGATGCACAGCGCCGCAGCGCGACGAAAACCAGCTGCACGCGGCGGTGGTGGAAATTATTGTGATGCGCGAGGCCGAAGTAAAATACGCAACGGTGCAGAATTGGTATCCGGGCGACCGGGAAGGGCGCGGCGGAATTTACAATTTCGTGACGAAGCGCGGGCTCTGCAAGGGCGAACACAGCCGCCTGTCGTGGACACAGGTGGAAACAGGCTCGGCCATCACGTGGAAATACCCGAGCACCATCTTGCAGGG
>JAITQN010000150.1 GCA_031288865.1 Prevotellaceae bacterium
CGCCTGCACACCGACCTGTCTTTTGACGATGGGGATATCGGCAAGCGTCTTCTCCTCATGGCGGCGTGGATTAACCCGCGCCTTCAACACGGCCCCTGGAGCAGCGAGCTGAGCGTGATAATTAACTGAAGATACAGGCACATGGCAAGTTTTTGGTTTTCGATAAATAATAGTACTTTTGTAAAGTAATTTTCATTACGAAAATATGGGCTACAATATAGATTTAAAAGAGCTCTCGGTAAGAGAAAGCGAAAAAGTCGAATGGAAGGAAAATGGCGACGACAAGGATGTCGTGAAAAGTATCGTCAAAACCATTTCGGCCTTTGCCAATGACATTGCCAATGTCGGCGGCGGCTATGTGGTTTGTGGCGCGAAAGAAACCAAAGACGAATTTGGCTTTCAAAAGGTTGTTTATACGGGTCTTTCCGCCGATAAATTAAAAGAAATTGAAGGAAAAGTATTGGCGCACTGTCGTGATTATGTGAGCCCGTCGCTCTCGCCCCTTGTTCAAGAAATGGACAACCCCGAAGACAAAGCAACGAAGATTTTAGTATTTATCGTTATAGCGAGTCCGCGCGCCCATACGTACAGAGATGGGGAAACCTCGAATTATTATGTTAGAACCGGGAAAGAAACAAGAGCGGCGCGAAACGGCATATTAACGCAACTGCTCACAAGCAAACAGGAAATACCCCCTTTCGACAGGCGCGCCAATCCGAATGTGGGCGAAACGGACATCGACATCTTTCTGTTCCGGGACTGTATGACCGAAATGAAGCTATTGCAACCTTCAAAACCGTTGGAGGACTATTTTTCGGATAAAGAGCAAATCGCGGAATTTGTTCCGCCGCTTCTCGCTAAACAGTCGATTGATAATACCTGTTGCCTTCGCAACTTTGCGCTCTTCCTTTTCGGAAAAAAAGCAGCTATCACACGCAACTTTCCTTATGCCTATACGGTTTTATCCATATACAGGGGCGTTGACAGAAGCAAATCTACCGCCGAGCGCTACGAACTCACCGGTTCTATTGTAGAGCAGGCAAAAAGGGCTATCGAGTTACTGAACCTGCAAGTCTATACGGCTTTTGACAAAACCAGCGGCAAGCCAAATCAGGTGAAGTATCCGGTACGCGCATTACAGGAGTCGTTAATAAATGCCATTGTGCATCGTGATTATGAGATTTGTGACCCTGTCCGGATTACTGTTTTTTCCGATAGAATTGAGATAAAATCACCGGGAAGTTTGCATTGGGGCGTCGATAAAGAAAAGTTTCTGGCAGGCAAAGCAAGCGCCAAATGGAGAAATCAAAGCTTTGCCTATTTATTTAATAAGTTACAACTTGCGCAAGCCGAGGGGCAAGGTATTCCAACGATTATCCGTACGATGCAGGAAGAAGGTTGTCCTGCTCCCGTGTTTGAGATAGAAACAGAAAGTCTGACCTGTATTCTTCCGGCACATCCCCGGCATCGGCTAATTAGAGAAATTCAGGAGAGTTAAAACCATGAACAAAATTTTACTGTTTACAGCTGCGGCGCTGCTTCTTGTTGCCGGTTCGTGCGGCCGCACGGGGCATTCCGCGTTAGACCAACGGCAGGGCTACGACACGCTGGTTATCGTGTCGACCAACGACATCCACGCCCGCATCGACAACATGCCGAAACTGGCTGCCTACGTGCAGAGCCAGCGCGACAGCTTCTCGCGCGTGCTGCTGCTGAGCGCCGGCGACCTGTTCTCCGGCAGTCCGGTGGTCGACCAGCACGCGGAGCGCGGCTTCCCGATGATCGACCTGATGAACCGCATGCACTACGCTGCCAACACCGTCGGGAACCATGCGTTCGACTATGGGCAGAAGGTGCTGGCCGACCGCATCGCGCAGGCCGGCTTTCCGTTCCTGTGCGCCAATGCCGATTTCTCCGCCACCGGGCTGAGCGCTGCCATTAAGCCTTATGTCGTGGTGCCGGTAGACGGTTTGAAGGTAGCCATCCTCGGACTGTTGCAGTTAGACCCGAACGGTCTTCCGTCGACGTTGCCCGAAAATGTGGATAGTATTGTATTTTCCAACGGCCTTGCAGTGGCGTCCGGCTATGCCGCTTTGCGCGACTCGGGACACGTGTTCATCGTGCTGAGCCATCTGGGTGTGATAGACGATGTGCAGCTGGCCTTGCAGTTCCCGCAGGCCGACGTGATTGTGGGCGGGCACTCGCACACCACGCTGCCCGCCGGGATCGACACCAACAACGTGCTGATTACGCAAACCGGCGCGCATTTGAAACATATCGGGAAGACCACACTGGTGCTGAAAGACGGCGAGGTGGTGTCGAAGAAGAGTGTCCTTGTGCCCACCGCCTCGCTGATCGCCGTGGATACGGCTATGCAGGCGCTCGTGGACACCTACAAAAACAACCCGGACATGAAGCGGGTGGTGGGCTACACCACGTCCGACATCACGGGAAAGAGCGCCCTGGGGAATTTCATTACCGATGCGCTGGCCGCCGAAAACCGCTGGGACATGGCCTTTACCAACAACGGCGGCATACGCGTGCCGGCCATTCCCCAAGGGCGCATCACCTTTGAGCAGGTCTACGAGCTCGACCCCTTCGCCAACCGGATGACGGCCTACACCATGTCGATAGACGAGATAAAGGAATTGCTGAAACAGTCCTACAACAGGTCGGGCAAGCTGGAATTGCAGATTTCCGGAGCGCACTACACCGTTGTGCGTGCCGCTGCCGACACCACCACGGCTGCCGAGGTACTGCTCACCGACTATGCCGGACGTCCTTTAGACGCACGGAAACACTATAAAGTGGGGATGAGCACCTATGTGGCCTCCACCTACATGCCACTGATTACACATCACGACGAGGGCACGCGCCTCGCCACCACCACAGCCGAAACGTTAATTCTGCATCTTTCGCGACACAGGATTAAGCCCGATACGGCGGTGCGGGTGTTTGTGAAGTGAGATTTGTATTCCGATAGGGATTATTTTACCCGTTCGGCGTAGCTGCGCGTGCGGGTGTCCACCTTGATTTTATCGCCCTGATTGACGAACAGCGGCACCATGATTTCCGCGCCGGTGGCGATGGTAGCGCTTTTCTGTGCATTGGTAGAGGCGGTGTCGCCTTTCACAGCCGGTTCTGTGTAGGTCACTTCCGATTCGATGAAAGGCGGAAGTTCGCAGGTCAGCACCCGTTCGTCGTCGGCGTGGAGCATCATTTCCACGAATTGGCCTTCGGCCATCAAGTCGGCGTTGTCGATCATTTCTTCTTGCAGGTCGATTTGTTCAAACGTTTCGCCGTGCATGAAGTGGAAGCCCGACTCGTCTTTGTACAGGAACTGGTAGGGGCGGCGTTCAATGCGGATAGTATCTATTTTCTCGCCGGCCGTGTAGGTGTTTTCCAATATTCGCCCGTTTTCGAGATTGCGCATTTTCACTTTCACGAACGCGCCGCCCTTGCCGGGTTTTACATGCTGAAACCACACGATAGCGCAGGGTTTCCCGTTAAAGTCGATACAAAGTCCGTTTTTAAAATCTGCTGTTGTAGCCATAATATAGTGTAGTAAAAATTATTTAAAAATAAGCCGTTCCTTGCGGGACGGCTTTGAAAATCTTAGCTATGTAAAACAATACGTTTTAGTAGCTGCGCTGGTCACGTTCACGAGCTACCGATACGTTGATAGTCCGTCCTCCTTGTTCGGAGCCGTTGAGAGCATTGATCGCGGCTTCACCTTCCTGATCGTTCGGCATCTCTACAAAGCCGTAGCCCTTAGAGCGGCGCGAGTCGCGGTCGGTAATAATACGGGCGGAAGAAACTTCCCCGTAAGCTTCGAACAAACGTTTCAGGTCGTCATTGTTGGCCTTGAAACTTAAACTGGATACAAAAATGTTCATAGAACAAAAATAAAAAATTAATAAAAAATAAAAGTTAATTTTAGTCAAATACTAAAAATTTGTACAAAGGTATATAAATTGCTTTGAATAACAAATTTTAGGACAATTATTTTTCAATAGTTGCATAAAAAATGCTTTCCGGCTGAGTCGAAAAGCATTTTGGAGCGGAAAACGGGGTTCGAACCCGCGACCCTCAGCTTGGGAAGCTGATGCTCTACCAACTGAGCTACTTCCGCGTTTCAGGGCACAAATGTACTAACAATTCCATAATTTTTCAATACCTTTGTCCGTATTTATGCAAAAAGACATCAAATCAGCGGAATTTTTTATCGCCCGGCGCATCACAACCGATAAAACGAACGGCACGAAATTGTCGCGACTCATGGTGCGCATTGCCACCGGGAGCGTGGCCGTGAGCCTGACGGTGATGCTGCTTGCCATAATGGTTACCGCCGGCTTCCAAAGCGAAATCCGCAACAAGGCGGTGGGGCTTACGGGACATGTCGTGCTGAGTAATTACGACGGCAACACGTCGTTTGAAGCAGCGCCCATCGACATTCGCCGCGCCGACATCCCGGCCATCATGCGCCTGAAGGGCGTACGGCATGCACAGCCTGTGGCCACGAAAGGAGGCATCATTAAAACCAATGACGAGATTCAGGGCGCTGTATTAAAAGGCATGGACGCCACCTGCGACCCACAATTTTTTAGTTCGTGTTTGGTGACGGGGGAAGTGCCCGCCTACACCGACACAGCCTTGTCGAATCGTGTGTTAGTGCCGTTGCGCCTGGCGCGGCAGCTGCGCCTGGATACCGGCAGCCGCTTTGATATGTATTTCGTTCAGGAGCCGCTCCGCGTGCGCCGGTTTACCGTTGGCGGAATCTATAATGCGCAACTCGACGATATGGTCAACGCCCTTGTTGTATGCGATATTAACCACATCCGCACACTGAACGGCTGGAGCAGGGAACAGGCCTCGGCGGTGGAGGTGTTTACCAACGATTTTGCACAAATGAATACGGTGGCCGAAACGATTGACGATATGCAGGCCTTTAATATGGATGAGGAGGGCGTGCGCCTCAAGGTGCAAACGGTGACCGACCTTTACCAGTTTTTGTTCGACTGGCTCAACCTGCTCGACATGAACGTGTGGATTATTCTGGTGCTGATGCTCCTCGTGGGCGGCTTCAACATGATTTCGGGCTTGCTCATTATGGTATTTGAAAAGATGTCGATGATAGGACTGCTCAAGGCGCTGGGCATGCGCAATGCGGGTGTGCAGCGCGTGTTTCTCTACCGGGCGGCGTTTATCACGCTGAGAGGCATGCTTTGGGGCAACCTCATTGCTTTTGCGTTGGTGCTGTTGCAGCAACATTTCCACTTTATCGCCCTCGACCCTGTGACGTATTACGTGGATAGCGTGCCTGTGCTGTTACAGCCTGTGCCCGTTTTGCTGGTGAATGTGTTCGGATTTATCGGTATTACGCTGCTGCTGGCCTTGCCGGTGCTTATCATCTCGCGCATCAGTCCCGACCGCACCATTAAGGCGGAATAGGTTACAGGTAGAACGGCCACGAGATGCCCACTTTGACCACAGTCTGAGGCCGGATGTAATGCAAGGCCGAGAAATAATCCTTGTTTCCCCATTCCTGTCCGAGGTTTAAGTACTTTATAAAGATAGTAGCCCGCTTCCATTTCATATTTATGAATACGTCGATGTAGGGGAAGTTGCCTATTTCGCGCTTGTCCTGCAAGTGGAAGGCTCCCGCCGCGGGATTGTATCCGTAGGCGTAGTATTTCGTATTGTAATAGGCGTCCACGCCCAGCTGCATCCGCAGCACGTTGTTCACTAACTCGAACTCGCTGTAAAAAGCGGCGTTGGCGCTCAATGCCGGTAGCGGCACGACGTGCTGGTGCGAGGAATACTGAAACAGCAGTCGCGTGTCGAGGTGCAGCAGCCAGAGTTGGAAATTATTTTTCAGGGTGGCCGAGAGAATGCTTACCGTTTCGTCGAACTGCACGGGGGTGGCCGTCGTGTCGAACACCACCGGCGCGTTTAGTAAGGAGTGTCCCGCCGACAGGGTCGTGTGCCAGTCGGGCACTTCGAGCGACGCCTGTATCTTATTTTCCATGGTTTGCTTGAGCGCGTTGTTCCACTTCAGGTGGTTGGAGTAATAGTTATGCAGGAAATAGTCGGGTGTATGGAAATCTATGCTGAAGCTGCCGCGCAGGTGTATGCCCTTCGGCAGCAGGAACATCGAGAAGGCCGCATCGGCATTAAAAAACAGGTCGTTCTTGTAGAAGCCTGTAGCGTAATAACGCGCAAACGCCGACCACGACACGTACTGCCGGAACACCCCCGACGCATTGGCGTAGAGGTAGAGATTGTTTTGTGTGGCGTTACTAATAGGCCGCAAATAATCGTCGGGCTTGAAGAAATAATTCGACAGGTAGCGGTAACCCGCGCCTCCTTCTATTCTTGAAATGATAAAATCCGGCGCGAAGGGCTGGAGGCTCATAAACAGCCGGGCGTCGAACAGTGCGGTGTGCATGGTGTCGCGCGTTTTGGTGGAGTCGACGTAGAAATTCCTGTAATAACTTCTACCCGCCGAGTCGGAAGGCGGGATGTCGTCGGTGTAGTTGCGGTAGGCGGTGGTATACTCCAGCGAATTTCCGAAGTACACCATAGTCCCTTCGCCTGCGCGGAGCGAGTCGGCGTCCTTGCGGAAAAAATTTAACGGAATGCCGTAGCTGTGGCTCAGGAAAAACGTGTTGCTTGCGGCTTTCTCTGCGGCCTGTTGCAGATTCACCGGTATCACGCGGGCATCTATCACGGTGTCGAGCACATTACTGTCGTAACATACGCCGCCGTTGTGCTTGTTGTCCGAGCGGTTGAATATATATCCTGCGTGGGCGGAGTAGCGTTTCCCGGAGTAGGAAGTGAAGAGGGTGAACGTCCGGCTGTCGGTTGCCTCGTTGGGCAGCAGTCCCTGTCCGCCGTAGCGGCGGTACATGATTCCCGCGTTCAGTTCGGGCGTGATGTTTTGCGTGTGCAGCACCTCGATGTCGGTTTGCTCGAATGTGCGGTTCGTGAAAAATGTGCCGTTGTAGATGAAGCGGGTGAAGGGCGTGCGAGTATTGTAGAACTGAATATTGTCGGGCGTTAGCCGGTAGGCGTCGTAGGCTGCGAGGGTGTACATGTAGTCGTGCACGGGTCGTTGGAAATAGTCGAGTGTAAGGGCGGCCGAGCCCGATACGCCCAGGTAAGTGGCGCCGATGTCCCTTTTATAAAAAGAAAAATCGACCCGATGGTCGTTAATCGTCGTGTCTATGCGGCCTATCACCGGTTTGTTCAGGTAACGGTTTATTTGCCATGTGAAGATCCGGTCCACCACTACCGACTGGTCGAACATGAAACTCTCCAGCAGTTTTACTTTCTCCTTCTCCTTTTTTTCCTCCTTTCCCTTTCCTTTTTCGCCCTCTGCACCGTCTTCCGTTTGGCTTTCCGTTTGGTCTTCCTGCGATTCTTTCTTATCGGGGTCGTCTACATCGCGTCCTTCGTTGATTCTTTGGCCGGTCCTGGGAGGCGCCTGCGTGCCGGATTTCTTCAATTCCACGTTGGGTCGTTGCAGTCCTTTGAGGTCTCTTTTTTTATCCTGTGCAATGAGATTGAACGGGGAAACAAGAAAAACGGCCATGAGAAGAAATAAGATAGGGTAACGCATAAAACAGATTTAATGACACAAAGCTACGAAAAAACTTTATTACGTGAAAAATTTTATGTATGTTTGTTGACGATTTAAAAAAGGCCGCTTATGAATGCTGATTTTATTATAGATTTCCGCGAGGTGAGTATTTTCCAGGGCGAGACCCCTGTGTTGACCGACGTGACGCTGCAAATAGAAAAAGGGGAATTTGTGTATCTCATCGGCAAGGTGGGCAGTGGGAAAACCACCCTCATTAAAACCATACACGCCGAGATTATACCGTATAAAGGGCACGCCGTGGCGGCGGGTTATGATTTGCGGCAGTTAAAAACGAAAGACGTGGCCAAGCTGAGGCGCAAGATGGGCGTGGTGTTTCAAGACTTTCAACTGCTGTCGGACCGCTCGGTGCACGACAACCTCTCCTTTGTGCTGCGGGCTACCGGATGGAAAGACCGCAAGCAAATCGACGGGCAAATCCTCCACGTGCTCGACAAGGTAGAGCTTAAGCGGAAAGCGCAAAAAATGCCTTACCAGCTGTCGGGCGGCGAGCAGCAGCGGGTGGCTATTGCGCGTGCCCTGCTGAACAACCCGCAGCTTATTATTGCCGACGAGCCTACCGGAAACCTCGACCCCGAAACATCCGACGATATTATCAACATCCTGCTCGATATTAACCGGCAGGAAGGGCCTTCGGTGATTATGGCTACGCACAATTATACATTGATGAAAAAATACCCGTCGCGCACCGTCAAGTGCGAGAACAACGTGCTTAGCGTATTAAACAACGAGGTGGAGATTGATTTCGACGGATTACTGGAATAACACGTATGACGAAAAAAGAGTGCTATGAGAAAATACTGGCCTGGTTTGCCGACAACATGCCGGTGGCCGAGTCGGAACTGCACTATAGAAATCCTTACGAATTGCTGGTGGCGGTAATTCTTTCGGCACAATGCACCGACAAGCGGGTGAACGTGGTCACGCCTCCGCTTTTCAAACGCTTTCCTACGCCTCAGAAATTAGCGGAGGCCGACGTGGCGGAAATTTATGATTACATTCGTTCGGTGTCGTATCCCAACAACAAGGCGAAGCACTTGCAGGGCATGGCCGCCATGCTGGTCGATGCGTTTAAGGGACGCGTGCCGGCAGATGTGGAAACCCTGCAACGCCTGCCCGGCGTGGGGCGTAAAACGGCGAACGTTATAGCGTCGGTCATTTATAATCGTCCGGTGATTGCGGTCGACACCCACGTGTTCCGCATTGCCAACCGCCTGGGGCTTGCGGATGCCACCACTCCGCTGGAAACTGAGAAACAACTTACGCGGTATATTCCCGCACACCTGCGTCCCATTGCCCATCACTGGCTTATTTTGCATGGTCGCTACGTGTGTGTAGCCCGGAAACCCAAATGCCCCGAATGCGGCTTGCAGCCCTATTGCCGCTATACGGAGAACGGCAAACGGTAAACGGAGAACTGCCCCGATTAAGATAGTGTGATTGCGTGAAGATAGTCGCTTGCCTTTACGATTTTAACGCCCCTGAAGTTTTTCAACGACAGCAAATCATCATCTCCGGTAATGATGTAATCTGCGTTACAACGCCATCCGCATTCTAAAATCATATCATCCTTTTCATCTCGGCTGTTGGCGTTGATCTTTAATTTCGCGCATTACATCCGCTTCTATAAAATTGCCTCGGGCAGCAATCCGGTCTCCTTCAGAGAAGAGTTCCCTCCACCGCCGTTTCCTGTCGATGTACATGATGGTGGCTTTACTGATTAAATCAATCCGGGAGCATTTTTCCGCTGTGACAAATCTGTCTATCTGTTGCAGCACATCTTCACTCACAGGAAGCGGGATAACAATTGTATTCATGTTTTTCATTTTTGTACAAAGATACACGAATTTCCCGTTTTTTTTTGCATTACCTAAAATAATACATGCCTTTGCATCAACAAACTTGGGAAACAAAATAATGAATTTGATGGGTTAAACGTCCGACAGCAAATGACGGGCGTCGTTGATTTCGGCGAATGAGGCGCTGCGGTCGGTGTTGAAGCGCCCGGCAATGATGCCTACCATATCGTCGAGGCCGATGTCGTTACTTTCTATCAAAGTTTTTACCGCTTCTTTTACCAAATCGTCGTTGTTTTTCCGCTTTTCCATCATGGAGCAGTGCACGCCGTAGGAGAGGGAGAGCTCGCGCATGGTGTGCGGTTCGTAGCACTTTGCGAAAATGGGCACGCTGGGGCGGTAAGCCGACAGGTAACGCGCCGTGCGTCCCGACATCGTATCGCAAATCAGCGCTTTTATCGGCAGGCTGTTGGTGGCGTCGACCAGCATGTGCGCCAAGGTGTAGGCCACCGGCGCAGTAACCTGCGACAGGTGAATGTCGAGCAACGGGTGAAGATGCTGCTCAATTTCGTACGCAATTTTCGACATCACCTTTACGGCTTCCACCGCGTGATGGCCGTAGGCGGTTTCGCCGCTCAGCATGATGGCGTCGGCACGTTGGTAAATCGCATTGGCCACATCGCTCACCTCGGCGCGGGTAGGGCGCGTGTGCTCAATCATCGAATGGAGCATCTGCGTGGCAATGATGACCGGCTTTTTCCGCAACTGGCACTTGGCAATCAACTGCCGCTGAATTACCGGTATTTTCTCGGCCGCTACTTCCACGCCCAGGTCGCCGCGCGCCACCATAATCCCGTACACGTGGTTTAGTATCTCGTCGATATTATTCACCCCTTCCTGATTCTCAATCTTCGCAATAATCTTCAGGTGACTGTGGCGGGCATCCAGTATTTTTTGTATTTCCAGCACGTCCTCCTTGCAGCGCACAAACGAGTGGGCGATGAAGTCGAGCTCATTGTCGATAGCCCAGTCGATAAACTCGCGGTCCTTGCTGCTCAGCGACGGCAGGTTGATGCGCGTGTTCGGCACGTTCACGCTTTTGCGTCCCATGATGACGCCGGGCTCTTTCACCGTACACTCCAGATAGTCGTCGTTTTTGCCCGTCACCTTCAGCGCGAGGCTACCGTCGTCGATAAGAATGGTGGCGCCCACGTGTATGTCGGCCACGAAGCCGGCGAAGTTTACATACAGGCGCTCCGGCCCCGACACCTTTTCCGGATTGCCCGACAGGCGAAGCACATCGCCCTCTTTCACCTCGAAGCCCGCTTCGGGCTGCATGGCGGTTAAACGGATTTCGGGACCTTTCGTGTCAATCAGGATAGCAATTTTGTCGGACACCTGCCGCACGCTCTCTATAATCTTCATGGCTGAATCCGGCTTCTGGTGCGCGGTGTTGAGGCGTACGACATTCATCCCGGAAAGGTGTAATTGACGTAGAAAATCGGGGGAGCAGTTTTTATCGGAAATGGTGGCTACGATTTTTGTTTTTTTTAGCGGCATCTTATTTGTATTTTTGCACTACAAAAGTAATTAAATTTTGGAAAAGAAGCCTCATATTGTATCTCTCGAAAGTCTGTGGAGCGCCGCCATCAGCGATTTTAGAAATTATCTCCGGCTGGAAAAGTCGTTGTCGCCCAACTC
>JAITQN010000157.1 GCA_031288865.1 Prevotellaceae bacterium
GATTCTGCACCAGGGGCCTTTTTGCCCGCGGGTGTTCTCCCAGCGGACGGCGAAGTAGAGGTCTTTGCCGCTGTGCCCCTCGAGGTTAATGGTGAGGGTGTGCGTGGTGGTGAACGCCGATGTGTCTTGCCGCAGTACTTTCGTGAGCCGCTCGCCGGCCAGGGTTTTGGCTTCCACGGTCACTTGGGTACGTGTGGCCTTGTTGTCGGCCGCTGCGAGCTTCGTCTTGAAGTCGTTGCGCAGGGCGGCCAGCTCCTGATACTTGTCGTTCGGGAACCCGATGCGGTCGAGCATCGGGAACAGGTTCGTGGTGTAGTTCTCCGTGTAGGTGAGGAGCTCATGGTCTCCTCCCGGAAGATAAGCTTTTGATTTTGTACTCATAATAATTATTTTTTAGTTATTCATTTTATTCATTCCGGCTTCCCTTGAAGGTCTCAAGGGCTCCCTTGGAAGGCTCAAGGGCTCCCTTGGAAGACTCAAGGGCTCCCTTGGAAGGCTCAAGGGAGCCTGCCTGTCCTGTTCTCGCCCCAACAGTTTCGATTTGGCTATGTAGGTCAAAATCGAAACGGAAGAAACCGCTCAGGGCGCGGGTTTCAGGAAAAGATAAAATGGCAGGGGGTAAGAATAAGGGTAAGAATAGGGGAAGAATAAAAACAAACTTGAGAGACGACTAAAAAAATAATACCAATAAAGAACCTTACGTACATATAAGGTATAAAGAAACCGAGTGATGATTGTTAATTTAAAAAATGGAAAAGTCGATTTGACCTACATAGACAAATTCCTCACAAAGGTATTAATTTTTTTTTCACAAAGACATGAAATTTCTAATTTGCCGGAGTGACTTACGAGAACAGCGGGTTGACATACTGCTTCACGTCGTCCTCGCCGATCACCTTGTCGCAAAGAATAATCAGGCGCTCCAGCGCATTGCGGAACTCGCGGATGTTTCCCGTCCACGGGTATTTTTGCATCTCGGCGAACGCCTCGTTCGTAATTTTCCGTTTCGCATAATTATAATCACTGCAAATCTGCTTCATGAAATAGTCGGCCAGCAGCGGAATATCCGACTTCCGCTCGGCCAGCGTGGGCATGTGCACAATAATCACGCTAAGCCGGTGATACAAGTCCTCGCGGAAATTCCCGCGTTCAATTTCCAGCTTCAGGTTCTTATTGGTGGCCGCCACCACGCGCACGTCCACGCTGATGTCCTTGTCGCTGCCGATGCGCGTCACCTTGCTTTCCTGCAGCACGCGCAGCACCTTGGCCTGTGCCGACAGGCTCATGTCGCCGATTTCGTCGAGGAACAGCGTGCCGCCGTGTGCCTGCTCGAATTTCCCCTTGTGTTGCCGTACCGCCGAAGTAAACGACCCCTTTTCATGCCCGAACAGTTCGCTTTCGATAAGTTCTCCGGGGATGGCGGCACAGTTCACCTCCACGAAAGGCGCTGTGGCGCGCGCGCTTTTCTCGTGTATCCAGCGTGCCACCAGTTCCTTTCCCGTTCCGTTCGACCCGGTGATGAGCACCCGCGCTTCTGTGGGCGCAATCCGGTCGACCAAGTCCTTAATCTTGACCATCGCCTCCGACTCGCCCACCATATCAGGGATTTTCGACACTTTCCGTTTCAGCGTTTTGGTTTCCCGCACCAGCTCCGTTTTCTCCGTAGCGTTCCGTATGGTGATTAAAATACGGTTCAAATCGAGCGGCTTCTCGATAAAGTCATACGCTCCTTTCTTAATACACTCCACCACGGCGTCGATAGTGCCGTGTCCGGAAATCATAATCACCGGACTGTCGGAATGCTTTGCCTGCAACCTCTCCAGTATTTCAATGCCGTCCATTTCGGGCATCTTTATGTCGCAAAAAATAACATCAAAAGTGCTCGTTTCCGAAGCCGACAGGGCTTCTTTGCCATTTTCGGCCAATACCACCTCATATCCCTCATACTCCAGGATATCTTTCATCGTATTGCGAATACTCTTTTCATCGTCTATCACTAAAATCTTCATACGGCTTTTTTTTATTTTATTTAACATATTTTATAGGATTCGGCCAATTCACGCATTACGCCTTCTCTTAATGAATAACTACACTGTATTATTTTTTTGATGCCTGCTCTCTCAATCACCAGATTGGTTAAAATCGCCGCCGGCACGATAAAGTCCACTCGCACGGGCGTCATGCCTTTCATCGCCATGCGCTCTGCCGCCGTAGTGTGCAGCAGGCGACGATACAGTTCGGCAAACGCGCTCAATTCAATAACGTATGACGGCTCTTTTTCTTTCGCCGCGCCGGTAAGCAACGCCCTGTAGGTGTCGAACGAACCCGACGACCCCACCAGCGTGGTAATATTATAATGCGCCAAAGCCTGCCACAGCGCCGGCATCTCCTGATTCAGATACGTTCTTATTTGCTTTGCTTCTTTCGATGTAACAGGGTCGCCGGGCTTGAACTGTTCGAGCAGCCGCGCCATGCCTAACGGGAAGCTCTGCTTCCAATAGATTGTTTTGGCGTCGGCAATGATAAATTCGTTGCTGCCGCCGCCGATATCGAGCATCAGCACCGGCTCGTTGTTCAGTGGCACGCCTTCCCGGATACCTTTATATATAAGTATGGCCTCGCGGTCGCCCGAAATCACCTCCACCGGGATGTGATATTTCTCCTCTATATATTCTGCGAAATCAAGACCGTTCTCCGCGTCGCGCACCGCCGATGTAGCCAATGCATAAGTCTGTTCAGCGCCGCCCCATGCGGCCAACTGCGCCGTCAGGCGGTCCATGGCTTCCGAAGCGGAATGAAAGGCCCGCGTCGAGAGTATACCACTACGCAACCCGCCATCACCAAGACGGGCGGGTTGTTTTACTTCATGTACATGAGTCCATGCTCCGGGAATTATATCTGCCAGCAGCAGGTTATGCACATTAGTCCCCATATCTATAACGGCAACACGCATAATTTGTTACAATGGGCACAAAGGTACAAAATATTATTGTATCTTTGCAAAAAAAAATAACATTATAATAAAAAAATATTGACTACTCCTGTTTCAAAAATCGTTATTGCCATTGACGGACACTCCTCTACGGGAAAAAGTTCATTCGCCAAAGCCATTGCCGCGAAGGCCGGCTATGTGTATGTGGACAGCGGCGCCATGTACCGCGCGGTAACTTTATACGGGCTGCAGTACGGGTTGATTTCCAACGATGGAAAGATAAACACGGCCGCATTGATTGCCGCATTGCCCGATATTCGAATCGAGTTTCGCAATATCGACGGGCAGAACGTTACTTTCTTGCAAGGCGTAAATGTGGAGCACGACATTCGCGGCATCAGGGTGTCGCGGCAGGTAAGCGCCGTGAGCGCCATTGCCGAAGTGCGCACACACCTCGTACACTTGCAGCAACTGATGGGCAAAGACAAGGGCATTGTGATGGACGGGCGCGACATCGGCACGGTGGTGTTCCCGCAGGCCGAGCTGAAAATCTTTATGACGGCCGACCCTCGCGTGCGTGCCGAACGGCGCCACCGGGAGCTTGTAGCAAAGGGCGGGCAAGTGTCGCTGGACGAAACCTTACGGCATATTCTCCAACGCGACTATATCGACGAGCACCGCGCCGTAACGCCGCTCCGCAAAGCCGGCGACGCGCTGCTGTTAGACAACAGCCACCTCACCCCCGCCGACCAAATGAAGTGGTTCGAGGAAATATGGGAAAAGTATAAATAATCTGAAGCAATATATAATGGGTTCAACAATTATTTTATCAATCATTATACTTAACTTGTGTGTCGTGGGCATGGCGATAAGCATCATCATAAAGAAAAACGGCAAATTCCCCGAAACCGAAATAGGACGCAACAAAAATATGCAACGGCTCGGCATTCGCTGCACCAAGCAGGAAGAACCCGACAGCCCTTGCAGCTATTGTGACATGCCGTGCAACGGCAGCACCCAATAATTCCGGCATCGTAGTGATTATTGCAGCATGGCCTGCACGTCGGGCGTGACGTAAGTCTTCATCGCGCCATCCTCCTCATATATCAGATAGGCGCCCCACTGCGGACGCTGCGAAAGTATCTCTCCGGCACGCGCCAGCCCCACCACCATAAACACGGTGGCATACGCGTCGGCGGTGATGGCGTCGGCGGCAAAGACTGTTGCGCTAAGCAGGTTGTGCGTCACCGGGCGGCCGGTGGCCGGGTCGATCGTGTGTGCGTATTTCTTTCCGCCGTCTACATAAAACTTCCGGTAGTTGCCCGACGTCACCATGGCGCGATCGGTGAAATGCACCACCGCCTGAAGCCGCGCGCCCGCCACCATGTTGCCGTCCTCCGGCTTGTCGATGCCCACCGCCCAGGCCTTCCCCTGTTTGTTCCTTCCACGGCAGCGCACCTCCCCGCCTATCTCCACCAGATAGTCGGCGATGCCGCGCGCCTCGAGCCATTCGCTCACCACATCCACCGAATAGCCCTGCGCGAGGGCGTTCATGTTTAACATCACGCGTGCGTCGTCTTTCACCAGCCGGCGACCGGCGAGGCGCACCTTGTCCATGCCCACGAACGTTTTCAAGCTGTCGAGCAGGTGCGGCGTAATCTGCTCCCGGTGCTTAAACCCGAAGCCCCAGGCGTTGAACAGCGGCGCCGCCGAAATGTCGAATGCGCCGCCGGAGTCGTCATACACCTCCTTGGCGCGCCGGAAGGCCCGCACGAAATACGCGTCGGCCTCCACCGGCTCGTTGCGGTTCAGCCTCGAGATAACCGACGTGCTGTCGTACACCGACAGCGACTTGCTGAACCCGCGCAACAGCGAGTCAATGGCCGGCTGCAGACGCCGGCGCTGCGCATCGCGGTAAATAATATGGTAGGTGGTTCCCTGCGTAAAGCCGTCGAGGGTGCAGTAGGCAGACGGCGCCTGACAGCCCGCCGCAAGAAGCAGCAACAACGCATACCGGAACATCGCCCACTGTGGGGCGGGCAACTTTGTTTTTAGTTGTACACTACGCATAGTTGCGCATTTTCTGTTGGCGAGTTATTCGTTGCCAGAAAGTGCCGTTTTCTAATTGCCTATCTATGTAAGCTCTTAGTTCTGTATAGGTCATACCGACTGTTTCGGCATCTATTTTATCACGAATGTCCCGCATCATTTTTACGCAGTCAAATTCTTTTGTTTGTTTAATCGTTTCCATATCTTATTAGGTCTTTTGGATTTCTTATCTCAAGTATTACGTAGCTGAGCTTTAAATTTACAGCATTATATTCTCTAATTTTATCGAGATTTACAATATGTTTAAAATTCTATCTTGCTACTATGTCCACCTTACTGACAGTAGCCACTGCAATGTGACGGCAATCCGTATAACTGGCCTTACCTACTATCTTTTCGACAATGTATTTGTCGGCTAATTCTGTGGCCTCTTGTGTCGCGAGAACATATTCAAAACAATCAGGATAATTTTTTTCATACGTTTGCAACAATTCTTGAACATGTGTGGGGGCTTTTTCCAATTCCCCTTGCATTAAGTCAGACACTACAAAAACAACCTCTTTGTTCTTGAGCCGTTCAAACAGGGCTATTGTGGCTTCGGCAAATTCCTTGTCGAAATAGCCACCTACAATAGAAGTGTAGATATATATCCGTTGTTTCATAACCTTTGTTTTCCGCAAAGGTACGAAAATATTCCGGCTCAACACGTCGCCATACGACTATGTTAACGATGGATTTTCTTTACAATACTTGTCGGCTGCCGCGCTGAGTTCGGCCACACTCATGCCCACAAACAAATTATTTTTACGCCACTCCGTATAATCAAACGGCTGGCTCAGTAATGTGAACACGAACTGCTCGGCTTCCAGCAATCCTAATTCATTAGTAAGACATCTCATGCCTTTGTCTAATAATACAGCACTATTCATAATAATTAAAATAATAGTTTAAAAATTCTATCGGGCCGCAAATGACAATACGGTCGTTGCGGTATTTTCGCATACGGTTATCCACCGTTATACAATAGCTGCAGCCGGCTGTGATAGCACAAGCCAAATGCAGCGCATCGTTTACTTTAACACCTGTTTGTACTATGCTTTCGGCAAGGGAAACAACCTCGTCTGATGCGTCAACGAACATAACGCTTAAGGCCTCCCATTGTGCTATAGCATTCTTTTTTGCTGAGAAAAGATTTTTGCTGTTTTCAAATTTCAGTATATATGACCATACCAATTCTACCTCCTTACCAAGCACAAGTCCCTGAATAAACAGTTTTGCCTGCGCTTCAAACCGTATTTTAGGACTGGCCTGGTCATCGTATGGACGGTTAAAGCAACAATTATCTAAATATATCCGTTGTTTCATA
>JAITQN010000025.1 GCA_031288865.1 Prevotellaceae bacterium
GTAGGCAAGCTGGCCGCCGAACGCGCTGCGGAAAAAGGTATCACCACCGTGTCGTTCGACCGCGGCGGGTATCTTTATCATGGAAGAGTAAAAAATTTAGCAGACGCCGCCCGTGAAGGGGGTCTTAAATTCTAATAGACACTATGACGACAAACGTAAAAAAAGTAAAGACTACCGATTTGGAGTTAAAAGACCGCCTGGTGGCTATCCAACGGGTTACCAAGGTAACCAAAGGGGGGCGCCATTTCAGCTTTGCCGCTATCGTGGTGGTGGGCGACGAAAACGGGGTGGTAGGCTACGGTTTGGGGAAAGCCGGTGAAGTAACCTCCGCCATTTCCAAAGGTATTGAAGACGCCAAGAAGAACCTGGTAAAAATCCCGTTGAATAAACGTACCATTCCGCACGAACAAACCGCTAAATTCGGCGGCGCGCAAGTGTTTATGAAGCCTGCGGCCGAAGGTACCGGTGTGAAGGCGGGAGGCGCCATGCGCGCGGTGTTTGAAAGCGTGGGCATCCACGACGTGCTGGCCAAGTCAAAAGGCTCATCAAACCCGCACAACTTGGTAAAAGCTACCGTAAATGCGTTGCTCGAACTGCGCGACGCTTACACTGTGGCCGGCGTACGCGGCGTGCCCATGCAAAAAGTATTTAAAGGATAGGAGAGCACGATCATGGCAAAAGTAAAAATAACATTAGTAAGAAGTAAAAACGGCGCAACCGAACGCCAGATTTCCACTTTGAAATCCCTGGGGCTGCGGCGCATTAACCACACGGTGGAGCGCGATGTCGACCAGGTTACCGGTGGCATGATTGAAAAGGTGCGTCACCTGATAAGAGTAGAAGAAATTTAAGCATAGTACGATTATGAGTTTACACCAATTAAAACCCGCTGCGGGTTCCACACATAAAAACAAACGCGTTGGCCGCGGTGAAGGCTCCGGCCGCGGAGGCACCTCTACGCGCGGACACAAGGGCGCGCAATCGCGCTCGGGTTATTCACGCAAAAAAGGGTTTGAAGGCGGACAGATGCCCTTGCAGCGCCGGGTGCCTAAATTTGGTTTCAACAATATAAACCGCATCGACTACAAAGCTATCAACCTGTCGACCCTGCAAGCGCTGATCGATAAAGCCGGCGTGAGCGACATTACTACGAACACTTTGATTGAAGCCGGCTTGGTGTCGAAAAACGACCGGGTGAAAATTCTCGGAAACGGAAGTTTGACTTCCACCGTAAACATAACGGCCCACGCCTTTTCGAAATCGGCGATAGCGGCCATTGAAGCCAATAAAGGAACAGCTACCAAACTTTAAGCGATGAAAAAGTTAATTACAACCATACAAAACATCTTCAAGATTGAAGAACTGCGCACGAGGATAGGGTACTCTATTCTTTTGCTGCTTGTTTACCGCTTGGGGAGCTTCGTGGTATTGCCGGGTATCGACCCGCTGCAATTGGCGAATTTGCAATCACAATCCTCTGAAGGTTTGTTGGCGTTGTTGAACCTCTTTTCCGGAGGCGCCTTTGGGAATGCCTCTATCTTCGCTTTGGGTATCATGCCTTACATTTCGGCATCGATCGTGATTCAGCTGCTGGGCATGATGATTCCCTATTTCCAGCGTCTGCAGCGCGAAGGCGAAAGCGGACGCCGGAAAATGAACCAGATGACCCGCTACCTGACCATCATCATTCTGGCGTTTCAGGGACCGGCCTACATCGCCAACCTGCACGCCCAGCTGCCCGAAACGGCATTTTTGCTGAAAGGATTTGGTTATAATATTTTCGCCACGGTGATCCTTATCGGCGGCACCATGTTTGTGATGTGGCTCGGCGAGCGCATTACCGACCGCGGTATCGGGAACGGTATTTCGTTAATCATTACCGTAGGTATTTTGGCGCGCTTGCCCTTTGCTTTCGTTGCGGAAGCCGGCTCGCGCTTTAACGAGGCTACCGGCAGCCTGATGATGCTTGTGGTAGAACTTATCATACTCTTCCTCATTTTCATGGCCACCATAGCCCTGGTGCAGGGCACGCGCAAAATCCCCGTACAGTATGCCAAGCGCATTATCGGCAACAAGCAGTATGGCGGCGTGCGGCAATATATCCCGTTAAAAATTAATGCAGCCGGCGTAATGCCCATCATCTTTGCGCAAGCGTTGATGTTCATCCCGCTGCTGTTTTCGGGCTTCGACGCTACCCGCGGTATTGCGACTGCCTTTAACGATTACACGGGGTTCTGGTACAACTTTACCTCGGCGCTGATGGTGGTGGCGTTCACCTATTTTTACACGGCAGTGACGGTTAATCCCACCATGATGGCCGAAGAAATGAAGAAAAACGGAGGGTTCATTCCCGGCGTGAAGCCCGGAAAGAAAACCGCCGAATATATAGACTCCGTGATGTCGCGCATTACGTTGCCCGGCTCTATTTTCCTGGCGCTGGTGGCCATTTTGCCGGCCTTCGCCATGATGTTGGGCGTCAACAACCAGTTTGCGCAATTCTATGGCGGCACCTCGCTCCTCATTATGGTGGGCGTAGTGCTGGATACGTTGCAGCAAATTGAAAGCCATCTGCTCAACCGTCACTACGACGGCTTGATGAAAACGGGACGGCTAAAGGGACGTAACGGATAACGCGTGTTCTTTGGAAAAATGATAACACTGAAAACTGCCGAAGAGGTTGAAATATTAAGGGAAAACGCCCTTTTGGTTTCAAAAACGCTGGCGGAAGTGGGAAAAAGAGTCAAACCCGGGGTGACCACCTTGGAGCTTGACAGGCTGGCGGAAACATTTATCCGCGACCATGGCGCAGTTCCCGGATTTCTGGGCTACGAGGATTTCCCCAACACGCTTTGCCTCTCGGTGAACGACGTCGTAGTGCACGGCATCCCTTCCAAATACGAATTGAAGGAAGGGGATATCTTATCGGTCGATTGCGGCACAATTTACAAGGGCTACTACGGCGACTCGGCCTACACCTTTGCGGTGGGCGAAGTGAGCGAAGCCGTCCGGCAGCTGATGAGAGTAACCAGAGAGTCGCTGTTCAAAGGCATTGCGCAGGCACTGGAGGGAAACAGGGTAGGCGATATTTCGGCAGCGATACAGGGGCATGTGGAAGCGTTCGGTTACGGCGTAGTGCGTGAGATGGTGGGGCACGGTATAGGGAAGAACATGCACGAAAAACCCGACATCCCGAATTACGGCAAGCGCGGTAACGGCAAGCGGCTGCGGGAAGGCATGGTGATCTGCATTGAGCCGATGATCAACGAAGGAACGCACGAGGTGTTTTTGGAGTCCGACGGATGGACGTTGCGCACCAAAGACAGTAAACCCTCCGCACATTATGAGTTGACCGTGTGCATAAAGAAAGGACAGCCGGAGGTGTTATCCACCTTTGAGTTTATAGAACAGAATTGAAGTAGTAAATAAAATACGATAAAATGTCTAAACAGACAGCCATAGAAAAAGAAGGCACGATTATTGAAGCCTTGTCCAACGCGATGTTTCGCGTGGAGTTGGACAACGGCCACGTAATCATTGCGCACATTTCCGGAAAGATGCGGATGCACTACATCCGTATTCTTCCCGGCGACAAGGTGCGCGTGGAGATGTCGCCCTATGACCTGACCAAAGGCAGAATTTCATTCAGACACAAATAAAGTAATAAGGCTATGAAAGTAAAAGCTTCTATTAAAAAGCGCAGCGAGGATTGCAAAATAGTGAAACGGAAAGGCCGTTTGTATGTGATATGCAAAAAAACGCCTAAGTTTAAAATGCGCCAGGGATAAAAACCCAATTATTAATTCTTAATTATTAATTCTTAATTATATTGTATGGCACGTATAGCCGGAGTTGACTTACCAAAAAACAAACGCGGGGAAATAGGACTGACCTATATTTACGGTGTTGGCCGCAGCACCGCGCAGCATATTCTCAAAACCGCAGGCATTGACCTTGATATTAAAGTGAAAGACTGGACTGACGAACAAATAACCGCCATCCGTAACCTTATCCAGCAGGAGGGCCTTAAGATCGAAGGCGAACTGCGCTCGATGGTTCAACTCAACATCAAGCGCCTGATGGACATCGGTTGTTACCGCGGCATCCGTCACCGGCTGGGACTGCCGGTACGCGGACAAACCACCAAGAACAACGCCCGCACGCGTAAAGGCAAGAAGAAAACAGTAGCAAACAAGAAAAAAGCAACTAAATAATACATAAGCATGGCAAAAAAGACCACAACAACGAAGAAAAAAGTAGTAAAGGTAGATGCCAACGGACAAGCGCATGTACACGCCACTTTTAACAATGTTATTGTAACTTTGGCAAACAGTGAGGGGCAAGTAATCAGCTGGTCGTCGGCGGGCAAGATGGGCTTTCGCGGCTCCAAGAAAAACACGCCGTATGCGGCGCAGACCGCCGCCGCCGATTGCGCGAAAGTGGCCTTTGATATGGGCTTGCGTAAAGTGAAAGTATTTGTGAAGGGGCCGGGCTCGGGACGCGAGTCGGCTATCCGCACTATTAATACGGCAGGAATTGAAGTTACCGAAATAGTAGATGTTACTCCTTTGCCGCACAACGGCTGCCGTCCGAAAGGACGCCGCAGGGTGTAAGAAAACCCGAAGGTTAAAGCATAACGCTTAATAATTAAACAAAACTGCGGCGTCAGCAGGATAAACACGACAGGAAAAAATGGCAAGATACACAGGGCCTACAACAAAAATCGCCCGGAAATTCGGAGAACCCATCTACGGTCCCGATAAGAATTATGACCGGAAAACCTACCCTCCCGGACAACACGGGCTGGCGAAAAAACGCAAGAAAGTGTCGGAATACGGCACGCAGTTACAGGAAAAACAAAAAGTGAAATACACCTACGGCGTATTGGAGCGCCAGTTCCGGAACCTGTTCGTGAAGGCATCGCGCATGCGCGGCCGTAAAGGCGAAAACCTGCTGCTGCTGCTCGAAAGCCGTCTCGACAACGTGGTGTACCGTCTTGGCATTGCCCCCACACGTGCGGCGGCGCGCCAGCTGGTTACCCATCGCCATATCGTGCTCAACGGAAAGGTGTGCAACATCCCGTCGAGCATCGTTAAACCCGGCGACACGGTGGGCGTGCGTGAACGCTCGCAGGCGCTGGAGGTCATCCAGGATCAGGTGGCAGGCCGCACTTCCGGCAAATACCCATGGTTGGAGTGGGATGGCGCTACGCTTACCGGGAAACTGATAAACCTGCCCGAACGTACCGAAATTCCGGAAAACATCAACGAACAGTTGATCGTGGAATTGTATTCGAAATAGTACCCAATAGTAATCTTTTTTATTATCATATTATGGCAATATTAGCGTTTCAAAAACCCGATAAAGTAATACTCCTCGAAGCCACCGACACCTTTGGCCGCTTTGAATTCCGTCCCTTGGAGCCGGGCTACGGTATTACCGTAGGCAATGCCTTGCGCCGCATCTTACTGTCGTCGCTCGAAGGCTACGCCATTACCACCGTGAAAATAGCCGGTGTAGACCATGAATTTGCTACTATTCCCGGCGTAATCGAAAATGTAGTGGAAATCGTGCTCAACCTTAAGCGCGTGCGCTTCAAAAAAATGGTTGAAGGCATCGACGGCGAGAACGTGTCGCTCACCATTACCGGACAGGATCAGTTTACGGCCGGCGATATCTCAAAACAACTCGCCTCATTCAAAGTGTTGAACCCCGACCTGGTGATCTGCAAGAAAGAGCCCGGCGTGAAACTGCAGATAGACCTTACTGTCGGCAAGGGACGCGGCTACATTCCCGCAGAAGAGAACAAGCCCGAAAATGCACCGTTCGGCCTGATTCCGATCGACTCCATCCACACACCCATCCTAAACGTGAAATACGCCGTGGAAAACTGGCGGGTGGAACAGAAAACCGACTACGAGAAGCTGCTGCTGGAAATTACGACCGACGGCTCCATTCATCCGAAAGACGCCATGCGCGAAGCCGCGAAAATATTGATTTTTCACCTCCTGCTCTTCTCCGACGAGAAAATCACGTTCGACGCACCCGAGGAAACGAGCAGCGAGGAGTTTGATGAAGAAACACTGCGCATGCGCCAGTTGCTCAAAACCCGGCTGGCCGACATGGAACTCTCGGTGCGCGCGCTCAACTGCCTGAAGAGCGCCGAAGTGGAAACGCTGGGCGACCTGGTAAAATTCCAGCGCAGCGACCTGCTCAAGTTCCGCAACTTCGGGCGCAAGTCATTGACCGAGCTCGACGCCCTCCTGGATCGCCTGAAACTGGGCTTCGGCATGGACATCTCAAAATACAAATTAGACAAAGAATAAGAAGCGATGAGACACAGTAAGAAATTTAATCATTTAAGCCGGAAAACGGGACACCGCAAGGCCATGTTGGCCAACATGGCGTCGTCGTTGATTTTGCATAAGCATATTGAAACCACGCAAGCCAAAGCCAAGGCCCTGCGGGTGTATGTGGAGCCTTTGATCACAAAATCGAAGGACGACACCACCCACGCGCGCCGTACCGTGTTCAGTTATTTGAAGGATAAGACGGCCGTGTCGGAGTTGTTTCGCGAAGTGGCGCCGAAAATCGCCGCACGTCCCGGCGGATATACCCGTATCCTGAAATTAGGCTTCCGTCCCGGCGACGCCGCCGATATGGCGCGCATCGAACTGGTTGACTTTAACGAGGCCGCCCTGGCCGCATCGGACAAAGCCGCTGCAAAGAAATCGGGCACGCGCCGCGGCCGGTCGAAGAAAACCACAGCCGCCGCTCCGGTGCAACAGGAAAAGGAAACCGTAGCGGAAACAGCAGCGGAAGAATAAACCCGCCGGAGAATCATCAAATTGTTATACGTGTCAGAGCCAAAAGAAACGCAGGGTATTTGCCCTGCGTTTGCGGTGTTGCGCCCCATGGTTACGGTTTACTCGCGGCAGGTGCGTAGGGCAGTCCGACTGCTTTAGCGCCTGCTCGGAATCGTAATCATTCCATTGCTGTGTGCTCATCTCCTCGTGCACATACTTATAGCAAATTCCGTGCCAAGGCGCGTCTGTTTTTCAGGCGATTATTGTCGAATCCCGTGTAGCCGTGACGGGGCGCGGCATCCCGCCGGAGACCGGCCAACGGGGAACGGCCAACGGGGAACGGAAAACGGGGAACGGGGGCTGTCCCCCTCTCTGAGGGGGTGCCCGAAGGGCGGGGGAGGACAGGATAAAGGTTGATAAACGTGTTGGCGTGTGGCCACGCCAACACGATAAAGGTGGATAAAAATGGTTAATGGATAAAGGTTGAGCGTCGCGGAACCCAAACAACTACTCGTTTGTTCTCCCGGAGCGTCGCGGAACCCAAACAACTACTCGTTTGCTTTCCCGGAACGTCGCGGAACCCAAACAACTACTCGTTTGTTCTCCCGGAGCGTGCGGGAGACCGATCAATATACTCGTTTCGTGTCCCGCAGCTTGCGGGAGACCGATCAATATACTCGTTTCGTGTCCCGCAGCTTGCGGGAGACCGATCAATATACTCGTTTGGTGTCCCGGAACCTCTGGCGACAGAACCCCTGTTGCGACGAGGTTGCACCTCGTCGCCCATATTCCGGGCGAGGTTGAACCTCGCCCCAGCGGGGGTTGTGCGCAGCAGCCCCCGTTGATTTTGGCAACGCCGCAACCACGTGGCCGGTGGTCGGAGCGGTTCGGTATAGTGCGCTAAGACATGGTCTATTGCTATCTGATCTTCAAATAGCACATATGGTAAAACCAATAATTACCAAAGGTAACACCTGGTCGCGGGCCCGAGGTAGTAGTGTAAGATGATCCGTCAGCCCTACAATAAGTGAACTTCTGCATGGTGGTTGCGTCTAACCAATATGTCTGCCAATGCACAAGGATTACATTAGGGCAGTCGGTCGTAATGGCCCATTCTTTGGGACATGGTGCTTCAACTATTTGACTAACGTATGCGTATTCATTATTGTAGCAAGATGCGTTTTCTTTCATACACACACCACACACGCAATAGCCACTTTCGCACTCAGCTGATGTCACACAGGGGGGTGGGGGTTCCATATACCCTGACGCCCCAGAAGCATCGGTGAATGAAGCCAAAGTTTTGCCTGAGGGTATGGTGTATGTATAGGGAGGTTGTGCTGTCCGCTCCAGCGTGTCGCGGCTATCATCATCGCCAAATTGGAGGTAAAACGGCGGCGTTCCAGTAAATTCAATGCGGTAGGCAGCCGTGTATTTCCCCACCGGCGGATAGTCGATGGCATACACACACGCGCCTGTAGGGACGCACGGCCGTGCGTCCCTACAGGCGGCAACCAGTTGGACTGTGGCCGAAAAAGCGCCGGAAACGTCGGCCACCACCCATGCGCCTTGGTCGTTGCCGGAAACCATGTAGGCCCTGCTGCCTGCCGAAGCGGTAGCGCCCGATAGCGGCAGGCGGGTCATCGTGCCGCTGTCGTTATAGTCCACAAACACCCACGCGCTGTCGATTTTGTCTTTGTTCCAGCTCACGGTAAACGACACCGTAGAAGGCGCACCGGGCGCTACCGAATAATCGGAAATGGTGATGCCGTTCTGCGCTGCCAGCAC
>JAITQN010000027.1 GCA_031288865.1 Prevotellaceae bacterium
CGAGGATTTAGTCTTAGTAATATAAAAAGAATGCGGCAATTTTATATCATGTATCCAATAAGCGCGGAACTTCCGCACCAATTAAGCTGGACACACTGGGTAGAGTTATTGAAAATCGATGACCCTTTGGAGCGGTCATTTTACCTCAATCAAACTATCAACGAAAATTGGAGCACTACAGATTTAATCCATCAAAAGAAGACATCTCTATTCTTGCGATTAGCTGCCTCAATGGACAAAGAAGGCATTTTGCGATTGGCCCGACAAGGTCAAATTATAGAAAAACCGTCTGACCTTATTCGAGAGCCTTATGTATTAGATTTTTTTCAGATACCAGAGCCATATCATGTTTCGGAATCCGATTTGGAGGAAAGAATTATTAACAATCTACAGTCATTTCTGCTTGAAATAGGAAAAGGATTCGCATTTATCGGCAGGCAATACCGAATTATGCTCGACAATCGCCCGCATTATGTTGATTTGGTTTTTTATCATCGTATTTTAAAATGTTTTGTGCTTATCGATTTGAAGCGGGAAAAGGCCAGTTATGAAGATATCGGACAAATGAACATGTATCTGGGCTATTTTGAAAACGAAGAAAATATGGAAGACGATAACCCTCCGGTGGGTATTGTTTTAGCAAGAGAAAAAGATGAATTAATCATAAAGTATGCGATGCATAATATATCTTCACAACTTTTTGTTTCTAAATATCAATTTTATTTACCCAATAAAGAGGAATTAAAAAAGATAATAAACGCTCAATTGAACATGCCGAATGACAAACTCTAAACTACAAAACCCATGTACTTCGAATATCCGAAAATACTATTCCTGCTGCTGATACTGGCGCCGACTATTGCGCACTACATCTGGCGAAGCAGACGAGGCATAACACCATCGCTACAGGTGTCGTCGCTGGCGGCGTTCAACAGGACAAGCACCGGCGTGCGGCACTATTTCAAACACGTCCCCTACGCCATACGCTGCCTGTCGATTGCACTGCTTATCCTCGCCATAGCGCGCCCGCGCTCGTCGGAGGCTTTTAACAAAACCGACACCGAAGGCATCGACATCATCTTCGCCCTCGACATCTCTACGAGTATGCTGGCACGCGACTTCAAGCCCGACCGCATCAACGCGGCAAAAGACATCGCCATCAGGTTTATCTCCGAACGCCCGTATGACCGCATGGGCATCGTGGTTTTCGCCGGCGAAAGTTTTACGCAATGCCCCCTCACCACCGACCGCGCTACCCTCATCAACCTGATGAAAGACATTGAAACCGGTCTCATCGAAGACGGCACTGCCATCGGCAACGGACTGGCCACCGCTGTGGCAAGATTGAAGAACAGCGACGCCAAAAGCCGCGTCATCATCCTGCTCACCGACGGCGTAAACAACCGCGGTGAAATCGCCCCGCTCATGGCTGCCGAAATCGCAAAGACTTACGGCATCCGCGTATACTCCATCGGGGTGGGCGCTAAAGGCATGGCCCCCTACCCTTTTATGACCGAACGGGGTGTCGTCATCCAGCAAGTGCCTGTTGAGATTGACGAAGACATGCTGAAACAAATTTCCGAAATGACCGACGGAAAATATTTCCGAGCTACCGACAACACCAAGCTACTGGAAATATACAGCGAAATCAACCAAATGGAAAAAGCGAAAATAACGGTTGACTCGCTCACTACATACAAGGAGGAATTTATGCCGTTCGCATTGGCAGCGCTGGCAGCCCTGCTGCTGGAGCTGCTGCTGCGCCTACTGGTGCTGCGACGGCTGCCATAAAATAGAAGGAGAATTTAACACATGATACAGATAGCACAATTTGAATACGTATGGTTATTGCTGCTGATACCGGCGCTGGTGGTGGGGTATGCGCTATTTGTGCGCAGTAAACGCAAGGCGCTGGCGCGGTTTGGCGACATGCAACTGATGCAGCCCCTGATGCCGCTGGTTTCCAAACGGCGCGGCTGGTTGAAAATAATCCTGCTGTGCCTCGCCATTTTCTTCTTCACGCTGGGACTGATGCGCCCGCAAATCGGCGCCACAGTGCGCGAAATGAAGAGCCGGGGCGTGGAGGTGATTATCGCACTCGACGTGTCGAACAGCATGCTGGCGGAAGACTTCCGCCCTAACCGTCTGGAACGCGCCAAGCTCGCCATCTCGCGACTGGTCGACCGCCTGAAAGACGACCGCATCGGACTTATCGTATTCGCCGGCGACGCCTACGTGCAACTTCCCGTGACAACCGATTATGTGTCGGCCAAAATATTCCTGTCGTCGATTTCGCCCGACATCGTGCCTAAACAGGGCACGGCCATCGGACAGGCCATTGCGCTGGCTACGCGCAGCTACACCCTGCAAAGCGACAAAAGTCGCGCGCTCATCATCATCACCGACGGCGAAAACCACGAAGACGACGCAATGGCCGCCGCCAAAGCCGCCGTGGAAAACGGCATCGTGATACATACCATCGGCATCGGCTCTGTGGGAGGACAGCCAATACCCACCAAAAACGGCATGCTGAAAGATAAAGACGGCAATATCGTGGTAACAAAACTAAACGAGGCCGTGTTGCAGGAAATCGCCGCCGCCGGCAACGGAAGCTACACCCACGCCACTAACGCCGACCTCGGGCTCGACAAGGTGGTGGACAGTATCAACAGTATGGAAAAACAAGAATTGAAGGCTATCGTATTCGAAGATTTTAACGAACAGTTTATGTATATGCTTGTGTTCACCCTGTTCTTCCTCCTCGTCGAGATGTTTATTGTGGAACGGAAAAACCGCTGGTCGAAAAGTTTCGACATCTTCAAGAAAACATTCCTGTTTATACTCTTGTGGTCGCTTTCGTTCCCCACATGGGCGCAGGACGACAAAAAAGAAGTGCGCGAGGGTATCAAAAAATATAAGGACGAACAGTATAACGACGCCGAAATCGCGTTCCGGCGGGGGCTGAAAAAGGACTCGCTGTCGTATGCCGCACGGTTTAATCTGGGCGATGCACTCTACAAGCAAGAGCAGTTCGAGCAGGCCGAAGCCCTCTTTAAAAGCCTCGCGACAGACGGGCGGCAGGCCGAAACCGACCGGGCAAAGCTGATGCACAATCTGGGCAACGCGCAATTGCAACAGAAAAAATATAAGGAGAGCATCGACGCCTACAAACAGGCGCTGCGCCTGAGCCCCACCGACGACGAAACACGAAGTAACCTCGCCTACGCACAACGCATGCTGCAAAACGAAGCGCAGCCTCAACCGCAACCACAAAATCAAGACAAGAACGACCAGCAACAACAGCAAAACCAAGACCAACAACAAAACCAAAACCAAGACAACCAACAAGACAACCAAAATCAGCAAAACGAGAAGAACGACCGGCAACAGCAACCGCAAGAACCTAAAATTTCGCCGCAGCAGGCGCAACAAATATTAGACGCCGTGCAATCGAACGAAAAGGAAACACAGGAAAAAGTAAAGAAAGAAAAGGCTAAAGCCTTGGGAAAATACAAGACAGAAAAGAACTGGTAACTTATGATACAACGATTTTTTATATGCTTAACCGCCCTGCTTGCCGCAGGAACGGCGCAGGCGCAGACGGTAGAGTTTACCGCATCGGCGCCGCGCGTAGTGAGCGTGGGAGAAGCCTTCCGCATTACGTTCACCCTGAACAACGAATTCGAAAACTTTACTGCGCCCGACTTCAGCGGCTTCACGGTATTGGCAGGGCCGTCGCGCTCCACCAGCACGAGCGTACAAATCATTAACGGGAAAACCAGCTACAGCCGCTCCGTAAGCATGGTCTATATCTTGCAGGCCGGGCAGGAAGGCACGGTAAACATCGGCGCGGCAGAAGCCACCGTAGAGAGCAAAACCTACCAAACGAAAACCGTGTCGATCCAAGTGATGGCGGCAGGCGACGCCTCGTCAAACAACAACACGCAAAGCACTGCACAGGAACAGTCGCCCGCCGAAAGCCGGCAGCAAATCAACGCCGGCGAAACCGACGTATTCGCACGTATTCACCTCAGCAAATCAACGGCCGTGCAAGGCGAATACATGATCGCCACCATCAAACTATATACCCGCCAAATGAACATCGCAGGCTTCGAAGATGTGAAATTTCCCACCTTCAACGGCTTCTGGAGTCAGGAACTGGAAACGCCGCAACAGTTGCAGTTCCAACGCGAAAATGTAAACGGAAACCTATACTACACCGCCGTGCTGCGACGCTACATCCTGTTCCCGCAACAAACCGGAACACTCAAAATCGACCCGTTCGAAGTAAACTGCGTCCTGCAAGTGTATGCACGAAACAGCCAGCCCCGAAGTTTCTTCGACAGCTTCTTCGACTCGCCGCAAAACATCCGCAAACACATCCAGTCGCCCACATCAACCCTCAAGATAGACGCCCTCCCGGCCGGCGCGCCGGCCTCCTTCAAGGGCGCCGTAGGTAAAAACTTCCGCATGGAAGCCGCGTTCAATCGCGACAGTGTAATCGCTAACGACGCCCTCTCGCTCCTCGTAAAAATCAGCGGCGAAGGCAACATCAAACTGATAGAAACACCGAAAGTGAGCTTCCCGCCGCACTTCGAAACCTACGACGTGAAAACATCCGACAACACAAAAACATCGTCGTCGGGAATATCGGGCGCCAAGCAGTTCGAATACCCCGTTATCCCGCGCAGCGAGGGAAGTTTCGACATCACCCCCGTAGAATTTACTTACTTCGACATCGACAAAAAACAATACGTAACCCTCCGTTCCAAAAACCTGCGTCTGGGCGTAGCGAAAGACCCCAACGCCGACAACGCCACCGGCATGGCAGGCGTCAACCGGCAGTCGATAAAAGCGCTCGACAGCGACATCCACTACATCAAAACAAAACCGCTGCGCCTCTACGAAAAAGGGTTCGTCTTCTTCGGCACATGGGGCTACTGCCTGATGTACATCCTGCTGTTCGCGCTGTTCGTCATCATATATTATTCGCTCAAAAGCCACCGGATAAAATCGCAGGACGTGGTGCGAACCCGTCACCGCAAGGCCAACAAAATCGCCCAGCAACGCCTGAAAGCCGCCGGACAATACCTGAAAAACGGCGACCGGAATAACTTCTACGAAGAGGTGAGCCGCGCCCTGTGGGGCTTCCTCACCGACAAATCGGCGCTGATGCCCGCCGACCTCTCGCAGGAATCCGCCCGCGAGGTCATGCAGCGCAAACACGCCGAAGAAGCAGACATCGAAACCTACCTGCACCTGCTCGACGAATGTGAATTCGCGCGCTACGCCCCCGACGCCGGCCGCTCCGAAATGGAAAAGGTATATCACGACGCCACGCAAATCATCAGCAAATTCGAACAAACTTTTTAGCAATACAATCAACAAATGAAAAAAACAGCCATACTCTCCCTGTTCCTCGCCGCCGCCACACTGCTGCAAGCCCAAATCGTGGACTCGATATGGACGAAGGCCAACAGCCTGTATGCCGCCGGCGACTACCGCGAAGCCATCGCCTACTACAGCATGATCGAGGCTTCCGGCGAGGTGTCGGCCGACCTGTTCTACAACATCGGCAACGCCTACTTCAAACAAAATATCCTCTCGAAAGCCATTCTATACTACGAGCGCGCCATGAAACTGCGCCCCGGCGACCCCGATATTGCCCACAACCTCACCATGGCCAACGCCATGACGATTGATAAAATCGAAGCCGTCCCCGAATTTTTCGTCTTCACAGGGATAAAAAACATACGCCGCAGCGCCGACACCGACACTTGGGCATGGCTCTCGATTCTCCTCTTTGCGCTGTGCTTGCTGCTGTTCGGGCTTTTCCTGTTTGCCCGTCACATTACGTTGCGGAAGTGTGCGTTCTTCCTGTCTATCCTCGCCGTGCTGGGGAGCGCGAACTGCGGCGTATTTGCCTGTTATCAGAAGAAAGAGCTGCGCGACACGTCTGCCGCCATTATCACGCCCGCCGTGATTACCGTAAAAAGTTCGCCCGACGCTTCGGGAAAAGACCTCTTCATCCTGCACGAAGGCACTAAAGTAACCATCCTGGAAACGCTCGGCGAATGGCAATGCATCCGCCTGGCCGACGGAAAACAGGGGTGGATACTCAGATTCGCCGCAGAAACCATATAATTGGATTAAAGATTTTTGCTTTATTAGAAAATCTTTCCTACATTTGCCGCCTGTCAATAAAAAATTAACAATGAACAGTGAACAATTAACAATGAACAACGAATTAAACGCCCGCAGGGCACCCCATTGTTCATTATTCATTATTAATTGTTCATTAGTTACCCCCCCCCACTGGAAATCAGTTAGTTGTAGCGTTTCGCTTCCCGAAGCACCGCGGGACGCCAATCTCCGCGGCGTTTCGCTTCCCGAAGCACCGCGGGACACAAATCTCCGCGGCGTTTCGCTTCCCGAAGCACCGCGGGACACAAATCTCCGCGGCGTTTCGCTTCCCGAAGCGCCGAGGACACAAATCTCCGCGGCGTTTCGCTTCCCGAAGCGTCGAGGACACAAATCTCCGCGGCGTTTCAAATTTCGAGTTACCATTTAATATAAATTAAAAACAAAAAACATGAAGAAAAAACTTTTATCAATGGCATTCGTCAGCCTGCTTGCAGCCGCCACATTCTGCGCCTGCAACAAAGACGATGATGACACTACTACCGAAACCGCCGGTACGAGCACAATTGCTTCGGGCAACAACGACTTTACGATTGTAAACGCGTCCGAGTACTCCGACATTGACACTGCGAAGCTGACAGCGTACCATAGTGAGGGGAGAAAGGTGTTTTCCAGCGCCCCTATCATCGACGGCAAGTTTACCATAAACTTTCCGGAAAGCATCGACGACAAGTATCTTGTAAATCTCACTAAATACTTCGAAATTGAGAAGGATGGCATTACGGTAACTCCCTCCGACGCAAAGATGGGGGAGGTGGACCTTTATGGTTATAAGGCGAATGACGAATATGGCACATATAACAGATACATTATTCATCAAGGAGAAGGTTGGAAAGGCTTCGTGGAGTATGTAAATAAGGATGTAACCGTGACGGGCTCATATAGCGAAGGCGACGATGAAAACAAGAGAACGTATAAATATAGCTACAACTTAAAAAAAGGTTGGAATATATGCTATAAGAAGGATACAAAATCAGGAAAGCATGAGACGGAAGAATATACCACCACGCCGCCCGCCGGTGCGCTATGGTATTTCGACGATAAATAACAGCTAACGAATAGCGATCAGCAGCGCCGCCCGCCCTACAGCAGGCGGCGCTTTGTTTATTATTCATAACTACTACTCGCAACAGGCATAAAGCTATTGAAGTTTTTCAGGATAACAAATTTTTTATTACATTTGTTACGTGACAAAACACTAATTTCTATGCAGAAAAAAATAATCATTTATCAGGTGATGCCGCGGTGGTTCGGCAACACGGTCGAAAACCCCGTGTTTAGCGGCACAGCGGCGCAGAACGGCGTGGGGAAGTTCAACGATTTTACCGGAAAGGCGCTACAGGAGATTGCCGCGCTGGGCGTCACGCATGTGTGGTACACCGGCGTGATAGCGCACGCCACCGGCGCGCACTGCCCCGAAGTGGTGAAGGGGCGGGCGGGCTCGCCCTACGCCATTACCGACTACTACGACGTGGCCGCCGGTTTGGCGGTGCATCCGGAACGCCGGATGGACGAGTTCGAGGCGCTGCTGCACCGCACGCATCAAGCGGGCATGAAGGCGCTCATCGACTTTGTGCCCAACCACGTGGCACGTACCTACCGCTCGGTCGCCAAGCCGCAGGGCGTGCGGGATTTCGGCGACGGCGACGACGTCACAAAACACTTCTCGCCGGAAAATGATTTCTATTACCTCGACGGTGACTTTGTAGTGCCCACGGGCATTCAGCCCTTTGGCACGCCGTTCGACCCGGCGCAGGTGCGCTATGTGGAGCGTCCGGCGAAAGCCACCGGCAACGACTGTTTCACGCCCTGCCCGTCGGTGTACGATTGGTATGAAACCGTGAAGCTGAACTACGGCGTAGACTACTGCGGCGGCGGAGCACAGCACTTCTCGCCGGTGCCGGGCGTATGGAAAAAGATGCTCGACATCCTGCTGTTTTGGGCGGGAAAGAACATCGACGGCTTCCGCTGCGACATGACGGAGATGGTGCCGCTCGCCTTCTGGTCGTGGGCGCTGCCGCAGGTGAAGGCGCACTATCCCGACATTATCTTTATTGCCGAAACGTATCACCCGGAAGAATACTACAACTATATTTTCAATGGAAAGTTCGACTACCTCTACGACAAAGTAGGCTTGTACGACACCCTTCGCGCCGTGATGTGCCATGGACAGCCGGCGTCGGCCATCACGCACTGCTGGCAGCGCGTGGAGGGCATAGGCGACAACATGCTGCGCTTCGTAGAGAACCACGACGAGCAGCGTGTGGCCTCGTCGTTCTTTGCGGGCGATGCGCGCCGTGCGCTGCCGGCCATGCTGGTGTCGGCGGCCATGAATCAGGGGCCGGTGATGATTTACGCCGGGCAGGAAGTGGGCGAGAAGGCCGAAGGCGCTACCGGCTTCAGCGGCGACGACGGCCGCACGTCTATTTTTGATTACACCGCAGTGCCCGCGCTCCGGCAGTGGAACAACGACGGACGCTTCGACGGACAACTGCTCTCCGCATCGCAAAAGCAACTGCGCGCAGACTACAAACAATTGCTGAACTTCGTGGGCACGTCGAACACAGTGGCAAAGGGCGCGTTCTACGACTTGATGTGGGCTAACACCGGCCGACCGTTCATCGACCGGTGCTACTTGTTTCTGCGTTATACGAACACGTAAACGCTGCTTTTCGTCTGTTACTTCGATGCGCAGGAAGCCGAGTTGCACATTCATATTCCCGCACATGCGTTCGAGATGATGTACCTGCCGTCGGGGAATGGCTATGTGCTGACGCCGCTCCTGCACGACACACCCGCCGTCGGACTGACCACCGACAACGAGTTAACCCTGCGCGTGAAGGATTTTGGATATGAAGTCTACCGGTTCAATGATGAAAGAATAACAGGATTGAGAATATGAAAAACAAAATACAGCTGTTTGAGCAGCAACAAGTCCGTTCCATTTGGGACGAAAACACCGAAAAATGGTGGTTTTCCGTAATTGACGTTGTTTCCGTATTAACCGGAAGCGCAAATCCTCGTCGCTATTGGAGTGATTTGAAAATTAAAATAAGACGGGAAGGAAGTCAGTTGTACGAAAATATCGTACAGCTGAAATTAGCATCATCCGATGGTAAAATGTACCTTACTGATGTGGCTACCGTTGAGCAGATGTTTCGAATTATACAGTCCATTCCTTCGCCGAAAGCCGAGCCGTTCAAGATGTGGCTTGCCAAAGTAGGCAGCGAAAGAATAGACGAAACTATTGACCCCGAACTTTCCATCGATCGAGCTATTCAAAACTATCGCCAGCTCGGATACAGCGAAAATTGGATAAACCAACGAATAAAATCAATCGAAGTGCGCAAGGCTTTGACCGATGAATGGGATAAGGCAAGTGTAAAACAAGGTGAAGAATATGCTTTTTTGACCGATTTAATGTATAAAACATGGTCGGATATGACGGCAAAACAATACAAAAAACACAAAGGTTTGAAAAAGGAAAACCTGCGCGACAACATGACCAATGTAGAGCTTATTTTAAATATGCTTGCCGAAGCCTCTGCCACTGAACTCTCGCAAAAAGCAGAGCCTGCCGGCTTGGACGAAAGTGCACAAATAGCTGTATCAGGAGCTGAAGTCGCCAAGGATGCCCGAAAATCGCTCGAAAAACGAGGAGGTGAAGTTATCAGCCGCAAAAATGCCAAGCAACTTAGAGCAAAAGATTTGCTTCTTAACCAATCAAACTGATTTTAGGGCGTAAGGGCGCGGTGCTCCGCGCGGAAGGTGCAAAAAAACAAATTTGTCAAAGCAATTACTACCATTTTGTCGCGATTTAAAGAAATGGCAATTGATGATTGATAAATTTCCCGTATATTTGTCGAAAAAATAAAAAGTATGTTGGAAATATCACAGAAAGCGAAAGAGATGCCGTTGTCGGCTGTCCGCAAGTTAGTGCCTTATGCCGAAGCAGCCAAGAAGCGTGGGGTGAAGGTGTATCATTTGAATATCGGCCAGCCCGATGTGCATGCTCCGCAAGCCGCACTGGACGCGGTAAAGCGCAACGATTTGAAGTTGGTGTCGTATCCGCACTCGGCGGGGAACGAGAGCTACCGGCTGGGGCTGGTAAAATACTACCACAGCATTGGCATCGACGTTACCGTGAACGACATTATCGT
>JAITQN010000045.1 GCA_031288865.1 Prevotellaceae bacterium
AATCTCGACGCTAAAAACTGTATTGCTTATTATCAAACCGATGTGCCACCGTTATTAGAACATTACGTGTTTTATTTCAAAGATGCCAAAACAGCCAATAAAGCATTGGATAAATTGGGGAAGTACGATGTGGGAATGCCCGGTACTATTATTGATAGCGCCAATTGCATGGTTGCGCAAGGTGTTCTTTTGGAAGACGGGAGGGGATATGTTTACATTATAGGCAAAAGCCCTGAGAAGAATTGGCTCAGCTTAACCGGAGAATACTTGAATGATGTGTTTCAACAAATCAAGGCCGGCGACGGCTATGAACAGGTGGATATTACCGAGCCATTTACATTGGCGCGAGAATATGAGCTGAGCGACGATAGCACTATAAATTATTTGTTGCCTGTTATCAAATTACAGCAAGGGGAAATGAATTACAGGTATACTGTTCCATCAACACACCTGTATTTACAAGCCCTGGGAACATATCAATCACGCATCACCAATTTAGAGCCGGAGCTGGAACAAACGTTACAGGAATGGCGTGTTATTAATCGCTATTGGGATAGTCAGCCCGACATCAAATACCTCGCAACAGATGAGAAGACGCTGGATTTTTTGCTGCAACAAAGCAAGGAGAGGCAAATCGTAATGATTAATGAAAATCATTTCTCACCCGATAACAGACTGCTTGTAATGCTGCTGCTCGATGATTGGTACAAACAGGGATTTCGGTATTTGGCGCTTGAAATGTTATGGGATAAAAATATCAACGGGCGTGGTTTTGCAGCGTCCCACAGCGGATTTTACACCAAAGAGCCAATGGCGTCCAAGTTGATAAAAGAGGCAAGCAATCGAGGCTTTAAGGTCTTCGGTTACGATGATTTTTCAAAAGACAGGGAAAGAAATCAGGCGAAGAATATTTATGACTGCACATTTAAGGTGGATACGCTTGCAAAAGTTATTGTATTAGCCGGTTTTGAACATATCAGTGAAAGGGCATCCGCCGGCGGAAGAACATGGATGGCTGCGGAATTTAAACAAACATACCATATTGATCCTTTAACGATTGATCAGGTGGAATATAAAACGGATAAGCGTTACAACCTGGCTGTTATTGATACCGTGTCGGCGCCGAAAAAACGGAGGATTCAGGCAGATATATATGTATCAAATAATCTTAATTACGAAACCTTTGCCCGGTTAAATCATTACGTCGATTACATCATTGAACTGCCGGATACGGTTATTAATCGCATGAATAAGTTAGTACAATCGGACTATATCATTAGCATTTACAATGCGGCAGATTATCGAGCCGATAGTACGGCTATTCCCATTTATAACTTCATGATTAAAAAACCGGCTCCCGGTAAGATAACGATTCCGTTGCAAAAGGGCTCTTATCTGTTTTTGCTTAAAAACACGTATAATGAGTTGATATTTTCAGGGACTATGGACTAACAAGCTATAGTAATCCTGATAATCCCTGTAGTATTTGCCGGTTCGGAAATATTTTTCTACCTTTGTCCGAAGATTTTACAGGTGCACCTGCAAAGCTTGCAGGGACGCCTGCAACGATTGCAGTAACACCTGCAAAGACTACAGGGACGCCTGCAACAATTGCAGTAGCACCTGCGAAGACTGCAGGGACACCCGCAATGATTGCAGTAGCACCTGCGAAGACTACAGGGACGCCTGCAATAATTGCAGTAACACCTGCAAAGGCTACAGGGACACCTGCGACGATTACAGGGACACCTGCAAAGTATATGAAACATTAAAATAAGGAATAATATGCATCATCCGGACTACATTCCGCAAGCGGACATGAAATTTTTAGAATGGGCAACCGTTTTCGTACATGCTTTGGGCAAGTCGCTTGCACGTTTCGGCTTCCCGAACGAACTATACGAGAAACTCACACAACAACTGGCCGATTTCACTAAGAAGTTCGAGCTGGCTACAGCGCCGTCCACACGTACGTCTGTAGCGGTGTTGGAGAAGAATATCGCCCGCAATACGCTCAAAACGACCCTGCGGCAGGCGGTGAAAGAGCACTTGACCTACAACAGCGCGCTGACCAACGTCGACCGTGATAACCTCGGCCTGCCGGTACACAAAACCAGTCATACGCGAGCGCAGGTAGCCCACACGTATCCTGCTTTCAACGTGGACACCAGCATGCTTCGCCGCCTCACCGTTCACTTCTATAACTGGGAAAGCGCATCGAAAGCCAAGCCGCGCGGGCAGTATGCCGTAGAAATCCGGTGGATACTCAGCGACGTGCCGCTGGTGAATGTATCGGATTTGCTACATTCGGCGTTCGTCACGCGTTCGCCGTTCATGCTGGAGTTCGACGATCAGGAGCGCGGCAAAACCGTGTATTTCGTTCTTTGCTGGGTGAATACGCGCGGCCAGAAAGGCCCCTGGAGCGAAATCCGCAGTGCCATTATTCCGTAGCCGGGGAAGCAACCTGATAACCGGATAAGTGATGAATTTTTTACGTTAAGCAGTTGTTCAACTGTTTCGGGAGGCGCTGGCTCGCCAATAACGATTTCATTTGCGTAATGGCAACGCTGTTGAGCTGCACCAACCGCTCTCCTTGCGAAAGCCCCTGCCGTATCAGCAGCGCGTTGATGCTTTCCATGTTCGACAGCACCACCAACTGCTCCAGCGTGGCCACATCACGGATGTTCCCTTTACCCTCCGGATTTTCGACTCGCCATTGTGCCGCAGTTTTGCCGAACAGTGCCACATTCAGCAGATCGGCTTCCGAAGCGTAAACAACCGATGATTGCTTTTTGGTCACTACCGTGGGAATAAGCCGCTCCTTGATGGCATCGGTATGGATGCGATAGTTGATTTTCGACAGGGTGCGCTGCAAGTTCCATTCCAGCGACAGGCGCTGCTGCTCATCTTCCTTGAGCCGCTGAAATTCACGAATGAGGTAAAACTTAAACTCTGCACTCAACCATGAAGCGAACTCAAATGCGATGTCCTTATGGGCAAATGTCCCTCCGCCATAACGACCCGGCTTGGAAAAAATACCGATAGCATTGGTCGTCTCTACCCAGCGTTTAGGGGTCATCACAAATCCATTACTGCCACTTTCATTTTTAAACCTACCGAATTCAGTGGGTTTAAAACCGGGATTGTTTATCCACTCCCAAATCCCCATAAAATCTATGGTATAACGGGTGCTCATCCAATGTGAGATGACTAGGCTCGTCTCCATACTATCTTTATACCTTGCCATATCTGTTAAAGATATGTAGTCCTTTTCTTTGTGCGACAGTAGGACAACTTCCGTCCCCTGCACATTAATGGTTTCTTTTGTGTTCATAATTGCTTCGATTTTAAGTGGTGGATTGTTATTGGCACAAAGGTAAATAGAATTTTTGGATTGTGCAAATTAATCGTTTGCCTTTCAACAGCTACAGCCACGCCATGATTTTGCGGGTGGCGCCGCTGTTCGCCTTTACGTAGCCGGCGGCCAGGTTGCCGGCCACGGTGCGCGCCTCGTCGTGCAGCAGCCATGCTTGCAGCATGTCGCGTAATGCCGGAGTGTCGCCGGCGCTGCGCGCGCCCCCGGCGGCAATCAGCGCACGCGCCTCTACATATTCCCCGTAGTTGGGGCCAAACAGCACCGGAAGCCCGTAGGCCGCCGCCTCCAGAACGTTGTGTATGCCGGTGGCGCTGAACCCGCCGCCGACGTAAGCCACCTGCCCATACCGGTAAACCGACAGCAACAGCCCCACCGTATCGATAATCAGCACCCGCGCCGGTTGCAGCGCATCTGTCGGTTTCACTTGCGTGTAGCGCACCGGATGATACGCCGCAAACCTTTTCTCTATCGCCCTGACGCGCTCTTCGGTTACCTCGTGCGGCGCGATAATCAGTGGCGCGTTGGCGGGCATAGACGCCCACACCTCCCACAGTTTTTCCTCGTCGGGCGGCCACGTGCTGCCCGCCACCAGCGTGCACCGGCGGGCGGTGAAGGCCGCCACGGTGGGCAAGTCGGCCGGGTGCTGTGTGTGTGCGCAAACCCGGTCGAAGCGCGTGTCGCCCACCTGCACCACGCTGCTGATGCCGGCGCGAGTGAGGAGTTCCACCGAGTTGTCGTCCTGCACGAACAGCCGGCGGAACGTGCGCAACATCCGCCGGAAGAACCCGCCATACCACCGGAAAAACACCTGCCGGCGGCGGAACACGGCCGATACCACATAAGTCGGCACGTGCGCCTTCTCCAGATTGCGCAGCATGTTATACCAAAATTCATACTTGATGAACACGGCTACAACCGGCTTCACCATTCGTACAAAGCGGCGGGCGTTGCGCGGCGTGTCTATCGGAAGATAACTCACGAAGTCGGCGCCGTCGTAGTGCTTGCGCACCTCGTAGCCCGACGGCGAGAAGAACGTCAGCAGAATTTTGTGCTGCGGATGCTTCGCGCGATAGGCTTCCATCACCGGCCGCCCCTGCTCGAATTCGCCCAGCGAGGCGCAGTGAAACCACGCTACCGGCGCCTCCGTGCGAGCCACCGCGTCTAACCGGGCGAACAGCTTGCGCCGTCCCGCCACGAACAGCCGCGCCTTGCCGCAGCACAGCGCCGCCGCCTTTACTGCGAAAGCGAACAGGAATAAACCGATGTTATAGAGTATGCGCAAGCGATTTTTTCTGCAAAAGTAATAATATTTATATTAAAAAACTTAACTTTGCGGGGCAATTACATTTTTTATGCTTAAATCACTGTTAGAAGTCTGTGGACGCTACCTTATTCTCATGCGGAAGGTGTTTTCGCGACCCGACCGCATGTCTGTATTCTGGAGGCAGTTGCTGGTCGAGACCGAGAAGCTCGGCATGAACTCCATTGCCATCGTAGCGATTATATCCATATTCATCGGCGCGGTGATTGCCTTGCAGGCCTCGTTCAACCTCGAGAGCCCCTTTATCCCAAAGATGTATGTGGGCTATATGACGCGCGAAACGATGGTGCTCGAGTTCAGCTCCACGATGGTGGCGCTCATCCTTGCCGGGAAGATAGGCTCGAACATCGCGTCGGAAATCGGCAGCATGCGCATCACCGAGCAAATCGACGCGATGGAAATCATGGGCGTCAACTCCGCCAATTACCTTATCCTGCCTAAGATTGTTGCGGCCACCGTGTTCAATCCGTTTCTGATGTTGCTGAGTTTCATCGTCGGCCTTTTCGGCGGATGGCTCATCGTGTCGCTCACGGGCATCATCACCGTATCCCAGTACTTCGACGGCCTGCAGCTGGAGTTCAAGCCCCACTACATCATATACAGCATGGTGAAGATGGCGGCGTTCAGTTTTGTAATCACGTCGGTGTCGTCCTTTTTCGGCTACCACGCCTACGGCGGCTCGCTCGACGTTGGCCGCTCCAGCACCCGCGCCATCGTGGCCTGTTGCGTAATTATCCTTATCACTAACCTCGTCCTCACCCAACTCTTATTATAAGACATGATACGCGCCAGCCATATCAGCAAGTCATTTGCGAATACCCTTGTGTTGCACGATATTTCGGCCGAGTTCGAGCCGGGCAAGACCAATCTCATTATCGGCGCCAGCGGGTCGGGCAAGACGGTGCTGCTCAAAACGCTGGTAGGCCTGCACGAGGCCGACATGGGCGAAATCTGGTATGACGACACGCTGTTCAACCGCCTGCCGTTCGACCGGAAGAAGAGCATGCGGAAGCGTATCGGCATGCTGTTTCAGGGAGGGGCGCTCTTCGACTTTGCCACGGTGGAGGAGAACGTCATGTTTCCGCTCACCATGTTCACCGGCCAGCGTTATGCCGAGAAGCGCGAGCGCGTCGATTTTTGCTTGAAGCGGGTGAACCTCGTAAACGTGGAGAAGCGTTATCCCGCCGAGCTCAGCGGGGGGATGCAGAAGCGTGTGGGCATTGCGCGCGCCATTGCCCTCAACCCCTCATACCTCTTCTGCGACGAGCCCAACTCGGGCCTCGACCCGAACACCGCCATCCTCATCGACGACCTCATCCACGAGATTACGCAGGAGTATCACATCACCACCATCGTGAACACGCACGACATGAATTCCGTGATGGAAATCGGCGACAAGGTGATGTTTATTCATCAGGGGCGCAAGTGGTGGGAGGGCTCCAACCGCGACATCCTCTATTCCGACAACAGAGAGCTCAACGATTTTGTGTTTTCGTCGAGCATGACCAAGCAGTTTAAGGCACTAAGCAACCGTTGAGGAGCAGATGCAGCAAAAACTTTTACTTCTATATTCGGTTTTAACCCTTGCGTATTACCCTTGTGCGGGCAGAGAAGCGGCCGCAGTGCCGGAACACGACACCTCCGCCCACGTGCTGAACGAAGTGGTGATATTCAGCTACACGCCGCCGGCGCTGCCCGCCGAACAGTATAGCGTAGGCACGCACGCCCTGTACTTCAAAAGTGCAGCGATGGCGCCGGCGCAACACTTCAACCTTTCGGATTATTTGCAAACCCAAACCGCCATACATTTCAAGGAAAAAGGGAAAGGCATGCAGTCGTCTATCTCCTTGCGGGGCACGGCCGCTTCGCACGCCGTGTTGAAGTGGAACGGATTTAACCTGAATGTGCCCAC
>JAITQN010000046.1 GCA_031288865.1 Prevotellaceae bacterium
AAATCCGCCGCCGTAGAAAACGCCGCCTTCAAGCGCAAACAATCCTACCATAAGGGTTCCCGCTACGCCGCAAACGCCGTGAACAGCAATTGCGCCGACAGGGTCGTCAACTTTCAGGATACGGTCGATAAACGAAACGGCATACACCATAACCACGCCGCTCAATGCGCCAATAAGCACCGAGCCAAGCGGCGATACCACATCGCATCCCGCCGTGATGCCGACCAATCCGCCAAGCACGCCGTTCAACGTAAGCGAGAGGGTAGGTTTGCCGTACTTTACCCATACAAGGATCAGCGCCGACAATCCGCCTGCGGCTGCGGCAAGGTTCGTGGTCAAAAACACGTGTGAAATAGCCACGCGATTGACTTCGCCCGTAGCAGCAAGTTGCGAGCCGGGGTTAAACCCGAACCATCCGAGCCATAACAGAAAGACGCCCATACAGGCCACGGTCAGACTGTGTCCCGGTATGGCATTGACTTTCCCGGAACGATATTTTCCGATACGGGGGCCGATTACAGCCGCTCCCGCAAGCGAAATCCATCCGCCGACCGAGTGTACTACCGTACTGCCGGCGAAATCGTGGAATCCAAGTTCCGACAGCCATCCGCCGCCCCATGTCCAGTGACCCGATATGGGATAGATTATCGCCGAAATAAAGATACAATATATAAGGTATGCATGGAATCTTGTACGTTCGGCAACCGCACCCGATACGATCGTGGCAGCCGTTGCGCAGAACATCGTCTGAAACACAAGGAATGCTTCGGAAGGAATATCGCCCGTCCACCCTGCCAGGCCGGCAATGTCGGGAGTGCCGATAAACCCTGCAATATCAGTTCCGAACATTATACCGAATCCTATCAGCCAGAATAATATCGAGCCTGTGGAGAAATCCAGTAAGTTCTTCATCAGGATATTCGTGGTATTCTTCGAACGGGTGAATCCCGATTCGACTAACGAGAATCCCAATTGCATCAAAAACACAAGCATCGCCGCGAGCAATACCCATACGGTGTCAAGCGAAAACGCTACTTCGCTAATGCTTTTAGCCACCGCGTCCACTGTGACAGCCGTTTCTTCTACGACTGCGCTTATCATCATGTTTATGTTTAAAATATTCATTTTAAGTTTCTTTTAGTTTAATTAGTTGTTACTTTTATTTACTTTCATCAGCAAGATAAAGCGAAACATCTCCCCGCTCACCTGTGCGAATACGGTAGGATTCCGTTACTTCCGACACAAAGATACGTCCGTCGCCGACTTCGCCGGTCTGCGCCGATTTCAGTATCGCGTCGATAGCCTTATCGGCATTTTGGCTGCGTACTACAATGGTCAGCATTAGCCTTTCGATAATGTCGGTATTGTAGATAACTCCACGGTAAATGCGCTCTTTGCGGGCTTTTCCCACTCCGCGCACATCGGTGTACGAAAACCATTCGATATCGGCGGCGAGCAATGCCTCTTTTACTTCGTCGAATTTCGTCTTCCTGATTATTGCTTCGATCTTTTTCATATTTTCTATTAATTTAACGTTTTGATTATTTAAAATGAAAATCCTACTACTAAATGAGCGGCGTCTGTTGCCGGCGAAAAGACACACTGCACAAACAGCGGAACCGAAAATGTCGGCGAGATATCCAGTTTTTTCGTTCCTGTCAGCGATATCGACGAAATCTGAAATCCCGACTTATCGTTTGCCGGAGCTAACCATGCATAAGAATCCCAGGGAGCCGCGCCTATCGCCGCTGTAAAATCCAGTCCTCCCAGCGAAAAATCGTATGCCGCTTCGACGTATGACGAAAACTGCTGTTTCCCGTCTTCGTCCTTGTCCATATTTCCGGCGAAGAAAGTATTCCACGACAGCGTCAATGGAAACTTTTCGCCGAATGAATACGAAAGATTACCCTCCAACAAATGATTGTCGGCATGATAATCGAAAAATGACCCGCCGGCTCCGTTCCAGTAATAATCAGTAACGCCTATGGAAAAGCCACCGATAGCATATCCGAGCGATAAATCAAATTCATAAAGCTGAGCGTTTGCGAATGAAACCGCTCCCCATGCTCCCAAAGAAAAACCTTTGTAACTAAGTCCCAACGCAGGTTGGATACTTGCTCCCTGTCCCTGGTCGACACCTCTCCATACGTATTTACTTACTACATCCGCTCCGGCGGAAGTTTCCAACGTGTCTTGTCCAACTGCAGATAGTGTTGACAAAACAATGGTTGATACTGACATCCATAATTTTAGCATTTTTTTCATAATACGGATAATTTAAATGTGTAACGATTTAGTTTCCGGCTGCAAATATATATACTTTTATAACAACACCCCCCCTATTTTATAATATGGTTGTGTTAAATTTATGTATATTTTTAGATATACCCCCCTATTTTTTCACACAAGACGGATATTTTATACCAAATTCTTGCGCACCTTCGTTAAAAAGGCTTTCATTTTCCCGCTGTCTTTTTCCTTGACGATAGCGAGCAGGGTGGCCAGTTCGGCGCGGATGTTTTCGATTTGCGGGATGGTAAAGGGGTTGAACAGGATTTCGGTCAATAGAAAATCGTCTTCCGACAGCAGTCCGCGGGCAATGTCCATGTGGCGCTTGAACGTAGTACCCGGCGCCTCCTGGTGTTTCATCACCGAGGCAAACGCCAGCGTCGAGGCGAACGGCACCGACAGCGAGTAGGCGATGGTTTCGTCGTGTTCGCGGAACGAGTATTCAAACACATTCAGTTTGAGCGAGCGATACAACTCGTTGAAAAACGTCTTTCCTGCGGGGTCGGACTCGGAAATAATAATAGCATTTTGGGAACTCAGGTTGTCGAGCGTGGCGAATGTAGGCCCGAACATGGGGTGCGACGACACGTAGCGAAAACCGCTTTGTGCGTAGTAGTCCTGCAAGCCTGTCTTTACCGACGCAATATCCGAAAGGATACAATGCGGCGGCAGCAGCGGCGTGACACACCGGAAGGCCTCCATCGTATATTTAAGGGTCACGGCGTTGATGAGCAGTTCCGGCTCGAACGCCTTGATTTCGTCGTAGCGCGTCATCCGGCAGGTGTTGAACACAAAGCACAGGCGCTTCGGGTCGGTGTCGAACAGGGCTACTTCGTGTTGAAGGCAGAGCACATCGGTCAGGAACGTGCCCATCTTTCCGGCGCCAAGAATAAGAATCTTCATAGTCGTGAATTTAGTGCATGATTTCCATTTGATGGCGCACCGACTCTTCGTGAATAGCCACGAAAATCGTTTGCACGAACTCGGGGCTCATACCGAACTGCCCGGCCTGCGCCACGCGCTTCTGCAAAATCTCGTCGTAGCGGGTGGCCTGCAACACCGTCATGTTGTGTTCCTTTTTGTAGCGGCCTATTTCCCGCGCCACCCGCATGCGCGCCGCCAGGGTTTCTAATAAACCGTTGTCGTACTCGTCGATTTGTTTCCGGAGCTGCAACAGGTTCTCGGTGCTTTGGTTCGTGTTGCGGATAACCAGCGTGTGCATGATGTATTCCAGCACGTCGGGCGTGATTTGTTGCGCGGCATCGCTCCACGCCTGGTCGGGATGCGCGTGTGTTTCCACGATTAGCCCGTCGAAGTTCAGGTCCATGGCCTGCTGTGCCAGCGGGGCAACCAGCTCTCTCTTTCCGCCGATGTGGCTGGGGTCGCAGAGGATGGGCAACTGCGGAAGCCGCCGTCGCAATTCCATCGGAATATGCCACTGCGGATGATTGCGGTATATATTCTTGTCGTACATGCTAAACCCGCGGTGTATCGCAGCGATGCGGCGGATGCCCGCGTTGTAGATTCGCTCTATGGCGCCTATCCACAGCTCCAGGTCGGGGTTGACAGGGTTTTTCACCAGCACCGGGACGTCTACGCCGGCCAGCGCGTCGGCGATTTCCTGCATGGCAAATGGGTTGGCCGACGTCCGCGCGCCCACCCACAGCAGGTCGATGCCGCTGCCCAGCGCAGCGCTCACGTGACTGGCCGTGGCCACTTCCGTGGCCACGTACATGCCCGTTTCGGCCTTCACGTTTTTGAGCCATTGCAGGCCCTTGGCGCCCACGCCCTCAAAGCCGCCCGGCTTGGTACGCGGCTTCCAGATTCCGGCACGAAACACTTTTACGTTCTTCGACGCCACTTGACGGGCGGTGTCCATCACCTGCTCCTCTGTTTCGGCGCTGCAGGGCCCCGCTATCAGCAGGGGGCGCGCGCCCTCAATACCCGGTAATAAAATCGATTGTAATTCCATACGTTTAATGTGGCTAATTTAATTCATAACTCTTAACTCTATTCAGTGCTTCTTGTAATTGGTTTTCATCGGCGCACAGCGACAGGCGGATGTAGCGGTCGCCGCGCATACCGAAGATAAAGCCGGGCGTCACGAACACCCCGGCCTCGTACAGGATTTTGTCGGCAAAAGCCGCGGAACCCTCGCACGCATCGGGAATCTTCCCCCACAGGAACAGCCCCACCTGCTTTTTGTCGAACCGGCAACCCAACCGGTTAAAGATAGCTTCGGCCAGCGTTCTGCGACGGGCATACAATTCGATGTTCATCGCGCGATGCCACTGTTCCGTGTTGCCGAGTGCCGCCACCGCCGCTATTTGCAGGGAGCGGAACATTCCCGAATCGACATTGCTCTTCACCTTTAATATCCACTCCACAAATTGCGCGTTCGACGCCAGCATGCCCATGCGCCAGCCCGCCATGTTGTGCGACTTGCTCATCGAATTGAGCTCTATGCAATGCTCCTTAGCGCCGGCCACCGACAGCAGGCTCAGGCGCTGCTCGTTCAAAATAAAACTGTAGGGATTGTCGTTGCAAACCACTATATGGTGTTTTTTGCCGAAGGCCGCCAGCCGCTCGAACAGCGCCTTGCTCGCCGGCATGCCGGTGGGCATGTTCGGATAATTCACCCACATCAGTTTTACGTGCGACAAATTCATTTTTTCCAGCGCCTCAAAATTGGGCTGCCAGCCGTTTTCCTCCTCCAGCGCATACGGAACGATGTTCGCCTGCACCAGATTGCTCACTGCGCTGTAGGTCGGATACCCCGGATCGGGCACCAGCACGCCATCGCCCGGATTCAGGAACGCCAGCGACACGTAGAGTATGCCCTCTTTCGAGCCTATCAGCGGCTGAATTTCGCGCGCAGGGTCTAACTCCACGTCAAACCATTTTTTGTACCATGCGGCAAACGCCTGTCGCAGTTCGGGGATTCCGGTGTAGCTTTGATAGCCGTGCGCCGACGGCTTTTGCGCTTCCTCGCACAGGGCTTCTACGGTGGCGGCGGAGGGCGGCGCGTCGGGACTGCCGATGCCCAAGCTGATGATATTCTTTCCCTGTGCATTCAGCGCAGCAATTTCCTTCAGCTTTCTCGAAAAATAATATTCCGACACCGATTGTAAACGTTCTGCAGGTTGTACCAT
>JAITQN010000122.1 GCA_031288865.1 Prevotellaceae bacterium
TGGGGAAACAACGCCTACATTGCGCCGGAAGCCAATATCAGCGACGGTTGGCTCGATATCGTTATCCTGAATACGTACTCGCTTATTGAAGCGCCGCTGCTGCTGCCGCGCCTGTTCACGCGCTCCATTCACAAGGCATGGTCAACCGAAGTGCTGCGCGGGCGAAACATCCGCATCATCCGCACGAAAGAAGACTACGTGCACTTCGACGGCGAATCGGCCGTTATGGGAAGAGCCATTGATATAAATGTCATCCCACTGGCGCTTAAAGTATTTATTCCTTCGAAATAAACTCAGGCCAAACGCTCGAGTTCTACGGTGAAATAGATGAGAAACTTCAATAATTAATTTTGTCTGTCGACACCGTAGACCTCTATTTTAAAATATTGAGCTTCGCCGTTTTTGGCGGTGCATGTGATTTCCAGCGGTTTTTTGGGGTCGATGTTTGCGACGTCAATTTCGCCTGCAGCCCATGATAAACCGCTCCAAACCATTATATCATACTCAATACGGACAGGAATATTTTTCTTGCCCTGTTTTGCCGACAGGGTCAGCAATTTACCCATTGAAGTTCCATTTGGCGGCGCTCCGCCCCACGAACGTCTCGGATTGCCGTGTTCATCGCACTGTGTAAGAAATATCTGTATATAGCGGTTCTGCGCAGGATTGACCCGTACCAGCGCCGAATGAGCGTCAATATTTGTGATTTCTGTCGATAAAAGTTCCGATTTTTCAGGGATGATTACATCGTTTTCAATTCCCAGATTATATTCTTCGGAAGCATATTTTCCGAAACCGATTACAGCCATTTGTTCAGGTCCCAGCAACAGTTTAGCATCCCTAATCGTCGGCTGAAAACCCTTGTCGTGAAACAAAATGCGCCCGTTCGTATAGTCTGACAAATCAATTTCCCGAAAACCGTGTCCAGGATTGACGACTGTAAACAAAGAACCTTCCATACTTTCCGACCTGTAACCGTACGGATTGCCTGTGCCTGGAATCTCGCCCCAAACTGTTGTATGTCCGAACTGTTGCAATTGCATGTAAGTTCGTTGTACATGCGCAAGCCATGCGGCGTCCGCATCGCTCAACAATTCCAGATTGCCGTTGTAGCTGTTCAGCCAGCTGCCTCTTGCGTACGAAAGGATTACTGTGCCTTTCCATGCTGTAATTCCACGTTTGTAACAAGTTCCAGTAGTACCCAGCAGAGCAGAGAAGTTGTCTATCCGCGACAACGGTACTCCGTTATAAACGTATTGACGTACCATGTGATCGGTGTAAAGGTCTTTCGAACGCCAGAAATTCATCATCGGCATATCGGAAAGACGGGGATCGCCGCAATACATTGCATCGAAGATTTCCAGCCACCTCCAACGTAAATCGACTGTCTGCGGAAACGGAGTGACGGTATTGGATTGATGTCCGCCAAAACCGTTGTAAGCTATAATGACAACGTCAGGATTCTTGCTCCTGAAGTTCTTCATAGCCTGTATAAACGCTTGTTGGTTTTTTTCTACGATTTCTTTCTTTGTGAACTGCTGTTTTGCATGTTCGGTAGCCGCGTCAAAATCGGCGAAGTCGAACTTGAACAGTTTAACGCCTTTGTCGGCATACTGTTGCAAGGTTTCCGACAAGTGATTCAGATAATTTCCTTCAAAGAAACAAAACGATCTTCTATCGGGGACAAAAGAACTTTCCCATTCTGGTATTGAATTTAATAGAATTAATTTATTGGTAGCAAACCACAGTCCTGGTTTGATGTTGTTTGCTTTGCAGGTTTCCAGCCAATGGTCGGGACCGTTAATCCAGTCGCCTTTTCGCCATGTCCGATAGCCGCCGTCGGGGTCGAACCAGAAAGCGTCCATCAGATAATAGTCAATCCGAACGCCCTGCTTGCGCAAACGCAAGATCTCGTTTAACTCGCGCATAGCTAATGCTTCCGTCAATCGGACGCTATCCGACAATTCGTCGTATGCCGACCAGTTGCAATAAACAGACGATGGCGCCGGCAAACCAGTCGCTATGCCGCTGCCTTGAGCATAGATTTTAGAATCTGTAATGAATAATACCGCTAATGCAGTAACCATAAGTTTGATAAAATGTTTTTTAGTCATGACTTTTTTTATAAATACAGTGGCAAAATTAGTGGTATTTTCTTTATACCATGCAAAAATATTTTTTATCCGCTGTTAATTTTATGTGAAATATTTGTTAATCATAGAAATAGGTGCAGTCGAGCGCCACCGCATTGCGCGCCTCGATGTGCCCCTTGGTTGTGTCGAAATGCGAGTTGCCGGGGATGACGTCGCCGGCGCGGATGAGCGCCGAGAAGAGCACATTCTCAGCCGCGCGTCCCTGATGCGTGGGGATGAAATACTCAAACCCGGTGATGGCCTGCACGGTTTCCCGGAGTTCAAAATACGACCGTGCGCCGGCGTAGCTTTCGTCGCCGGTCATCATGGCCGCCCACTGGCGGTGGCTCATGGCGCCGGTGCCCGAGTCGGTGAGCAGGTCGATAAACACCTGCCCGGCCTCGAGTTGAAACATATTGTAGTGCGCTGCTTTCAGCCACTCCTCCCGCTCGCGGCGCGTGCTGCGCCGGATGGGCTCTACCATCTTGATTTTATACGCTTCGGCAAAGGGAAGTTCCATAAATAAAAAAAATCCGTTTTGTCAAATTTACGGATTTTTTTTGATATACGAAATTAATACTATTCAATTTCCTCGCCCCACAGTTCCACATCTGTAGGGGCGCCTTTAAGCTCATAAAAAATACACAGCCAGCAAACTACATACAATACGAAGTATCCTGCAATAATCATACGACGACTTTTCTCATAGACATGCAAAATTCGTTCCAAATAACTTATTTTTCTTGCGGCAAGCTCGTTTTCCGGCGCTCAATCATCCACTGGGAGGTTTGCAGCCATGAAAATGCAGTGGTTTTCATCTCGTCGCTCACGGCCGGGAGCGCGTCGCTGTAGTTTGTGGGGTCGTTTTCGCGGTAGCGGTAGAGGCGGTCGGGCAAGTCCCTGCTGTAAAGGAACAGTAGGCTGTCGCTGAGGCAGGCGAGCGTGTGGTCGGACGAGAACACGGCGTGCCGGCGCGTGTCGTGCAGCAGGTCGATGCCAAGCGTGTTGTTGACGCAACCGATACCCAGCAGCGAGGCCAGCGTGGGCGTCACATCGGCCTGCACGCCAAGCGTGGCGATCTCTTCCGGCTGAAGGCCGGGTACATATATCATAAAAGGAATATGGTGGTAAGTAAGGCTGATGTCGTAGGCGCTGCGACCCATGGCGCATCCGTGGTCGGCGATAAACGCGAATACGGTGTGCGCAAACCAGGGCTGCCCGGACGCATATTCCATGAAGCGGCGCAGCGACCAGTCGGCAAACTCGGCCATTTGTTTGGGCAGTTCCCGGTTGTGCGGCACGAAGCCCACATCGCCGGGGAGCACGTAGGGCTCGTGGTCGGAGGCGGTCATCATGGCCGCGAAGAATGGCGTGCCACGCGCCGCCATCCGGTTGAGCAGCGGAATCGAAAAGCGGAACATAAACTCGTCGGTGACGCCCATCGCGCTCTTCACTTCCTTTGCCGGATAATCCTTTTGTGAGATTACCGTCATCACGTCATTGCTCGAGAGGAAGCCGCCCACGTTGTCGAACTGGTCGTCGTGCGGGATAAAAAACGCGGTTTGGTAGCCCTGTTGATACAGGATATTCGGCAGCCCGGCCATCTTATCGCTAAAATACTGCATCATGTTGTGCTTCGTCATCAAGGCCGGATGTCCGAACAGGACGCTGTAGATGCCGTTATGCGTATGGATGCCGGCGCTGTACATGTTACTGAAGAAATATGACACGCCGGCGAGCGAATCCAGGAACGGAGTGAGGCGGTCGGGATTGCCGAAGCGCGTCATCTTCCCGGTCGACAGGCCTTCCATGATTACCAGTACCAGGTTGTACTGTTCGGCCACGGGACGCGGCACCAGGCGGCGGGCAATGGGCGAGATGCTGTCGAGTACGGCATCGTGCCCCAACAAGCCGGCCATACGGGTGAGCGCCTCATCGTCGGGTATCCATGACAGGCACCGGTTGATGTCCTTTTGCGCGTCCATGCAGCTTCGCATGAACGAGAACACAGGGTTCAAGCCCAGCTGGTTGATAAACGGCTTATTGGAGAAGTAGGCGGTGCCCACCCTGATGGGTGATTTCTGTGCAATTCGCCCGCGTATTCCCAGAAACATGGCGCCCCAGAGCAGGAACCCCGCTCCTATCCAAAGCAGCACGTGGGGCGTCCACTTTCGCGGACGCGGCAAGCACAGCGCGTGACTGCGCCGTATGCGCCGCATCAGGGACACATATACGGCTGCCAGCACAAGGAAGACAAAGAGAAACACCATGAAACGCGGCTCCGCGAAAACCATGCCCAGCACCATGGCAGGATGATCCATCCATGTGAAGATGCTGCTGTTAAGACGGGTGAAAAAGCGGGTGAAGAACGGAATATCGACAGCGCACAGGAAGAAAGCAACCACGAAGAGCAGGGTTACGAGTACGTATCCGATGCGCAGCACGCAGGGCGTGAGACGACCAAGCCACAGCAGCACGGTAGCAATGACCACCGGAAAAAAGAGGATGTAACACGAGATAACGGTGTCAAACCTTACACCCATCCACAGCGCCCGCGCCACGAGTGGCCATTTTGCCATACCCAAATCATAAAGCTGGTCAAAATGGAGTACAAGGAGCAACAGGCGGAACAGGGTAAAAATCCCCATTGACAGCAAGTAAACGCAAAGGAGATGATAAAAGTTGCGCCTGATGGTTCCCGGTTTGTTCATGAGTATTTTAGCGTTCGGCGGCGTAGCTTTCCTTAACCAGCGGGCAACTCCGCAGGTAATCCAAACTGAGTTTTACACTTTCTGCGGGGGTGTAGTTGTAGCTTTCCACTTCCACAATCAGGTGTTTGGCGCCGGCCGTATCGATATTTTTAAAGATCGCGTCGAAGCCCACCATACCACTTTGCCCGAGTTCCTTGTGGTCTTTGATGTGCAGCAGGGCGAAGCGTCCGGGGTATTTTTGGAAATATTCCACGGGGCTTTGCCGCCCCATCACGGTCCAATACACGTCCATTTGGAAGAAGACCAGTTCGGGGTTGGTGTGTTCCAGCATGTAGTCGTACATCATCACGTCGTCGATTTTGGTAAATTCGTGCGCGTGGTTGTGGTAGCCGAACAACAAGCCTTTTTCCCTGCATTTTTCCCCGATGGCGTTGTAGTAGTCGCAGTACGTTTGCAGGTCGGCAAGCGTTTTGGGGACGCTCATCCATGGCGCCACGATGTATTGCATGCCGGCGGCCAGGTGTGCGGCGATAGCCTCGTCCCACCATGCCAGCGATTCAGAAAAATTCTTAGTGCGCAGTTCATTTTCCGACAGCAGCTTTGCGGTGTGCGACGACAGCACTTTCATGCCGGCAGCTTCCACAGCGGCTTTAAAGGCTTCGGGCGTTTTGCCGTAGAATTTTCCACCGTCATAGCTGGCGGCTTCAATGGCGGTATAGCCCGCCTCGCTCACTACTTTGATGGTAGCGTCGAAATTGATGTTGAAATCATCGCGCAGCGAATACAGTTGCAGGGAAATGTCTTTTTTGGGCAGTTGTGTTTCCGCATTAGTGGCGCACATGGCCAACAGCGGAAGGGCGAGCGAGAGTAAAAGTATTTTTTTCATTGCTATTTTTGATTTTTGAAATTAGTCTTTCCGGCTTCATCAATAATATGCCACAGCGGGAGTCCGTAGCCTTGTTTCATGGTCCTGCGGCGGACAATAATATCGTCCATTTCCTCAGGTTTTCCGATGCAGGGCGCACCGTTTTTAACGGCGTCGTCAAACATTTTCCAGGCCATGTCGGAAGCAATCACGCTGTCCTTCACGGTGGGATAGCCCAGGTTTTTCCCGGCCAGCACCGACTTTGCGAACACGTCTACCAGGATATCGATTTTCTTATCTTTGAAGTCTTCGGTTTTTGTAATGGTGTGATGCATGCCGTGCAGTTCCACCGTAGCCGTTTTGAAATCGTGTT
>JAITQN010000123.1 GCA_031288865.1 Prevotellaceae bacterium
TTTGAAAATCAGTCGCACTAAACTTTATTACAAAATCAAAGGGTTGACAGGGATCAATCCCAACACCTTTTTCAAAATCTACAAACTCAACCGTGCGGCGGAACTGCTTGCCGAAGGCAAGATGAACATTTCCGAAATTGCCGACTACACCGGTTTCAGCACCCTGTCGCACTTTTCGGCCAGTTTCAAGAAGCAGTTCGGCGTTCCGCCAAGCGAGTGGGAAGGATAATAACACCGCATTTAGAAATCTCGCAATCTGTTTGTCTGCGGTGCTTTCTGGAATTTGCAGATGCACTTTTTTTTCAGTAAGTTGAAAATTGATTTTTTTCATTTACCTTTGTGTCATGGCCACTGTATTAGAACAGGATATTAAATACCTCCCCGGCGTAGGGCCGCGACGCGCGGAACTACTCCTTAAAGAGTTGGGCGTCGGCACATTTGGCGACCTCCTGTATACCTTCCCGTTTCGCTATATCGACCGCACGAAGTTCTATACTGTGCGCGAAGTGCACGCCGACCTGCCCTATATTCAACTGCGCGGCAAAATAGTGCACGCCGAGCTTATCGGCGGCACACGGCCTGGTCAGAAGCGCTTTGTGGCCTATTTCTCGGACGGCACGGGAACCATCGAGCTGGTTTTTTTCCAGGGAATTAAATGGATGCAGGAACATCTGAAAATGGGCGTGGAATATATTGTTTTCGGCAAACCCGGCGACTTCAGGGGCAAGATAAATATCGTGCATCCCGAAATCGACGAGCCTTCTAATGAAAAAAGTGGCATACAGGGGGTGTTGCAGGGCGTTTACCACAGCACCGAAATCTTGCAAAACAACGGATTGGGGCAACGCGCGTTCTTGAAGCTGCAAGCGAATCTGGCGGCGACGGTGGCCGGAAAGATAACCGAAACGCTGCCGGCATGGCTTTTACACGAACAACGCTTGATGCCGCTACCGGAGGCTTTATATCACGTGCATTTCCCGCAAAGCGTCGAACTCCTCGCGCAAGCGCGGTTTCGCCTGAAGTTCGAAGAGCTTTTCTACATCCAGCTGGGACTGCTCAGGCAACGACTGGTGCGCATCGACGCCACGCCGGGCTTTGTGTTTTCTACGGTGGGCGATTCCTTTAACGCCTGCTACAATCAATTGCCGTTTCCGCTTACCGGCGCGCAGAAACGGGTGATCCGCGAAATCCGCAAGGATATGGGCAGCGGAAAGCAGATGAACCGCCTGCTGCAGGGCGACGTGGGCAGCGGGAAAACGCTCGTAGCCTTGCTGTGCGCCCTCATCGCCAACGACAACGGCTATCAGGCCGCCATCATGGCGCCCACCGAAATATTGGCGCAGCAACACTACGAGAGTATCGCGAAATTTCTCGAAGGAACCGACATCCGGGTGGGACGACTCTCCGGCTCTACCAAGAAAAAAGACCGGCAGGTGCTGTCGGAACAGTTGCTCGATGGCTCGTTGCATCTTCTCGTGGGCACCCACGCCCTCATCGAAGACACGGTGCAGTTTAAAAACCTCGGCTTTGTGGTTATCGACGAACAGCATCGTTTCGGGGTGGAGCAGCGGGCGCGCCTTTGGCGCAAAAGCAAAGGCGAACATCTGCCGCATGTGCTGGTGATGACGGCCACGCCCATCCCGCGCACGCTGGCCATGACGCTCTACGGCGACCTTGATGTGTCGGTTATTGATGAACTGCCGCCCGGCCGGCAACCTGTGAAAACAGTACACTTCCGTGAAAACAAACGACTGCGCGTGGTGGGTTTTATGAAGGAACAAATTAAGGCCGGGCGCCAGATTTATGTGGTTTACCCGCTCATTCAGGAATCCGAAAAAATGGACTACCAAAACCTCGAAGACGGCTACGAAAATATCACGCAGGCCTTCCCTCCCCCGGAATACGTGACGGTGGTGGTGCACGGAAAGATGACGGCCGAGGATAAGGCCGCCGGCATGCAGCTTTTCGTAAAAGGGAAAGCCCACATTATGGTGGCTACGTCGGTGATTGAAGTGGGCGTGAATGTGCCCAACGCTACCGTGATGGTGGTGGAAAGCGCCGAACGTTTCGGTCTGTCGCAGCTGCACCAGTTGCGCGGGCGCGTGGGGCGCGGCGCCGAACAGTCGTACTGCATCCTAATGACCGGCTATGAACTTTCCGCCGACTCCCGGAAACGCATGGCGCTGATGACCTCTACCAACAACGGTTTTGAAATAGCCGAAGCCGACCTCCAGATTCGCGGCCCCGGCGACATGGAAGGCACCCAACAAAGCGGCATGCCTATTAATTTGAAAATATCCGATTTAGCCAAAGACGGACAACTGCTGGAGCAGGTGCGGAATATCGCTTTTGCCATTTTAAGCGGGGATTCCGATTTATCTTCCGAAAAAAATGCGTTACTTTGCAGCCGGTTAAAACAAATAAAGTCATCTATGGCGAATTATAGTGAAATCAGTTGAATTATGCGAAAGTTTTTTCTAACGATATTTTCCTTTTGGATTTCCGGCGCGCTGGCAGCGCAGCCGGCCGACTCCACCTGTTTGCCGCTACGGACGCTCCGCACCGAAGAGCTGTCGTTCAAGTCGGGCGAGCGCCTCACGCTGATAGCCGCCTACCACTGGGGCATCGTGAATGCCGACGTGGGCGAAGCCACCCTCACGCTCGAAGAAGACACGTTCCGCGATACCCATTATTTCTATGCGCGAGGCTACGCGAAAACATACCGCTTCTGGGATCGTTTTTTTGCAGTACGCGATGTGTACGAAGGACGCTTTTTTGTAGACAACCTCCGTCCCATCTATTTTTACCGCGACATTAAAGAGGGCGACTATCGTATTAAGAACACCTTTCTCTTCAACGCCGATTACTCGATCAACATGTCGGTGCAAAAGTATGACCGGACGCCGGTCGATACCCTCATACAGGGGCACTCCTGTACGTATGATTTCATCAGCCTTTTCTTTAATGCGCGCAACATGGAGTTCGCCTCTCTTTACCAGGGGAAAATCTACCCCTACTCTTTCGTCATCGACCGGGAAATACATAACCTGTGGTTTCATTATATGGGCAAAGAGGAGAAAAAGATTGACGAATTAGGCACGTTCCGGTGTTTGAAATTTGTAGTGAAGCTCATCGCCGGCGAAGTGTTCGACGGCAAAAACAACCTGTACCTCTGGATTTCCGACGACAAGAACCATATTCCGTTATATATCGAAACGCCTATTATTGTGGGCAGGGTTTCGGCGCGCCTCGGCCGCTACGAGAACCTGAAATATCCGTTAACCAGCAAAATTAAATAATGAACACCGATAAAACTACCGTTTCCGAAAATGCGCCGGCCTGTGCCGGTTGCCAGGCCTCTTTATGTCCCATGGCGGAAGGAGGCCGCAAAAAAATTCCGGCGACTCGTGCATGGTACGTCTGCCTGTCGCTGATTTTTTTGATGTATGCACTTTTGTTTTTATTCCGCAGCCACATTCCGGAACCCTGGACAGCCCTGATTGCAATAGGCCTGCTGGTGGTTTACCGCGTGCTGCGCCATTGGCTGCACCCATCCGCAAAACGCAATCATTCGATGAATTCGTGATACAATTCGCTTAATTCGTACTAAAATTCGCTTAATTCGCAATACCATGAAAATCGTAATAGCAGGAGCCGGCGAAGTGGGCAGTCACCTCGCCATGATGCTGGGCGACGAACGCCACTCCATCACTGTAATCGACCACGACGAAGACCGCTTGCGTAAAGTGGCGGAGGCGGTCGACCTGATCGTAATACATGGCATGCCGACGTCGATCGCCACCCTCGAGCAAGCGCATGCCGACAAGGCCGATTTGTTTATTGCCGTGAGCCCTTCGGTGGAGCAGGACATGAACGTGGTGAGCGCCGCGTTCGCCAAAAAGATGGGCGCCCGGAAAGTTATTGCGCGCATTAATAATGACGAGTACCTGCGCCCCGAACACAGCGCTATATTTACCGACTTGGGCATCGACTATTTGTTTTATCCCGAAAAGAATGCGGTGGCGGAAATCCTCAACCTGTTGTCGCAAACCGGCACCACCGAGTTTATGGATTTCTCCGGCGGGCACCTGCAGCTTATCGCGTATAAGCTGGAAGAGGGCGCTCCCGTAATCGGCAAAGCCCTGCGGGAGGTCTATAAAAATAACAGCATAGATTATCGCGCCGTGGCCATTTCGCGCAACGGCAAAACGGTTATTCCTTCCGGCGATGACAAGTTCAAGGCCGACGACCTGGTATTTATCGTTACCAATAAGGAAGGGCTCCGGGATGCGTTAAAAGATTCGGGCAAGTCGAATGTGAATGTGCGCAAAGCGCTTATTCTGGGCGGCACCCGCATCGGCGTGATGCTTGCATCTGCGCTCGAAGGGCGGGTGGAGCAGGTAAAGCTGATCGACTCCGACAGGGAACACTGCGAAGGCCTGGCCGAAGACCTGCCGGAAACCCTTATTATATGCGGCGACATCCGCAACACCGACTTGCTGATAGAAGAAGACATTCACAACATCGACGCATTTGTGGCGGTTACCGGAAGTTCCGAAACCAACATCCTGTCGTGCCTGTTTGCCAAACGCATGGGCGTGAAGAAAACCATTGCCGAGATTGAGAATATCGACTACATCCGGCTGGCCGAGAACATGGGCGTGGATACCATTATCAACAAAAAACTGATTACGGCCGGGCGTATTTTCCGTTTTACCATGGGCTCCAACGTGCAGTCCATACGGATGCTGAACGGCTCCGACGCCGAAGTGCTCGAGTTTATTGTGAAAGCCGGAAGCCCCATAACCAAAGGGAAAGTCAGGGATATTGATTTTCCGGAAGACGCGGTAATCGGCGGCGTGGTGCGCGGCAAAACCAATTTCATCGCCGTAGGTGACAGCGAAATCAAACCCTACGACAGGGTCGTGGTGGTGAGCCTTCCGGCGGCCATTTCCAGGGTGAGCAAATTCTTTGAATAGATTCCTCAGGTGCGGGGCTTAGCGCTGCACCCACCAGCGTGTACGCAGCCGTTGTGCCATGCGGCGTACAGGCGCCGTGTAACGTTCTATCTTTTCTGCGTAAATATCGTTGATTTTTATAAGAATCCCGGTTTCCTCCACGTCGCCGAAAAACGGATTAACGGCCGTTCCGAATACCCGCATGGACGGGGAAACCTTCATGTAGGAATTGATCAGCGGGGGGATGTTTTCGCCCAATGCATGCACTTCCCGTTGCAGGATCGTATAATCTTCCTTGTAGTTGGCTCCCACAAAGAGCCTCTTCATGTAATCTTCGTCCGTGTTGGTCTGCAGGGCATGTGTGGGCTTTACCAAATCATCGCTGTCGGCAAAATGCTTGCGCAGGAAATACAGCAGGATGTTGCGCGCCTCCACGTTATACGACACATACATGGTCACCTTTCCGAAGAAATAGTTCACTTCGGGATAGCGCAGCACCAATGCGCCCAGGCCATCCCACAAATTGTCGAGCGCATAAAGCCCTTTGCTCCGCAGCTGCGTGCTTTGGTAGTTGGGCTGCACAAACGAGCGCCCCAGCTCGATGGTGCGTGGCAGATAGTTGTTCATAAACGTTTCGGAAAAGGAAAATATCTCCGACGTGGCCAGTTCGCGCACAGCCACATTTCCCGCATAGATATACCGATATCCGCCCAGTATTTCTTTCGCTTTCGGATCCCACACGATAAGCTGTTTGTAGGGATGCACCTCGTTCGTATCGAACTCGTCGATGTCTACGCTTTTGCCGGTGCCGCCGCCCGCCGCACGGAAAGAGATCTCACGCAGGCGCCCGATCTCCAGCATGATGTTCGGCGAATCGTGGGCGGTCACCACATATAATTTATTGCCTCCATTATTTGTATAGCGCACAAATTTTTCGGCAGTCAGCTCCTGGGTAATGGCTTTTCGGTTAATTGGCGGAATTACAGCTTCCATAATCAGTATAAATTTATAAAATTAAACGAGCGATGCCATGTCATAAACGCGCGCTCTTATCATCTGTGTCCATTGGTCTAACGTCCTACTCGCATCGAACGTTTGGTAAGGAATAGGTTGGCCGAAATATACATCATAATTTGCTTTTTTCTGTTTAAAAAATTCGTGAGGCAAATAAAACATCTCGATATTCGCCTTTATGCCCAAGCGCTTTCTGATACTTCCCACGCGGTAGAAAAAATCGGAATTGCGCCCGTGGAAATACACCGGCACAATGTCGCGCTGATAGCGGATGGCCTTTTGCAGGAAGTTGCGCTTCCACGGCAAGTCAGTAATTTTCCCTTTGATGCGGCGCGAGCACAGCCCTGCCGGGAAGTAAAGCACCTGCGTGTCGTGCGCAGCATAGGTGGCGTCGATGCGTGCGGCATATTCCGCCGGTTGGCGGCCGTGTTTATTGACCGGCACGAACAGCGGCGCCAGCGGTTTCAGGTGCATCAGCAGGTCGTTTACGATAAACTTAATCTCCTTGAAACGCTTGCCGATGGCGCTCATTAAGATCAATCCGTCGAAAGCGCCCAGCGGATGGTTTGAAGCAAAAATATAGCGCCCGTCCGCAGGAATCTCGTCTAAGCCGTGGGTGGTATAGCGCGCCTCCCAGTGCCGCTCGATGATGGCGTTCACAAAATCAAGCCCCGCGTTGTCTTGTCCATAAGTGTGAATCACGTAATTCACCTCATCTTGATGAATAATACGCTTGATGTAATTCAGGATAAACTGCGGCATCCATTTCAGCAACACCGGATTTTTCGATGCAATAAGCTTATCGATATTAATAAATTCGGGGATCGAAGGGTCGTTATACATGGACTAAGTGTCTAATCTTGCAAAGGTAAATAAATTTATGTAACTTTGCAAACTTTAGCGAAGAAGGAATACTATATGAGTGAAAACACCATACTTGCCAAGTTAGAAGGACTTACGGAAAAATACCAGGAAACAAGCCGCCAACTCTCCGACCCTGCCGTTATGACGGACATGAAGCGCTATGTAGCCCTAAATAAGGAATATAAAGAGCTCGAGCCCATTGTGAAGGCCTGTGCCGACTATAAGCGATTGTTAAATGATCTTAATTCGGCTAAGGCGCTGTTGGCGACGGAAAAGGACGAAGAGATGCGCGAAATGGCGAAGCAGGAGATAGAGCAACTCGAAGGAAAAATTCCGGCAGTGGAAGAAGAAATCAAGTTGTTGCTCATTCCGGCCGATCCGCAAGACAGCAAAAGCGCCATATTGGAAATTCGCGCCGGCACGGGCGGCGACGAAGCCTCGATTTTTGCGGGTGACCTGTTCCGCATGTACGCGAAATTTGCCGAGAAGAAGGGATGGAAGATCACCGTGAACACCTCGTCGGAAGGGACGGTTGGCGGGTTTAAGGAAGTTATATGCGAGGTGAAAGGCGCCGGCGTGTATGGGGTGATGAAGTATGAAAGCGGCGTACATCGCGTACAGCGGGTGCCGCAAACCGAAACGCAGGGACGCGTGCACACGTCGGCGGCGTCGGTGGCCGTGTTGCCCGAAGCCGATGAGTTCGACATAGAATTAAACATGAACGACGTGCGCAAAGACACCTTCTGCTCCTCCGGACCCGGCGGCCAGAGCGTCAACACCACCTATTCGGCCATCAGGCTTACGCACATTCCGTCGGGTATTGTGGTGCAGTGCCAGGACGAAAAATCGCAACTCAAAAACTACGACAAAGCCTTGTCGGAACTGCGCACCCGCCTCTACAACCTCGAGTACGAAAAATACCTGAACGAGATTTCGAGCAAGCGCAAAACCATGGTGTCTACCGGCGACCGGTCGGCAAAAATCCGCACCTACAACTACCCGCAGAGCCGTGTGACCGATCACCGCATCAATTATACCATGTATAATCTTCCGGCATTTATGGATGGTGACATTCAGGAAGCGATTGACCATCTGCAACTTGCAGAAAACGCCGAGCGGCTGAAAGATAATGAATTGTGATTTAGTTGCTTTAATTCTTTATAACATTTTTTAACAGTTTTTTTTTTGGAAGTAAAGAAAATTATATAGATCTTTGCATCGTTAAACAAAATTTGATTCGTTCTTTTCGTTGTTTTGCTATTTTGTTGGCGTTAGCTTTTCACATTCTTTGTAGGAAACCTTACGAGTTTTTTGGATAATGACAGGAATGGAGCTAGCGTTCACCCCTTATATATTCCATAATTCTATTGTCGGGAAGTTTTAGGTGTGAGCCTGGTTTATTTAGTCATTGGTTTCGTAAGACCTCCTACTGTAATAAATCTCTACAGGCTTGCGCCCCCTTATTTTTATTTTATAGGGTCGTCGATAGATTAGTTCTTCTTTTTTTGTATCACTTAGTGTATGTAGGCGACCCTTTTTTTTGAAGCATAGTTAAATTATATACAACAACAACAATAAATTGGATTGAAAAAAGTGAGTTCTTTTCAGGCAGTGTTCTTCTCGGGCTTAACCGCCTAACGACTTCTCGGAGGACCAACGGGGGCAGGGAGAATATCTGTGCAATGCAGAGGCTGTTCAATTTTTTTTGGACAGCTTCTTTTTTTTGGCACCATGAAACGCGAACTGCCGGGCTGCATTGTTCATTGTTTCACATTCCGGAGGAATGCGCCGCTTGGTAGAACCCGGACATGCCCCACCATTTTTGCATCCGGTACGGATGCATCCCGCCGGGATGCGCACAATACGCGCGTAATTCGTAATTGATAATTCGTAATTGGTTTGCCCCCACCCCAAACAACACCGCCCGCAGGGTTGAAGTGCGGGCGGCGATTGTTTATAAAAGATGAGTGCTTAGTTCCATTCGGGCAACCCAATTTTCATTTTGAAAAGATGCCGATATCTTTTCTTCCTAACTCTTGCTGCAATTTGATTTGATGGTATCGGTTTCTTGTCTCTTCTTGTATACAAGTTCTTGTCGTTTAAACCATCGGCTATCTCTTGATAAGTCAAGTATTCATTCTTTTCCTCTCCTTTTAATAGCTGTACTATTGCTTCATGAAGTTTTAATTTGTTTTTCTTTCCCATAATTTTTATATTTTTAAATATTATTAATTCTTATTTCTTAAATCCAAAGAACTTTCGTTACTTAACGCACCTAACCTGATACCCGGTGCTGCGGAAGGAGTCGTACGGTTGTTGGTAGCCGTCCACGCGGTGTTGCTCGTTACGGTAATGCTGTAGTTGCCTGCCGCCGCGGTGACGTCAATGCTTTCCGGTTTAACCGTCAGCATCGGCGTCGCCTTCTTCTCGTCCTCGCCGCCATCCTGTTTTTGCTCGCACGCCACCATCGCTAACGCGATGAGGCAAACGGCCAAGGAACGGCCAACGGAGAACGGCAAACGGAGAACGGAAAGGCCTCCCCCCAACCCCCTCCAGAGGGGGAGATTAATCTCTCTAAATAAATTTGTTTTCATAATTTTTAATTTTAATTAATGGATTGTTGTTTTCATAATTTAT
>JAITQN010000135.1 GCA_031288865.1 Prevotellaceae bacterium
GGCGAAGTAGAGCCTGAGGCCGCGCTCAGCTCGGCATAACAATCTCTCCTTTTTATAGTTAGTTTATACTTTCGTTACATGTAACCAATCTTCCGTTACATGTAACCAATCTTCCGTTACATGTAACCAATCTTCCGTTACATGTAACCGAACTTCCGTTACGTGTAACCGAACTTCCGTTACATGTAACCAATCTTCCGTTACATGTAACCAATCTTCCGTTACATGTAACCGAACTTCCGTTACGTGTAACCAATCTTCCGTTACATGTAACCGAAACTCCCGGCAAAGGCAGGAATAAAATACGGACTTGTGCATAGAATTCCGGGAATTTCGCGTAACTTTGCGCCCGTAAAGAAAAATTTTATGAGTATTGTAGCAATCGTGGGACGCCCGAACGTAGGCAAATCGACACTGTTCAACCGCCTGGTGGGAATGCGGCAGGCTATTGTGGACGAGGTGGCCGGCGTGACGCGCGACCGCCACTATGGCCGGTCGGACTGGAACGGCCGCGAGTTTTCGGTGATCGACACCGGCGGCTATGCCGTGAATACCGACGATGTGTTTGAAGAAGAAATCCGCAAGCAGGTGCTGCTGGCTATCGATGAGGCCGACCTGATCCTGTTTATGGTCGACGTCACTACGGGCATAACGGATTTCGACGCGGCCGTGGCCGATATGCTGCGGCGCGGCAAAAAGCCCGTCCTGCTGATTGTAAACAAGGTCGACAATCTGGAGCGCTTCTACGGCATCCATGAATTTTATTCGCTGGGGCTCGGCGAGCCGTGGGCGGTGTCGTCGATGAGCGGCAGCGGCACCGGCGACCTGATGGACGAACTGATGAAACACCTGCCCGACAATCACACGCCGGAAGAGGAAAAGCACTTGCCGCACATTGCTATCGTGGGAAAGCCCAACGTGGGCAAGTCGTCGCTCACCAATGCCCTGCTGGGCGAGGAGCGCCACATCGTGACGCCGGTGGCCGGCACCACGCGCGACGCGGTGAGCGCCTGCTACAATAAATTCGGATACGAGTTTATGCTGGTCGACACGGCCGGCCTGCGCAAGAAGGCTAAGGTGAAGGAGAACCTCGAGTTCTATTCGGTGATGCGCTCGGTGCGCGCCATCGAAAATGCCGACGTGTGTGTGCTGATGCTCGACGCTACTCTGGGCGTGGAGGCGCAAGACCTGAGCATCTTTAATCTGATTTACAGGAACCGGAAAGGCTGCGTGGTGGTGGTGAACAAGTGGGACCTGGTGGAAAAAAGCACCAACACTATGAAGGAATACCGGGAGGTTATCCTGCAACGTCTGGCGCCGTTTACCGATGTGCCGGTGATTTTCACGTCGGTCACCGGCAAGCAGCGTATTTTCGATGTGCTGCAAACGGCGGCCAAAGTGTATGAAAACCGGGTGCGGCGTATTCCCACGTCGCAGTTAAATGAGGCCATCTTGCAGGAAATTGAAGACTGTCCGCCGCCGTCAATCAAAGGAAAATACATCCGTATAAAATATGTGACGCAGCTCCCTACGCTGTCGCCGTCGTTTGCGTTTTTTTGCAATCTTCCGCAGTATGTGCGCGAAGATTACAGGCGTTTCCTTGAGAATAAACTCCGGCAGCATTTTGAATTCACCGGCTGCCCCATGCAGTTGTTTATGCGGAGAAAGTAGGCGCGAGGCTTATCCCGCCTTGGGCAAACAAATGCTGAAACACGCCCCGCCGAGTGTCGAGGGGCCGTAGTTGATGCTTCCGCCGCAGTTCTCTATAATATTCCGGCAGATGAAGAGCCCCAGTCCGCTTCCGCAAGTTTTCGTGGTGAAGTTCGGCGTAAAGAGTTTCTCCTGCTCCTCTTCGCTCACGCCGCATCCGTTGTCTTCCACCGCCACACAGTAGCGCCCGAGGTGCTCGTAAAGCGTTATGATAATTTCTCCGTGAGGCTGCTTGTCTATCGCTTGCACGGCGTTGGTGAGGATGTTCATGAGTACCCTGTGGATCCGCTCGCGGCGTATTTCCACGTTGGCCGGCGCCGCTTTAGCGTGTATCGAGAAGGTGATGTTCGGGTAGTTGTTGAACAGCGAGAGTTGCTCTTTTACCACGGCGTTGAGGTCGATCACGGTGGCGGGCTCCTGCTGTTCGAGCTTGGCGAATGAGGAGAACTCGGCGGCTGTTTTCGATAGTGACTCTATTTGCTCGAGCAGCGTGTGGGTCATTTCGTCGAAGTGCGCTTGCCAGTGGGGCGCGTTATTCTGTTTCATGCGCATGAGGTGCTGGATGCTGAGCCGCATGGGTGTGAGCGGGTTTTTAATCTCGTGGGCAATTTGCCGGGCGATGTCTCTCCATGCGCTTTCGCGTTCGGCTTGCGCGAGCCTCCGGTTGTTGTCGTTGAAGGTAACGATCATGGCATTGTAGGAGTGTATCAGGTCGCCCACTTCATCGGGCGACTTATAATCTATCGGCTCGAGTCGTCCGCTTTGCTCGAAGCTTTTCATGTTCTGGCGGATGATGTTAAGCGGGCGCGTAATTTGATTAGACAGCGTGATGCTTATAATAAGCGCAATGATGATAATAAGGATGTAGACGTTGGCATACGAGGTGATGATCGTCGAGATGTCGTCTGTCATTTCTTTTTGGTTGATAAAGTAGGGCAACTTGATGTAGGCGCAGGGTTGCCCGTCGCGGTTGTAATAGCTCACGTATACCGACATGTATTCGAGTTGGTCGATTTTCTCCCGGTGGATCACCTGCGAGGTTTCCCCTTTCCTGAGCGCCAGCATCGCATTGGAATTTATACGGGCGCTTTTCATGCCTCTGGAGAAGAATTCGGGTATCGAGGAGATTATTAATTTTCCTTGCGTGTCGTATATATTAATGTCGATATCGAAACTGATGGATATGCGGGTCAGTATGGTCGACAGTTCGGGCGTGTTCCGGACATTGTCTAATTGCAGGGTGTTCAGCTCATGGTTGAGGATGGCCAGCGTCGACTTGATGCGTTCGGCAATCTGCCGGCTGTTGATGGTTTTGTATTGCGCGATATTGTAAATCAAGCTTCCGGTGCACACCAGCACCAAAGAGAAAATCACAAGGCCGAGCAGCGACAGGGTAATCTTGCGTCGCAGCGCGTTGTTGGTCCACATCCATTGCAGCCGCCATCCCGCAAAGTGCAGGAGCGAGTAGAACAGGCAGCTGAAAAATATAAACAGGTAGGAAAATCCAGCCGCATAATTAATGAGCGTGTCTTCCTTGTGACCGATTATAACGGTATATCTGTCGCTTATTTTATAGGCATAATGGATATATTCGTTATGCCGGAATATTTTTGTAAACTCGTCGGAGTCCCATCGTCTGCCGAGTCTGCGGTAGTTGAAATTGCTGCCCGACTGGGCCAGCTTCGCGTCTAAATATATGGCATAAGAGTAATTTGAAGGCAGCGCGAAACTCGGCGTTATTTCGTTGTCGTGGTCGTGTTGCATGGCCAGTTTATATGCCCATATAGCGTTCCGGTGCTGGTCGGATTGCGTGTTGTAGTAATTAATGGCGAAGGAGGTGTAAATAGAAATGAACATCATATAGAGAACGGCCAGCGTCTGTTTCTTCCATGCGTTTAGCCATGTCGGATAGCCACAGCGAAGGAGCGTATGCGCCATGAGGAAGAAGGTGCTGAACAGGACAGCCAGAATAAAATAGGCGATCAAAGAATAAAAATTAAGTTCCGTCGGGTGCTGTATGTCGAGATTGATGGTAGAATGCAGGATCAGCGAACGCAGGATATGGCAGGTCATTATGGCGAAGGCCCCGATGATGATGATCGCGCCGGCAATCCAGCAGTGTCTTTTTACGCGCGTTGTCCGGGTTAAATAAATTTCCCATATTTTCCGGTGGCCGTAAATAATCTCAACGATGAGGAATATGAAAATAACGTGCAGCAACAAATCTCCGAGGGAGCTCAGAAAAAAGGAGTCGGCGTAGATGCGCGGCGAGAACAGCTCTAACTTATGCTTCAGGAAATCGCCGGAGAAGAATAATACCGCGCGCAGGAACATAAACAGCAAGATGAAAAGCGGCACTGTTTTATAACGTCCCGAATACCGGAAGAGCAGAAATACGCTGATTACTAAAAACAGGGCAGACATCCATCGCAGCAGGAGGTTGATGTCGCGCCGTGTCTCCTGATTATAGGTATACAGGTTTATGAGAGGGTATCCTTCGACACCGCTAATGGTTATGCCTTGGTCGTCGCATGGCGGCCCGATAATAACGCTGTTGGTAATGCTGAATACGGCATTGACGTTATTCTTGAGGTTTTGGTCGATATATACGCGCTCTTTTTTCACGGGAACGGTAACCACAATGCAGTAGCCGTCGTCTTTGTCGAAACGGCGGGTGATGTACCAGTTCTGGTTTAGTTGAACAAAATGGCTGATAGTGTCTGCCTGCAGCAGCTGTTGCTCGTCGATGGGCGCGTCGTTTATCCAGTGAACCAATTTGCCGTCTTTAAAAATAAAGAAGGCGACATCGTTGCTCACCCTGAAGGGCAACGACGCGTAGAGGTTTTTTTGTGGATCGATTTGCTCGACGAGGCTGTAGATGTATTTCTCTTGCCGGTGAAGATTCTGGGTGTAGCGGGTTATGTCGTGCTGGTTGATTTCCGACAATGGGAGGTCGGCCAGCGATACGCAGAGCGTGAGCAGGGCTGCCATCAGAAACCCGAGGGCGCTAAATAGTAAATGGTTTTTCCGTTTCATAAAATATTATACAAAGTTATGAAACAATTTTCTTTTTCGAAAAAGATTTACGAACTTTGTAACGTATTATAGTAAGAGAATATGAACGCTTTCTTTTGGTTATTTTTATTTTTTCCATTCATTGCAACCGCGGAAACACCGCAAACCTCGCAAACCCCATGCGAAAAGCTGTTTGAACCCATCATACAAGCGTTGCGAAACAATGACGCGGAGGCCTTTTCCGACCGGTTTGCAAAGGTGATAGAATTTGATATGTTCGACGAGGTAAAGATATACAGTAAAGAGCAGGCCTCGCAAATTGCGAACAATTTCTTTTTACGCATGTCGGTGAAACGAATTACATTAAAACATTGTAGCGGGAAAGAGTATCTGAAATACGCGGTCACCGAAATAACCAATGCGGAAGACCTGCTGTATCGGGCTACGATTTTTGTTCGTATAGAAAATGACGGCGCTGCCGTAATTCAGGAAGTCCGGCTGGAAAAGGAAGAATAATGGATATGCAAAAATATATTGACGATCTGCTCACGCTGGCCATAGCAGAAGACATCGGCGACGGCGACCACACTTCGCTGGCCGTTATTTCTCCGGAGGCGGAAGGGAAAATGAAGCTGCTGGTGAAAGAAGAAGGGGTGATAGCGGGTATTGAAATCGCAAAGCAGTTATTCGCGCGAATCGACCGGCACTTGGAAGTGGCGCAGTTGCTGAAAGATGGCGCGCAGGTGAAATCGGGCGACATCGCGTTTTATGTAACAGGGCGGGAGCGTTCGCTCTTGCAGGCAGAGCGCTTGGTGTTGAACATTATGCAACGTATGAGCGGCGTGGCCACGCAAACGGCCACCTACGTGAAAGCGCTGAAAGGCTTGAGAACGCAGGTGCTCGACACGCGGAAAACCACGCCGGGCATGCGTGCACTGGATAAGCTGGCGGTAAAAGTCGGCGGCGGCGGCAATCACCGGATGGGCTTGTTCGACATGATTCTGTTGAAGGACAACCACATTGATTTTGCGGGTGGCGTTGAGCAGGCGATTATAAAAACCCGGGAGTATTTACAAGCTACGGGGCGCAAGTTGCCCATTGAAGTGGAGGTGCGTTCACTGGACGACCTGAAAACGGCATTGCGTGTGGGCGGCATACAACGCATCATGTTTGATAATTTCGATTTGCCTGCAACAAAAGAAGCGGTGGCGCTGGTGGCCGGGCGCTACGAAACGGAATCATCGGGCGGCATCACGCTCGAAAACTTACGCGCTTATGCCGAATGTGGTGTTGATTTCATTTCCGTAGGCGCCCTGACACACCAGATTAAAAGCCTTGACCTGAGTTTGAAGGCGATTTAGTACAGAAATCCGAAAAGCCACAGCGGAATATGATTTAAGAAACCATATTCAATATCGTCGATAGCCAAAAATGCATTTTTCACATGCCGGATCTGTTGGCTTGTCTTGTTTTTCCCGCCTACTTCAACCGTAAACTTCCCGTCGATAAGAAAATCTCCTTTATCGGTGTAATTTATGGTATGCTTTTTACTCAATTGACTTATGAAAAAAGTTTCGCGCAAATTTCCGATGTTGGGCTTTTCCATAGACAAAGCATATACCAGGTTGGGGTTGTCGAGAAAAAGTTTGTCGGGTTTCTGCAACATGCTGATGCCAACCGCTTGCTTAAAAATGTTCTTAGTCAGCTCGGCCTGCCCCAGGAAGTGAAGGTAGGTGAGGAGTGTATTGCGGTTTACCCCAATACGCTCACTGAGCTTGCTCACATTGGGAATAAAAGGCACAGCCTGCGCAATAATAAAGAGCAGTTGTTTTAATTTGTTGGTGTATGCTACTTCCACATTGCGCAAGAGCGGCAGTTCCAATTCAATAATCATATTCACAATTTCCTGAATACGGTCGTGGTATGTCACTTCCGATTCTTTAAAAAACGGGTAGTATCCTTTATTAAGGTAAGTCTCAAAGTATTTTATAGGTGGTATGCGGCGAACAATGTCTTTCGCGATTTGTCCGTGTTTCTTTAAAATATCATCGAGGCTTAGCGCTGGAAAATCGGTGCCCTGCGTCATGTTGAGGTATTCGCGAAACGAAAGCCCCTGCATGTTGTACGGCATCGCCCTGCGGCTTAAGTCGGCGCGCTGGTTAAGGATTTGAAGCAACGACGAGCCTGTGAATACAACTTTTAATTCAGGGTAATCGTCGTAGATGTTTTTTATCTCTTGCGACCAGTTGGGGTATTTGTGCACTTCGTCAATGAGGAGGTGCGTTCCGCCACGCTTGGCAAAACGATCGGCAAGTTCCACAAGTTTGTTTTCGCTGAACCAAATGTTGTCAAGACTGACATAAAGCGTGCTGTCACTCGGCAGGTGTTTTTTTGCATACTGCAGCAAAAGGGTGGTCTTCCCGATGCCGCGGGCGCCTTTAATCCCAATGAGTCGCATTTCCCATGGAATAGTATCCATGTCACCACGAATGAAGTCGAGGTTTGTGCCATGCATCTTTTTTTGATGTATTTCTATTAAGCGCTCCATGACATTTTGTTTATTATAATGCGCAAAAGTATACATTTTTATTTAATACACAAAACATTTTTTTATGTTTTTTGCTTAATGCATTAAGCAATTTTGAGAGGGTTGTCTATTCGCCCTTACCGTGGCAATTTTTATATTTCTTGCCGCTACCGCATGGACAGGGCTCATTGCGTCCCACTTTCTTTTCCACATGCACAGGCGCCTGCGATTTGGGTTGGGTGCTATTGGCCGAAAGTTCGGGCCGGCTGGCTTGCATGCGGCTGTGGTCGGCGCGGCGTTGCTCGGCTTGTCTGATGTTTTGCGGGTCGCGCAGGGGAATGTGGGCGCGGAGGAGGAACGATAACACGTCGCGATTAACTTTCTCCAGCATGGCGCTGAATAGCTCGTAACTCTCGAACTTGTAAATCAAAAGCGGGTCCTTTTGCTCATATACGGCCGACTGTACGGATTGTTTAAGGTCGTCCATTTCGCGCAGGTGCTCTTTCCAATGCTCGTCAATCATTATAAGCGTGATGGTTTTGCTTAATGTGTGCGACACTTCTTTGCCTTCGTTTTCAACGGCCCTCTTGAGGTTTACTGCAATTTGCATCATTTTTTGTCCGTCGCTGAAAGGTACGGCTATATTTTCATAAGTGGCGCCTTGCGTTTCGTACACTTGTTTGATGATGGGCAACGCCTGTTTCGCCATGGCATCGGCGCGGCGCAGGTATTCGGTAATAAGTTGTTCCGACAGCGATTCGCTAAGCGCCGAAGCCGGCGTGTCGCGATAAGCTTGCTCATCAACAGCAGGTTGAATAGACAATTGCCGGAGAGTATCGAATGAAAATTCTTCGTAGCTCTTGCCGTCTTGTGCTTGCTGCGCCAGCGATGCGCTGTAGTCATACATCATGTTTTGCACGTCAACGTCGATGCGTTCGCCGAACAATGCATTGCGGCGGCGGGTGTAAATCACTTCCCGTTGCGAGTTCATCACGTCGTCATATTCGAGCAGGCGTTTGCGGATGCCGAAGTTGTTTTCTTCCACCTTGCGTTGTGCACGTTCAATAGACCTTGACAGCATGGAATGTTGAAGCACCTCGCCCTCTTTCATGCCCATGCGGTCGACGATAGCGGCGATACGCCCGGAGCCGAAAAGACGCATCAGGTTGTCTTCGAGCGACACGTAGAAGTTGGATGTACCGGGGTCGCCCTGGCGTCCGGCGCGCCCGCGCAACTGGCGGTCGACGCGGCGGCTGTCGTGACGTTCGGTGCCGATGATGGCCAATCCGCCTGCCTCTTTTACGCCGGGGCCGAGTTTAATGTCGGTACCCCGACCGGCCATGTTGGTGGCAATAGTCACGGCGCCTGCCTGGCCGGCTTCGGCCACGATTTCGGCTTCGCGGGCGTGCTGTTTTGCGTTCAGCACATTGTGTTTGATGCCTCGCAACTTCAACATGCGGCTCAATAATTCGGAAACTTCCACAGAAGTGGTACCCACCAGCACAGGTCGTCCGGCCTTGGAAAGTTCCACAATCTTGTCGATAACCGCGTTGTATTTTTCACGCTTGGTTTTATAGATTAAATCGTCGTAGTCTTTCCGTATAACGGAGCGGTTGGTGGGAATGACCACCACGTCTAATTTGTAGATGTTCCACAATTCACCGGCTTCGGTTTCGGCAGTACCGGTCATCCCGGAAAGTTTGTGGTACATCCTGAAGTAGTTCTGCAAAGTAATGGTGGCAAATGTTTGCGTGGCCGCTTCCACTTTGACCCGCTCTTTGGCTTCAATGGCCTGATGTAGTCCGTCGGAATAGCGGCGCCCTTCCAGTATACGCCCGGTTTGTTCGTCTACAATCTTAATTTTGTTGTCCATCACCACATACTCCACGTCTTTTTCAAACATGGAATAGGCCTTGAGCAGTTGGTTCACGGTGTGTACGCGTTCCGACTTGAGGGCGTAATCCGACAGCATGGCGTCTTTCTTGCTCAGTTTTTCTTCCGCCTTCAAATCGCTTTTTTCGAGTTCTGCAATTTCAGAGCCGATGTCAGGCAACACGAAAAATTTATTGTCGCTTACACTTTGCGAAATGAGGTCAATCCCTTTGTCGGTAAGCTCTACGGAGTGTTGCTTTTCATCAATTACAAAAAACAGATCGTCGGTGACGAGGTGCATTTGCTTGTTGTTGTCCTGCATGTAGAAGTTTTCGGTTTTAAGCAAAAGTTGCTTGTTCCCGGCTTCGCTCAGGAATTTGATCAGCGGCGTATATTTCGGCAAGCCTTTATGGGCGCGAAGAAGAAGCTTTCCGCCATCCTCGGTTTTTCCTTCATTGATGAGTTTGCGCGCATCATTCAGAAGTTGTGTCACGAGGTTGCGTTGGGCGTTGTAAACCTTTTCCACGTTAGGTTTAAACTCGTTAAATTGCTGGTCGTCGCCTTTGGCTACAGGACCTGAAATAATCAGCGGCGTCCGTGCGTCGTCAATCAGCACGGAGTCTACTTCGTCCACAATAGCGAAGTGGTGCTTGCGTTGTACCAAGTCGCTGGTGTTGATGGCCATATTGTCGCGCAAATAATCGAAGCCGAATTCGTTGTTGGTGCCGAACGTAATATCGGCGCGATAAGCCTTGCGGCGCGCGTCGGAATTAGGCTGGTGCTTGTCGATGCAATCCACCGACAGGCCATGAAATTCGTAGATTGGCCCCATCCATTCCGAGTCGCGTTTCGAGAGGTAGTCGTTGACCGTTACCACGTGCACGCCTTTTCCCGCAAGGGCGTTGAGGAATACGGGCAACGTAGCCACCAGTGTTTTTCCTTCGCCGGTGGCCATTTCGGCAACTTTCCCTTGATGCAATACAACGCCGCCGAAGAGCTGCACGTCATAATGCACCATATCCCACGTAATCATGTTGCCGCCGGCCATCCATTGGTTTTTCCATACCGCCTTATCACCTTTGATGATAACGTTGTCCTTGTGTGCAGCGATATCGCGGTCGAAATCAGTGGCGATAACTTCGAGTTCGGCGTTCTCTTTAAATCGGCGTGCCGTAGACTTGACGATAGCGAAGGCTTCCGGGAGGATTTCCAGAAGTACCGCCTCTATTTCTTCATCAATGCGTTTGGTGAGTTTGTCGATTTCGGTGGCGATAGCTTCCTTTTCAGATACCTCGACGTCTGTTTTGCGGAGTTGTTCCCGTAGTTCCGCTTTGTTGGCGGTCAATTCGGCCAGTCGCGTGGTAATTACTTCTTTGAGCCGGTTCGTTTCGGCACGCAGTTCGTCGTTTGATAATTTGTCGCAAGTAGCATAAACGTTGTTGATTTTATCAACGTAAGGCATGATAGCCTTCAGGTCGCGGTCGGATTTTGTGCCGAATAATTTCTTAAGCACGGAGCCAAAAATAGCCATGGTATTATAATTATATAGCTGACAAAGATGGGGATTTATTTGTAATTTTGCAAATGATATTGGTAACTGTCAAAAATATAAAAAAATTGACAGTTGCTGTTTTTCCTGTCAAATCGAATCTTGATGCTACATGTCGGATAACAGGTTGAACAAATCAACATTCAGGTATATAACTTCTTTTCCTATTTTTTTCGGGATCATAATGCCCAGCGTTTCCATTTGCCGGAGGTATTTTTTTGCCGTGTTTACACTTTTGATCCGTTCGTCCAGGAGCCATTTTGGGCTGATGTAGGGTTGCTCGAATATTCTTTCTACGGACTCTTTTGGTATATGGGGTAGTTTTTTCGCAATAAGTTTAGTGGTGTTGTCGAATAGCCGGTTGATCTCATTTATTTTTTGAATGGTGAGCAATGCCGTATCTTCTATGGCTTTTAGTACGTATAGCATCCATTTTCGCCAGTCCTGGCGGGCGGTCACTGCATTCAGGTAGGCGTAATAATCGTCTTTGTTGTTGATGATGTAGGCACTCAGGTAGAGCATTGGGATATCTAATAATTTCTTTTGTATCAGCAGCAATATGTTGATAATCCTGCCGCACCGGCCGTTCCCGTCGCGAAAAGGGTGAATGGCCTCAAACTGATAATGGGCTACTGCCAGTTTTATGAGGGGGTCGTAGTCGTATTTTTTGTCGTCGTTCAGGTAGGTGATTAAGTTATTTAGTTTTTGTTCAATCACCTTTGTCCCTTTCGGAGGCGTGTAGATTACCGTACCGCTAAGGTTCCCGCTGCCTCGTCTTTTAATTACCGTTTCGGTTTGTGGCGGGCGTATGCCATCGGTTGTCTGTTGTACTTTTTGGTAGACTTCGACGATTAGGTTGATCGAAAATTCATTTTTTTTCTTTAGCCGGTTATATCCTTTCCACAAGGCTTCGCGGTAGTGCAGTACTTCTTTTGCGCCCCCCTTCAATTCACTGTCGTTTTTTACGGTATCCGACAGTGTTTTGTACAGCTCGTCATCTGTGGTGAAAATATTTTCAATTTCAGTGCTGGCTTTAGCTTCGCGCAATGCCAGGGTGTTAATCAGTACCGACTGGTTCAACTTCCGTGCAATGCCTTTTAATTCCGCCAATGCCCGGTTAGCCTTGTTCAAGGCCTTCATGATTTCGATAGTCAAAATCTTCTCGTCGGGAGGGGGAAGTAGCGGTAATTGGTTGTGGGGAACATTGCGGTCATAGGGTTTTGTTGCCATTGACATAAAATTTAATTTCCGGCAAATGTAAGTATTTTTTGACAGAAATTTGATATTAATGATTTTTACTGTCAAATCAAAAAAACGTGTATGGCGGATGTGTTCTCGTTGAAAGTCGCTATATTTGTGCGATGAGGCGGCAATTTATAATCACCGGTGATGGCTCGCACACGTTGTTCGTGCCGGAGCTGAATGAAACGTATCATTCTACGCGGGGAGCCGTGCAGGAATCGCTGCATGTGTTTCTGCAAGCGGGTTTCCACTATGCTATAGCTGCTCCGGCGCCACCGCCGTTGCGGGTGCTGGAGGTGGGGTTCGGCACGGGGCTGAATGCGTTGCTGACATGGCTGGAAGCGGAGCGTCTGAACTTTCCGGTTTATTATGAAGCCGTAGAAAAATATCCGTTAAGCGAGAAGGAAGCGGCCGCAATAAAGTACCCCGAACAAGAGACATTGACGCATTTGCACGGGTGCTGCTGGGAAATGCCGGTGGTGTTGTCGCCCTGTTTTACGCTGTGCAAAAAGCATATTGACTTGTTGGAATACGTGCCGGCAGGGCATTTTGAAGTAATTTATTTTGATGCTTTCGCCCCTGCCGTGCAGCCGGGATTGTGGCATGCAGTCGTGTTCTGCAAATTATATCAAGCCTTAGTTCCCGGCGGCGTACTGGTTACTTATTCGGCGAAAGGTACAGTGAAAGAGGCTTTGCGGGATGCAGGTTTCGAGGTGCACCGACTGCCCGGCGCAATGGGAAAGCGACACATGGTGCGGGCGATAAGGCGTTAAAGCTCTACGCTGCGTGTCAGATATTCCGAATGGTTTTTTACGCGAGGCACATAATCTTCGCTTGTCAATAAAGGCGAGGAGATGAGGTAGTCTGCCGTACAGCGGTTGTAGGCCGACGGAATATTATAAAGTGTGGAGATGCGTAACAGGGCTTTCACGTCCACGTCGTGCGGCTGCGATTGCATGGGGTCCCACAGGAAAATCAGCACGTCTATTTTGCCTTCGGCAATCATGGCGCCCAATTGCTGGTCGCCGCCCAAAGGCCCTGATTTGAGTAACGTGATATCAATAGGTTTGATGCGCTCTCCCTGTTTGTGCCGCAATGCTTCTTCAATCATCCGGCCGGTAGTGCCCGTGCACACCAAATGGTATTTTTCAAAAATGTGGTGGTTAAATTCCACCCATTCGATAATGTCGCGTTTGCGATTGTCGTGCGCCACCAAGGCTATGGTTTTCTTTTTCGTCATGATACTGTCCTTAAAATTCAGGGGCAAAGGTACGGAAAATGCCGGCTTTTTGCTTTACCGTAAGTTTAATTTACTTTTATTTTCTTTGCGAAGATATATAAAAAAACCCCGAAAATTCGGGGTCTATTTTATACCGGATGAATTGCGCCTGTTGGGCATGCATCGGTACAAGTGCCACAGTCAATACAGACATCTTGATCAATTTTGTAGAAGTCGCCGGGAGAGATTGCCTCTACGGGACATTCATCAATACATGTACCGCAAGCGGTACACTCATCTTCAGCAATTTTGTGAGCCATTACAAATTAGTTTAAAATTAAAAATCATACAAATGTACATATATTCTTAAAAAATACAAAAAGTGATGGCAAAAAAGTGTGAGGTATGGGAAAATTTATTATTTTTGCACGAATTCTGTTTAAAACGATTATTAATCATAAAAATTTATTATATATGAAAATTCGTTGCTTTATTTCCGGCCTGATGGCTTTCATGACGCTTGCCGCATATGCACAGGCGCCGCACACCATTGTGTTTGATAAGACGTCGCATAATTTTGGGGAAATCGACCAAAAAGGCGGGCCACAAACATTCTCTTTTGAGTTTACGAACAAAGGCGCTGAGCCTGTCATTATTCAAAATGTGACCGCCTCGTGCGGCTGCACCTCTCCCGACTGGTCGAAAGAGCCGGTGCCCCCGGGAGGACGCGGCTTCGTGAAGGCCACCTATAACCCTTCGGGGGTGATGCCTTTTAATAAGAGCCTCACCGTACACTCCAACGGCACGCCTTCGCCCACAACCCTGTATATCAGCGGAAGGGTGGTGGCACAAGCGCCCAAGTTGGAAGAACAGTACCCTATAACTTATGGCGCATTGCGCCTGCGTAAAGGCGAAATTTCGCTGGGACGCATTACGCAGGGCGCCGTGAAAAGCGATTCTGTGGAAGTAATCAACACGGGCGACGAGCCGGTGTCGCTTGCGTTTACCGGTGTGCCGAAACATCTGGTTGTTGAACTGTCGCCGGCCACGCTGAAAAAAAATGAAAAAGGATTTATCCGCAGCAAGTTCAATACCGCCGCCGTAAAACAACAGGAGTGGGGTATCGTGAAGTATCCCGTGGGCCTTACGGTTAACGGAAAAGCCCACAACGAGCCGAAACTCGTCATTGCGGCTACCATTGAAGAGGATTTCAGCAAACTCACGCCGGCCGATTACGAAAGCGCACCGGCTGTGTCGTTCAAGGAAACTACCTATAATTTCAACACGGTGAAGCAGGGCACGAAAGTCACCGCCGAATTTGAAATTACCAACACCGGCAAGAACCCGTTGCTTATTCATAAGGCGTATGCCGAATGTGCATGCTTAAAAATTTCAACGCCCAAAACGGTTAAAGCCGGCGCTACAGCGGTGATAAAGGCCGTGCTGGATACTAAAGGCGAAGAAGGAAATAAATTTTATTCGGTTACCTTGTCGACGAATGCCCCCTCGCAAAGCGCGCCGGTATTGATGATAACGGGTGCGGTGGAAAAATAAACATGAACCTTGTTGAAGATAGCGCATTAATCGTCAATAGCGGGGTGGAGCAACCCCCAATGATAAATCCAAACGCTGCCGTACTTCTTAAGAAGATACCGCAGCGTTTGCTGCAAGTGCACGAATACGTAGAAGGCATCAAAGCCGGAAATGTGACGATACTGAGCAAGGCCATCACTTTAATCGAAAGCCGGCTGTCTGCGCACCAAGCGCTGGCGCAGCAAGTGGTGGAGGCCTGCCGTCCGTATGCCGACAAGTCGGTGCGCATCGGCATCACCGGCGTGCCGGGCGCGGGAAAGAGCACTTTCATCGAGGCGTTCGGCACGTATCTTACGAAAAAAGGACACCGGCTGGCCGTGCTGGCTATTGATCCGAGCAGCGAACGCTCCAAAGGCAGCATTCTGGGCGACAAAACCCGCATGGAGGAATTAAGTGTAAACCCGCATGCGTTTATCCGCCCGAGCCCCAGCGCAGGCTCGCTGGGCGGCGTGGCACGTAAAACGCGCGAGAGCATCGTGCTCTGCGAGGCCGCAGGTTTCGACACGATATTCATTGAAACGGTAGGAGTGGGGCAGTCGGAAACCGCCGTACATTCCATGACCGATTTCTTCCTCCTGCTGATGATTTCCGGCGCGGGCGACGAACTGCAAGGCATCAAGCGGGGCATCATGGAGATGTCGGATATGCTCGTGATTAACAAAGCCGACGGCAGTAATATCGAAAAGGCAAGTGTGGCGCAAGCCCAATACCAGAGCGCTCTGCGACTGTTCCCGCTTTCCGAATCGGGGTGGGAGCCTAAAGCGCTGATGGTGTCGTCGACCGAGAAAACAGGGCTGGACAATGTGCTGACGCAAATAGAAGCCTACCTTACGTTGACGAAAGGAAACGGCTACTTCGCACGCCGCCGGCGCGAACAGTCGCGCTACTGGATGTATGAAACGATTGACGAGGCGTTGAAAAACGATTTTTACCACAATCCTTCGGTGGAAACCACCCTGGCCGGCTACGAACAAGCCGTGCTCGACGGGAAAAAAAGTTCTTTTACCGCAGCAAAGGAGCTTCTTCAGGCGTACTACATAAGAGTTAAGAACTAAGAACTAAGAGTTATGAAGAAGGAATCAGTATTGAGGGAAAAAAGTTATCGTTTTGCTGTAAGGGTTGTACGACTTTCCCAATTTTTGAAGAATGATAAAAAAGAATATATATTGTATAAGCAGATTTTAAGAAGCGGAACGGCTATCGGAGCATTAATTTGCGAAGCGGAATATGCCCAAAGCACTGCGGATTTCATCAATAAATTTAACGTATCACTGAAAGAAGCGAATGAAACAGCTTATTGGTTGTCCTTACTTAAGGATACGGATTATATAGATTCGAATTTATATACGAGTTTCTTTCAAGATTGTGATGAACTAATTTGCATACTCGTCTCTACTATTAAAACCCTTAAAGCAAAAAACTCTTAACTCTTAGTTCTTAACTCTTAGTTCTTAACTCGTCCTCGATGTTCCACACGAAGGCGGAGAGGCCTTGCTGTTCGGCCTGGTCGTTCAGGTGACGGAGGGCGGAGAGTAGCGCGGCCACTTCGTCGTCGTGCACTACCGTCAGTACCGTGCCGTTCTTCGACGGCCATGCGTGCGTGCCGTAGTGCGGCTCGCCCTGCGCGCTGCCGCGCCCGAACGTCTCCGGCCAGCGCGTAAAGCCGCGTATGTTTAATTTGTCTAAGAGGTCTTCCACCGGTTGCCCGAGCGACTGTCCGTAGGTTATCAATACTGCTTTCATGTTAATGTGATTAATGGTTTAATGTGCTAATGTGCGTCTCTGACCCGTCCGGGTCAGGGTGTCCGACCTGCCCGGGTCTGTCGGGCTGACCCGAACGGGTCAGGGTGCCGGTGTTGCCCAACGGCGAGGCGCTGTCCACGGCGGTGAGCAGGTAGTGTAAAGTGGCTGTGACAGGCTGTCGCGTGGGCGTGCTGCGCCCTACGTACTGGGTGACCACCGATAACTGATATTCGCCGGCCGGCAGGTCGGGAATAATCAACAGGAGACGCGCCGGATGGTTCTCCGGCAAATTCCCGCCGGGCAACTTGTAAACTTCGCCGGTAAGGCTGTTCGTGAAATATACGCCTACCGCGGGGTTGTCGCCGGAAATCTTGAGCTTCTTGCCCTCTACGATGAGCATGCCATGCGGCGTGAGGAGATGATTGACGGAGCCGGTAGTAACGTCGGTCACTTCCGAGATGCGCCGGTTCTGGGCAACACCCATCACGTTGACCTTTATCGAGCCGACCCGTTTGCGCAGCGCGGCGCCCTGCTGAAACTCAATGTCCACGCGGTGCCGCTGCGGGTTGAAGTGGTCGCCGGGCGAGAGAAACGTGCCCTTGATGGAGGCGCGCACCGTGAAGTAACCGTTGGCTATCGTGTAGCCGTTGCAGAGCAGGTCGGCCACGTTCTCGAAGTAGGCGCTGACGGCGTGCAGCAACGTTTCTTCCGACAGTGATGTGGGATGGCACGTGGCGATGTGATGACAAATATCGGCGTTGTTGAGGGTCTTGCCCGACGACGACAGCCGCGCCGTGTATACGGGACGCTTCTCTTCCTGCGAGAGGGCGTAGGGATACAGTAATGCTGACAGAAAATTTCTCATAATGCTTAGTTCTTAACTCTCCCATGCGGTTTCTACGGCGTTCGACTTGCGCTCTTTCTTCGCGTGGCCGATGTTGAAGGTCGAGTAGAGGGCAGGAATCACCAGCAGCGTGAGGATGGTGGAGAACGTGAGCCCGCCTACTACGGCAATGCCCATCGGACGCCATATTTCGGCGCCTTCGCCGCCGCCCACGGCCAGCGGTATCATCCCGAGTATGGTGGTGAGCGTGGTCATCAACACAGGGCGCAAGCGCGATTTGCCGGCGGTAACTACCGCTTCGTTGAGCGGCAGGCCGCGCTCGCGTTGCAGGTTGGTGAAGTCCACGATCACAATACCGTTTTTCACCACAATCCCCACCAGCATGATGGCGCCGATGAGGGCTACCATGCCCAGCGAGGTGCCCGTCATCCACAGCGCGAGGAACACGCCGGTGAAGGCAAACGGGATGGACAGCATGATGATGAACGGCATGGAGAACGACTCGAACTGCGTGGCCATAACGATATACACCAGAATGATGATTAGCGCCAGCAGGGTCATCATGTCGACCAGCATTTCCCGCTGGTCTTCCACCGAGCCGCCCATGGCGACGCTCACGGTGGATGGCAGCGTGAGCCGGTCGATTTCCTTTTGTGCGGCTGCGGCCACTTCACCGAGCGCCGCGCCCGCGCCGAGCGCTGCCGATACGGTTACGACGCGTTGCCGGTCTTCGCGTTCGATGACCGGCGGGGTGAAGCGTTCCTCTACCGCGGCTACTTCGCTGAGGCGGATTCTGCCGTTGGCGCTGTTGTAGAGGAGGATGTTTTCGATGTCGTCGATGGTGGTGCGGAACGTTTCGTCGTAGCGCACGATGATGTCGTATTCTTCGCCGTCTTCGCGGTAGAGCGAGGCGGTGAGGCCGTTGATGCGGTTGCGCACGTAGTTGGCCGCCGTAACGGTGTTCACGCCGAACTGCGCGAGCCGCTCACGGTCGAAGTCCACTTGTAGTTCCACTTTCATGGCCTCGCGGCTTATCTTCACGTCGCGTGCGCCCTTGATGCCGCGCATGCGCCCGGCGAGTTCTTCGGCAATGGCGGTGGTTTCGTCGAAGTCGTAGCCGAATATTTTTACGTCAACGGTGTTGCTGCTGCCCATGCCTGCGCCCGCACCGCCGGAGCCTACGCTGTATTTTACTACTTCGGGGAACTTGGCGATTTCTCCACGCAGCACGTCGCTGATTTCGGCTTGTGTGCGCGTGCGTTCGTGCTTCTTCACTAATATCACGCCGTAGGAAATGATGTTGACGCCCGAGTTGCCGAACAGCGCCGAAAAGCCGCCCTGATCGTCGGCGCCGGAACTTACGGAGATGAGCCGTATTTCGGGACAGGCGGCCAGCATCGCCCTCTCGATGCGGTGTGCCACTTCGGTGGTTTGTTCGAGGTTGGCGTTCACGGGGAGTTCAACGGTGGCTTCGATGCGTCCGTTATCGCTTTCGGGCATGAAGTCGGTAGGCACTTGTGTGAGCAGCAGCAGGCTTATCAGGAAGATGGCCAGCGCGCCGGCGATGGTGCCCGCGCGATGGTGTACCGCCCAGCGCAGCAGCTGTGCGTAGCCGCCGTCGAGCCTGTCGAGGAACTTGTCGATGGGTTTGAAGATAACGCCCATTCCCTTGTAGGAATGCGCCGGGCGGAACATCAGCATTTTCGACGAGAGCATCGGCGTAAGCGTGATGGCGGCCACCGTGGAGATGATAATCACGATAGACACAATCCAGCCGAGCTGTTGGAACATGATGCCGGCCAGCCCGCCGGTCATCGTGAGGGGCAGGAACACCGCAACCACCGTGAGGGTGGTGGCGAGCACCGCGAGCCACACTTCGTTGGTGCCGTAGATGGCTGCGTCGCGCGGACGCGCTTTGCGCTCGAGGTGTTTCACGATATTCTCGAGCACCACGATGGCGTCGTCCACCACCATCCCGATGGCGATGGAGAGCGAGCTGAGCGAAATGATATTAATCGTGCCGCCGGTAAACATAAGGTAGATGAAGCTCGTGATGAGCGACACGGGAATGGTGAGTGCAATGATGATCGTAGCCCGCCAGCGTCCGAGAAAGAACAGTACCACCAGCACCACGAAGATGAACGCGTAGATGACGGTTTCGGTGAGGCTGTCGATACTGTTGTTGATGTATTCCGACGAGTCGTAGAAGATGTCGATTTTCACGTCGGAGGGGAGGTCTTTGGCCAGCCTTGGCAGGGCTTCGCGCACGGCTCTGGCGATTTCCACCGTGTTGGCGCCCGACTGTTTTTGGATAAACATGTTGACGCCCTTTTGGCCGTTGATGGTTTCCTCAACGGTCATTTTCTTAATCGTGTCTTTCACCGTGGCGATGTCGCTGATGCGGATTTCGCGTCCGCCGACGTTGGCCACCACGACGTCTTTCAGCAGGGCGCTTTCGGCAAACTCGCCTTCGATGCGCACCGAGAAGCGTTCCGAGCCGATGTCCATAGCGCCGGCGGGGATATTGGCGTTTTCCTGTGCAATGATTTGCCCGATTTGTTCAATCGTGAGGTGATAGGCTTCTATCTTTTTCGGGTCGACGTTCACCTGCACTTCGCGTGTTGGCGCGCCGCTGATGTTCACGGCGCCCACGCCGTTGATGCGGTTCAGCGGGTTGGCCACTTTCTCGTCGAGCAGCTTGTAGAGCCCCTCGTAGCTCTCGTTGGCCGTGGCCGAGAGGAACATGATAGGCATCATGCTTGTGCTGAATTTTACGATGAACGGCTTTTCGGCGTCGTCGGGAAGGTAGGTTTCCACGCGCCCCAGCGCGTCGCGCACGTCGTTGGCGGCTTCGTCGAGGTTCGTGCCCCATTCGAACTCGAGTACCACGATGGAGATGTTCTCCTGCGAGCGCGAGGTGATTTTCTTCAGGTCCGACACGGTGTTCAGGTTGTCTTCCAGAAGGCGTGTGATGTTTTGTTCGATGTCGGCGGCGCTGGTTCCCGGATAGCTTGTCACGACGGTGAGCATCGGCACTTCTATTTCGGGATACAGGTCGATAGACAGTCTATTCAGCGAAAACAGTCCCAGCACAATCGCTCCAATGAAGATGAGGATGGTGGATACAGGCTTTCGTACGGCGGTTTCGTATATTTTCATAACTCTTAGTTCTTAACTCTTAGTTCATAACTCTAACAAGGGTTCCGTTGATTAGTTTGCTGATGCCGGCCACCACCACGCGGTTGCCGTCCTTCAATCCCGAGAGGACTTCGTAGCGGTCGCCCAGCCGTTGGCCGAGTTCCACTTTCGTGTAGCTCACGGTTTGGTCGTTTTGCAGCACATACACATATCGGTCGTCGGTGCCGGGTTGTTTTACGATCGCCTTGTCGGGAACCACTACGTGGTCTTTAGTTCCGAAGTTCAGCGCCACGCGGGCGAACATGCCGGGGCGCAGTTCCAGCCGGTCGTTCTCCCACACGATTTCTGTGGTAACCGTGTGCGACACGGCGTCGACCGTGGGATACACCAGATGTACCTTTCCCTGAAATTCCCTGCCGGGCAGCACGTCCAGCTTGATAGTGGCCGGCATGTTTAGCTTGATGGCGGAGAAATACTGCTCCTGTATGTTCAGTTTTATTTTCACCGGCTTCAGTTGCTGCACCTGCAAAATCGGTTGTCCGCCGGTCATGTCGCCGTTGTCGAACGAGCGGGAGGTCACGATTCCCGCGATAGGCGAGAGCAGGTAGGTGTTCTTATACAGGTTGGCCACCGACTCTTCCGTGACGTCTAATTGCGTTTTCAGCTGGTCGATCACCTGCTTCGATACGCCGCCGGTTTCGTGCAGGGCATACGAGCGGCTGTAGTCGGTTTTCAGGTTTTCCAGTTGCAGCTTGGCCTGCAAGTAGGCCGACTCTTCCATCTTCACCAGCAGTTGCCCGGCTTTTACGTAGTCGCCCACTTCCACAAGGATTTTTTCGATACGCATGGCCGTTTGGCTGGCGATCATGTTTTTGGAGTAGGGGGTAATGTCGCCGGTATACTCCTGCGCCTGTTCTACGGACTGCACGTGCACCGTTTCCACCTTCACTTCCACAGCCGTTGGGGCGGATGCGGTTTGTTCGGTAGCTGCTCCGCCGCCGCCGCACCCGGCCAGTAGCAATAAACCTCCTATTCCCCAAAGCGGGAACGCGGATACCATTCTTTTCGTCGTTTTCATTGTTCGTTATATATTTTTAATTAATTGTTGCCCGCTATCTTTTCGTAGTCGGCTTTGGCGTTCAGGTAATCGGCAATGGCTTGGTGATACGACAGGCGCGACTGCGTCAGCGCCAGCGCGGCGCTTTGCAGCTCCAGCATTGTTCCTGCGCCGGTTTCGTAGCGTTTAGTGGATATGTGGTATCCTTTTTCCGACAGCGTAACGCCTTTTTTCGCCGCGTCCATTTGCTTTACGGCCTTGTCCATATTGTCGAGCGCCGTGTGCGCCTGTACGCTCAGCGAGCTTTCCAGATAGTCGCGTTGCAGGGCGAGTTCCTTTCGTTG